>CALVNE010000044.1 GCA_944349515.1 uncultured Clostridia bacterium | reverse complement strand
CAACGAGGAAGGCGAGGCATTGTATCAGGAAACGCGATTGTATGCCAAATGGTATCAGCAATAAAATCACTTAGGAGGGAATATTGATGAGCGAAAGAAGTACAAAGCGCAGCGCAGTGTTTGCATTCGGGACGTTGATTGTACTGATGATATGTTTTGCGGCAGTTTTTGCAAGCGGTATCACATTGGCGTCGGCCGAAGAATCGGGAATCTTTACGGGATACAGCAGCTCATTGACAGAAAAACAATTGTATGAGGAAACCAATACTTATGCATATAATGGCGCCAATCCCTATACAAAAGGCACGGAGGAATATCGTTTATATCAATATTTCAATGTGAGCGCCAAAGGGAGATTGTCTGGTCGGTCGATTTCTGATACACCGCAGATCACGGTGTTGACGCATGGTTTGGGGGGTAATGCTTCGCATTGGAGCAATCAAAGTGGAACGCTTGCGTGGAGTAATGAGGAGGCTTTTAAGTTTGCATATTCGCCAAATTCTTTGATCTCGAAAATCGATGAGCAGCTCTTAGGCGGCGAAGCGCTTATCTATTGGGCAAAGATGACAGGGCCTAAGGAGTTTTCCTTAATGGATTTGAAAAACCCAGCAAATACGGATTTAACCAATGGTACATATAAAGATATTGTCAAAACTGAAAAACTGGCGGATGTAAATAAACACATCATTATAATTTTTGAAGCAACAAGCACGGGTGCAAACGGTTATAACAACGAAACATACGAAGAATTCAACTATATGTTGAGCAAGATTGTATATGATGTGAAATACCTGAGCGGGAAGCTGCCAAAAATCAATTTAATCGGGCACAGCCGTGGCGGGATTACCAATTTGCAATACGCCTTGGATCATCCAGATCTCGTAGCGGAAATGTTCAGCATGGGGACGCCGTATTTCGGCACGGATACGGGGTCGACCGTGTTGGGGGAACAGTTTTGTGCTGCGTCTCCCAATGGATTAAGCGATATTATTACGAGGAAAATTTATACGTCCTATTTTAACAGATATTATGCCGGATCTAATTCCTTTTATAAGAATATTGAAATTCATGCCTTGGGAGGGTATTCGGATTTAGAGTATTTAGTGACGGCGCTTACAAGTGATCAATTTAATGTTGTTGAGCCACAATATAAAGCAGCGCTTGGCATTTTATTAGGTATAGATAAGTGGTCACCAATGCAAGTACAAAATATTAATGCATTAGCTGATATTGTGGATTTTGTGGCGAGTTTGTTTCGGGGAGTAGATTATTCGGAAAGCGAGTTTGAAAGCTGGGTACAAATTGTATCAGACCTGTCAATGTTTGATTTATACTCCGGAGATTTTTGGGATAATGTTGTGCATGCGCTTGTGCCTTATGCGGTCAGTCATTATTTTATGAATGATACGTTGGTTGACTTGACTTCTCAATTGGGAGTGGATGAGCATAGCAATACATATCGTTCTTATGAATTTAAGACTTATACAAAAAAGTTTGATGATGAGGACGCCGTACGCCTTTCTGCGAGACAACCTGCGGTTGTACATAATCTTGAGACCCAGGATGCTAGTTTCATTAATTATATTGTATGTAATATTGAGGTCGGCTCCGGTAAATCTGGATTTGTCTATGATGTAAAAAGTGATGGAAGTTGTGCGATATATGGTTATCGCGGGTCAGTGGACGGAATTAGTACGTTTGAAATTCCAAGCCAGCTTGATGGATATACGGTAACCGAAATCGGTGCTTATGCTTTCAGCGATATTTTTGCCAATGGTAACACAACACAGATCGTTGTTCCGTCTACAGTTACGTCTATTGGTAAGTATGCGTTTTGCGGTTGTAGCGACCTTCAGACAATAGCTTTTGCCAGCGGGGCTCAATTAAAGGAAGTGAAAGAAGCGGCATTCGCCGGATGTTCTTCATTATCGACCTTTACTTTGCCCACGCCTGTAACACAAATCGGCTTATATGCATTTGGGGAGACGAATATCGCTTCCTTTAGAGTGGGGGCGAATATGTCGCATATTGATGACAGAGCTTTTTTGAATTGCTCTAATTTCAAGAATTTTACTCAAGCTGGAACCAATCCGTACTATTCGGTCAGCAACGGTATTTTGTATAATAAAAATAAAACAGAGTTGATTTCTTATCCGGAAGGGAAACAGACCACGTCCTTCACACTGCCAAGTAGTGTAGTGAGTGTTGGGGAATATGCCGTATATGGGAATGATTCATTGGCATCTATTAATTTGAATAATGCAACAACGATACGCGAATACGCATTCAGTAACTGTGCGAACTTAGTGAATATAAGCGCCAATAAAGTTGAGTCTGTAGGCAGCGGTGCATTAGAAGGTACGAAATGGCTGGATAATGCTCCGGACAAGGTGGTGATAGGAAAGGCATTATATCAATATAACGGTACGGCATCCAACCTTGATTTGAGTGGGCTATATAGCATAAGTCCGTTTGCGGTGTGCGATAATGCAAATTTGCAGACAGTTACCATGAATAACGCAGCGCGCACCATAGACGCTTATGCATTCTTTGGCTGTGAAAATTTGAATACTGTCTATATCAATAATTTGAACAGTATTGTGTATGTCGGTACCGGGACGTTTGATGCGACCGGGGAAAACTTGACAATCTATATCCCACAGCGTATTGCTAATCAGTATGAAAATAATGACTTATGGCAGCAATACGAAAATGAACTTGAAGTACATTCAACGTATATTGATTATGAGTTAAATGGCGGCGAGTTCAGTGATGCTGATTACAATGACAGTGTCGAATACGGCGGGTATTTTTCGCTTCCCGTCCCTGAGAAGGAAGGTTATTCTTTCAAAGGATGGTATGATTCTTCCGATTTTAGCGGGGCTCCGAGGGCGGAGGGCGAATTATGGACAGAATATGATGATACGATAACTCTTTACGCAAAATGGGAAATTTTGGAGAACGTATATACTGTCACTTACCAGTTGAATGGCGGCAGCATGGAAACTACAACGGATACATTTACGGAAAATGATACATTTACATACCCGATTCCGGAAAGATACGGCTATGTGTTTCAAGGCTGGTTCTACGATTCGGATTTTGATCAATATGCAGGAACTTTTTGTCCGACAGGCGTGAAAGAAAACATTGTTTTATATGCTAAGTGGGTGGAGCAATACTACATTGATTTTCGATATGGATACTCTCATGATAATCCTGTTTTCTTTATAGAAGAAGATCTGCCGTTAAAATTGACTTCGGCAGAGCGCAGCGGATATAGGTTTATGGGCTGGTATACATCTTCTGTTTTCGCTCCAGAGTATAAGGTTATTGAGATCACGGAGCCCCAAAATATAAAGCTGTATGCCTATTGGGAAAAGTTATACACGGTAACTTTCAATACCAATGGCGGGTCTAGCGTGCCGTCTGTTCAGGGCATTGCCGGAGAAAGGATTAAATTGCCTTCGCCTACAAGGTATCAATATGAAGGCACTTGGGAAGCATGGGGATATCTAACGAAAGATGTATCAGTAAGCAATTTTGGATATAGCTATACAATAGAAAGAAAGGATGTTACTCTGGATGCAATTTGGAGACGTGTTGTATACAATGTATATTTTAAAAATTTAGCATCAAATATGTACGTTCCAACAACTACATACAGAGTTGGGGTAGGTTTAAATCAATTACCAAACATTGTATTCAGAGGAGCAGGCGCCCACGGCGAGGATGTTCCGTTGAGTAATTTTTATGGTTGGTATGATTCAAGCGATTTTTCAGGCGAACCTGTTCAGTCGATTGGAAAATCAGAAGCAAGGAATATTACGTTATATGCAAAATACGATTATTTGATTAAGACTGCGTTCAAAACTGGTAGCTCAAAAGTGCAGGATACGGGTATTAACCAACAGCCGTCGTATTCCTTCAATGTCAATATGAATATGTATTACAATTATGTAAAGAATACCACGTTGGATACGATTAAAGTAACTGTTTCATTGACGATATGGGAAGATCAGGACGGATATCAGGATGTGTATGTTTATAATGGAGATCAAGAGTTGGCGATGAAAACTTTTGAGCATGGGGAAGGCGTGACGAATACAACGCCTGGGCCGCATACGCACGACTTTACATTGGAGCTAAATAGCTATAAGGATATTGATCAACTAACAATCAGATTTGGAGCGCATGGGGCATTTGGGGATACTTGGAACTTTTCTGATTTAGAGGTAAGAGTATATCTGACAAATTAAAGTAAGTGTCGATGAAGGAGGTGTCAATGTGAAAAAGCTTTCAAAGAGTTTTGTGTGTATTGCGGCGGGGGTGTCGCTGGTTGCGGCGTCGCTGTGCACGGGCTGTACGGCGGGAAGTTATTCGGAAGAGCAGCATATCCAGCGCGTCACCGAGCGAGCAGAGGAGCGTTTTTTGGGCGAAGGGAGCGAATACACGGGATTGGAAGTGTATCCGATCTACAATGAATACGATGAACTGAACTATATGCTCATTGAACTAGAGCCGCAGGGGTTTATGTATGTCCTCATCCGCGATGACGTCACGTTTGAATGGATCAGCGGCGTCGGCATGTATCTGTGCAGCGAACTGGAGCCGGTGAGCTGGATGCCCTATCG
>CALVNE010000043.1 GCA_944349515.1 uncultured Clostridia bacterium | reverse complement strand
GGTGGCTCGATTGACGGCAACACCATTTCGGGCGACACGGTGTATGCTGAATTTGACAGCACAACGCTCTATCAAAGCGCAACATCGCAAACCGTTGTCACTCCGTCGGCAAGCAAAATTGGTCACACCTTTAACGGTTGGACGACCACCGAGGGCGACCTTGGCACCTTGTTTATCAGTGCCACCGGCTCGCTTAGGGCGAACTACACGGCAACCTCTGGCGACACCGTTTACGCGCACTACACCATGAATGACTACGAAATCACCCTCAACCTCAACGCAGGCTCTGACTCTTCGGCAAAACTTGACACCGGCGACGTGGAAATCACCGACAATAAGGTGTATATCACCTACGGCACAAAGAATATCTATAACTCCACCGGCGCAGACAGAGAAACTGTGGCACCAAAAGCCACCCGCACCGGCTACGTCTTTGTCGGCTGGGCAACGGACGCTAACGCCACAACGCTAAGTCAGTGCGTTATCAACGAGAACGGCGCGCTTATAAACAACTCCACCTTCGCTGAGGCGGACATACTCTACGCAATTTGGCGCGTGGATACCTTTGTGTTGACAATTAACGCCGACGAACACATCACGAGCGTTTCTGTCACCGGCGACCACACCACCGAAACCTCCACCGAGGGCGTGTATAACGTCGACTTCGGCAGTACGGTGAGAATTGTCATCACCACCGCCACCGGCTACACCTACGTTTCCTACACCACCACTCCAACGGGCGCTGTGACCTTGGGTGACCCTGTTAGCGGCGGATATGAGTTCACCATGCCGGCAACAAACTTCACACTCAACCTTAACTCGGATAACAACTTTATCCGCGTCAACCTCGACATTAACGACGGTGACGGCGAAACTAAGGCGGGCGCATTCTCTTACTCCGCTGTATATATCGGCTACGATAGCACAGATATCTATGCGAATAGGACGAATATCACCACGCCTTCCGGCACTGCCCTTACCGACAATGCGCTTGTTCCAACCCGCGCGGGATATAACTTCTGTGGCTGGGCGGACAGCGAGGACGCAGAAAGTGGCAATGTCATCAACGCCACCGGCACGCTAATCAACCCGTGGACGTTGTCGGCAGTGGACGGCGCAGTCACCCTCTACGCCATTTGGGAAAAGACAAATGTTGACTACACCGTGGAATATTACCTACAAAACATCACCGGCTCCGACTACACCATTGACAGCGCGCGCACCAACCCGGAAACCGGGCTTGTTGACACCGATGTCAACCTCACAACTTACAACTTTGCAATAACCGGCTTTGAATATAACCACTACGAAACGAACAACACCGACACCTCCTCGCTCAATATCGGCGGTGAGAAAACCTTGGTCGTTAGGCTCTATTACACCCGAAATACTTACACCTTGACCATAAATCTCGGCACGGGCATTAAGTCCGCAAGTGCAAGCGGAGCAGGCGTGAGCGGTACGTCCGTGAAATTCGGCGCCACGGTCGCCCTATCCGCAACGCCAGCCACCGGCTATTCCTTTGCTGGTTGGACGGTGCTAAGTGGCGGAGTGGAAGTCACGGGCAACTCCTACACGCACAATGTGGCATCGAATGTCACTATACAAGCGAACGCCAGCGCTGAAGATGTTGAGTATTCGATTGAAATTTATCAAATGAACTTGTCTGGCGAATATGAGTCAACCGCCACAAAAACGGAGACGGCGTCTGCACCAACCGACTCCACCGTGACGATCAAACCAGCGGACTATCTCGACACCGGCTTCACCTATGACACCGACAACACCTCCAACGTCATCAAAAACGTAATCTCTGCAACCGAAACCACCGTGTTTAAGGTTTACTATGAGAGGAATAAATATTATTTCGATGTAGACTTTAACATTGGTGGCGAGAAAGATGACGGCGCAGGAAACCGAAACAGATTTAATGTTACAGTCAATGGAACTTCAATCAGCACTGCTGTTTCCGATTTCGGCAGTGAGGTTTACTACGGCTCAACTGTTGTTATTCCAGATTTGCAAGTTTACGCGGGCAACACTTATACGGGCTATTCTTACACGGGGCAAGAGTTTGTAAGTCAAGAGACCTTCTCTCCTATCAGTATTAAAACGAGAGAAGGGACAATGGTGCTTGTGCTTTACTTCACCGGCGAAACTTACAACATCACCTATGATGTTGAGGACGGCACAAACGGCGCGTCAAACCCAACATCTTACACAACGGGCATAAGCGTGCAGACGCTCACTCTCACCGACCCAACGCGCACCGGCTACACCTTCTCGCACTGGACGGTTTCGTGGGCAGACGAAGATGGGCACTCCAGCACTCTTCCAACCGTTTCGGGAGCATCGCTTTCCCTTCCGGCAAACACTTATGGCGATATCGAACTTACTGCCGTTTGGACGCCAAATACCGACACTAAGTACACAATCTATATCTTCCTTCAAGATATCGATGTGGATAACAATAACGCGTTAAGTTACGCAGAGTTTACGGAAGAAAACATTGCAGATGTTGCCGACCATACGGTTACAAGACAAGGCACCACCGGGCAGAACATCACCATTTCTGCCTCCAATAACGGCGTCAGCGTCACCGACTCCTCTGGCACGCGACCGTTTAACTACTACTCGGACGGCTTCCACTTCCACACCGGCTATTCTGGAAATACCTCCTCTGCAACTATCAAGGCGGACGGCTCCACAAAAATTTACTTCTACTTTGCAAGAAACAGCGTCACCTTGACCCTTGAGGCGGGCAACGGTATCGCCAGCGTTTCGCCAAGCACCGCCGTGAACACCGTGTTCGGCGCAAAACAGCATATCTCGGCAGAACTATTAAACGGCTACACCTTCTCGCAGTGGTCCTACACCGGCACAGTGCCAACCACCTTCACTCAAACCACTAACGGCCAAGATATCATTATGGGCAACGGCAGTGCCACCTTGACCGCGGTTGCCTCGGCTGACAAGTACACAATAACCTTCCTTAACGAAGACACGAAGGACACCGACACCTATCATGTCACAGAGTCTATCACCTTGCCTCAGCCGTCAAAGACTGGGCATACCTTTATGGGCTGGCGCGTGGACGCAAACGCTGGGCAGATTTCCGAAAACAGTTATTCATGGACGGAGGGCGAGGTGCTTTCCGGCACGCTCAGCGCGGGCAGATTTGGTAATGTCACACTTGTGGCACAATGGACGGCAAACACTGTAGAAGTTGCGCTTAACACGAACGACGATATCGGCACGGCGGACGAAAATACCGTAGCGCCAAACAGCGGAACAATCTACATCACCTACGGCACAACAAATATCTACTCGTCGCGCAGTGGCGACACCTATCCTTACACACCGGGCACCGCGATGAGCGCTGAGGACCTTGTGATTTCAAGGTTTGGATATAACTTCCTCGGCTGGTCCACCGACAGGACGGCGGGAAACATCGTCATTGGCTCCGACGGCGCGCTTGACGCGAACTGGACGGCTAGCACGCAAGACGGGAAGACCTTGTACGCCATTTGGCAAGCGAAAGCCGTGACCTTGACCTTGACGCTCGGCGAGGGCGTGACAGGCTCTCTATCGCACACAACCGTGTATGTTTACTTTGATGATGACACTCTCTATGCAAGCATGAGTGGCAATGCTCTATCCACGCCTATCGAAAGGGTGACGGTAAACAGATACGGCTATAACTTCACCGGCTTTACCTACAATAGCACCACCGTTATCAACGCAAACGGCGTTTTGAACGGCGCGTGGACGAGGACAGATGATACGGCAACTTTGACTGCTACCTTCTCAAAGCCGAATTTCACAATCACCTATCACTACACCACCTCTTCGGCGGATACAACCGACTTCAACGAAACCTCAACAGTTCAGTACGTTATCGATAGCACCGTCAACATCACCGCGCCACCAGCGCGCACCGGCTACACCTTCAGCCACTGGGTTGTTATGGAAAATGCTGGGCAAACCGACACCGGCTATGCTTGGAAGGCAGATGAAAGGGTTGACGTGAACGCGTCCTTCTCTACCGCAGATAAATTCGGCAACGTCGACCTTCGCGCAGTTTACACGGCGAACACCTACACCTTGAACTATGACTCGAACGCCTCCACTCTTATCGGCGGTGGCAATGTGGAGACCGCCGAGGGCTTTGACTCGAGCGTTTCCGCAACTTGGAACGAGGCAACCGAAATCGCCGAATACGGCTATAGCCTAGCCGGATACAAAATGATTGGCTGGAACACACAAGCAGACGGCAATGGCACGACCTACACCGCTGGGCAAAATGTTGTTCTTAACCGCACCTCGATTAACGGAGGAACGGCAACTCTCTACGCCGTTTGGGAGATTCAAGAATACGCTCTCACCATTGCAAAAGGCACAAACGCTAACGGCATTGGCAACATCACCGTCAGCGTGGACGGCAAGGCACTTACCGCGGGCGAGAATGGCGCTTACACCGTGACCTACGGCGAAAATGTCACCATAAACGTGACGTATAACACCGGCTACACCTTCAAGTCGTGGTCGGGCGGAACGGTGACGAACAACACCTTCACCATGCCGGCACAGGATACCACGCTCACCGTAAACGCAAAACCTATCGGCTATCAACTCACCTTACACGGCAACGAGGGCACGATTGGCGGACAGACAAGTTACGAAATCAACATCGACTTCAACGAAACAATAACCTTGCCAAACGGCACCACCTTTAACGGCAGTAACCTCGCAATCGCAAGAGAGGGCTACGACTTCGTGGGCTGGGCAGAAAGCGCGAACGGCGGTATTATTTATCCGCTCGATAACCTTTCTTACACCCACAACACCGCGGGCCCAGTTGACCTCTACGCCGTTTGGGAGGCGAACACCTACACCGTAACCTATTATGCAAATAATGAGGTTGAGCCAGAGGGCACATACATTGACCCTACCAAGGCGACATTCAACAAAAACTACACCACTTTAGCACTCAGCGCAACCGGATTTAGTAAAACTGGCTATCACTTCCTTGGCTGGGCACGCGAGCGCACGGCAACTGGCGCAGATATCATCAATCCGGGCGACGCCTTCCTTTACACCACCGCGAACGACATCAATCTTTACGCTATCTGGGAGGCAAACACCTATACAATCACCTACTCGTGGAACAGTTTAAAGAGCACGAATGGCAATGACCTCTACGGCATAGCAACCAGCACAACCGCTCCAACAAGGGCGACCTATGACCAAAATGTCACACTCGCTCAAAATAACTTCGACTTCTATGGTTACACCTTCCGCGGTTGGTCACGCACGCAGAACAACTCAACCGAGGAAGGAGCATACAGTGCAGAATACACCGCAGGCGTAACACTTACCACACCAAACTTCACAACCACAAATGGCGGAAGCGTAACACTCTATGCCGTTTGGGAAGCGACATCTTATCATCTTGATATTTGGAGCGGAAGTGAAAGCGATGCGATAGAAGTTGAAAGTATTACTTTAACTTATGGGCAATCATATAAAGATGTTCAAATTGTTAAAGATTTGTCTCTTTATGATAAGACGGGTTATGTTTTGACTGGTTTCTTTGGGCAACAGACTACAACTCAAATGTTCATTGACAAAAATGGCTTTGCTGTTCCTGGTTCTAGAGTTGACGGACGTTATATGTTTGATGAAAATAGTATTTTCGCTAGTGAAGGGCAGGGAAATGTTGTTGCCACCTACAATCCAAAGGAATACACCGTCAACTTTAACACCGATGACACGAAACCGGAAAATGGCAATATTCAAATTTCTCAAACCACCACAACCGTGAGATATGACCACGCGTTTGGCGAACTTATTTGGCCGACTCCGTCGCTTGCTGGTTACTATTTCGCCGGCTGGTCAACAAGCAACCAGTATCGCGCACTCGCGCTTGACGTTTACCTTAAAATGGACGGCGTGACAGTCACCGAAGATACGATTGAAAGTAAATATGTTTTTGAGCGTGGCGGAAACGAAGCAGAAGACATTGAGCCTACAAAATATGTCTATGTTACAGTTAACGTTGTTGACGGAATTGCTCAACCAACAACTGAACTTGTTGCGTATGCAACAGTTGAGGCGACCTTTATCACAGGCAACCATATTTTGACAAGCGCAGACCCTTACTTTGCAGGTATGGAATCGACAGGCGAACTCACCGTCTATGCAACTTGGATTGGAAGAACAGATATTTCCTACACCGTTTACTACCTCACCGAGGACATCACCTATGACGATAGTCAAAAAGACTTCGTGGACTCGTCAGAAGGCAATCCGTATCCACCTAATGTCAGCGCTGTTGACGAGAAGGTGAATTACAATGGAAAAACCTACACCGTTCTTCAATTTGAAACACACAGCAATGCGCTTATTGCTGACAAAGTGGAAAACTATTTCGACAAATATGAATTCCCGGGCTTTACCTACAGCACTTATGAATATCAAGGCGATATCATTCAGGCTAAACCGGGCGAAGATGAAGAAGGAAATCCGATTGACGTTGGAACTTCAATTATCTATGTGTTCTACTCAAGAAACACTTACTCTCTCACACTCTCAATTTCCACCGGCGTGAGCGATGTCAATGCAGTGATTAATGACGGCGTTACCGCTGGTAAAGATGTGGAAGACGAGGACGGAAATGTTATCGGCAAAACTTACACCGTGAAATATGAAGCGGTTGTAACAATCAATGCAGACATTCTCGTTGGTTACACCTTTGACGCTTGGGAGAATGTTGCGGGCTCTACCGTGGTTACACCTTCAAAAACTGAGTTGGAAGATATAACCGAACACTCCTTCACAATGCCTGTTGCAAACACCGGCGTTTCGCTTATGGCAACCGCCACACCTAACACCGACACGGCGTATAAGGTTGAGTACTACTTCGAGAGGCTTGACGGGCGATTTGTGAAAGATTCCAAGTTGCAAGCGGATATTTCGGGCAAAGGCACAACTGACGAGGACATCAATATCGATACGTATAACAGTAGAACCTATAACGGCTTTACTTTCTTGCGCTATGAATCTTCTTCGACCACCGACACCACTGAGGACAGTCAGTCGCTCAATATCGACGGCGACGGCTCGAGAGTTTTGAAGCTCTACTATGATAGGCGCGACGATATCAACTTGACTTTGACAAGCGACCTACCTGTGGCAGTGGAGAGCATGAGTATCTCTGTTGACGAAACACCGGCTGAGGGCACCACAAACGTCGAGGTGACGTATGGTAAAAGCGTGACCGTTTCCGTGACGCTCAAAGCGGGCTACTCGTTCACGAACTTTACTTCAAGCCCGTCAGTTACCGGAACAAATGGCAATACTGGCAGGACCTACACTTTCGCCTTCACCATGCCATATAAGGACACAACAATCACCGCGCACTTGACGCGTAACGCAAACACCTCATTTAACATAAGGTATATGTTTGAAAAGATAGACACCTCCGGCTCGACCGGCGCAGAGAGGTTCGAAGAAAACATCGAACTTCGTGACACCGGCGCCGGCACCACCGACGCTTCTATCACACGCGAACTTTTGTCGGGACAAGGCAAAGTGTTATCTGTCACCGGATTCACCTACTCTGGAGTTGGCGTTATCACCGACGATAACACCTTCACAAGCGTGTCTATCTCCGGCGAGGGCAACTCCACCGTCTATGTTTACTACACGCGCAACACCTACACCGTGACGGTGAACTACCTCTACTATCAAGGCGAAGGCGGCTCGGTATACACCGGCGCAATCGCAGAGGCAGACATCGAATCGAATGTCAAGTTTGGCGATACTGTTACGGTGACATATCCGGATATCACCGGCTACACCCGCGTGAACGCAAGCGGTGAAGCAATTGTGGCAACCGGCGAAACTATCACCGTTGTTGACACAACTTCGGACGCAAGCGCTAACACAAGAAATATCTACTATAAACCTATTAAATATACCATTAGTTACAATGAAAACGATGGCGCAATCACCAGCATCTCGCATACCACAACCTACACCATTGAAAGCACAATCACCTTGCCAACCATTACAAGACAAGGCTATACCTTGAATTATTGGCACGCAACAACGAATGTCGGCGACCTTGGCGAGGGCGCTTATGCTTGGACGAGTACTGAAAAAATTAGGTCGGCAACTATCACGCCGGGCAGATTTGGGGACGTCACCTTGCAAGCGGAGTGGACGGCGGGCGACAACCATGTCAACTTCAACACTCCTCACCTTAACGCAACTGGCGACAGCATGGCAGAATCCGGTGTAGCATACACCGCCACACTCACGCCTATGACAGGTTACAGCCTGCCAACAAGCGTGACGATAACGGTGGCACTTGAAAGCGGAAATGAAACGCTTGACGAGGACACCGACTATATCTACACCATTAACGAAAACACCGCAACCATTACTATCAATGGCGCAAGTGTGGTGGGTGACATCACGATTAGCGCTGAGGGCGTGGCTAATAGGTATATGGTCACCATTAACCTCAACGATTCGAACGCTACCCGCGGCAGCACCGAGGCGACGCTCAATAACCTTGCAAATGTTCAAGTGAAGGACGGCGAAATCACCCTCTATGCGGTCTATGACGGCACCTATGCAATGCTCTACACCGCGAGGGCCGGCGACGAGTATGTTTCACTTGCCTCCATTGCGGACGCACTTCAAAGAGTGGGCTACGAGTTCGTTTCCTTCTATCGTGCTGGCTATGACGCCGACGCATTGCCAACCACCGGCACAAGCGAGGTTACAGCAGGCACCGCCTTTGCAACTGACAATGACGACACCGAAATCTTCGCTTATTGGACGGCGAACGTGATAACAATCACGCTTGACGCGGGCGAAGGCACCCTTGACAACTCTAACATTTTAAATAACAACGTCTTTGTTAAATTCGACACACAAACCCTTTACGTTTCTAACGCAAGTGGCGTTTTGAGTGGCATGGTTAACCCAACCGCAAGTCGGGCAGGTTACACCTTCAACGGCTTTGATACAAGTGCTGATGTTAGGCTTATAAACAGCGCGGGCGCTCTTCTAAACGCTTGGACTATCGACGAAAGCACCACGCTTGAGGCTAACTTCACGCCAACACCTTACACCATAACCTACTCAGCGGGCGAGGTTGGCGGAGTGAACCTTCCAAGACCGGCAACTGTGGGATATAATATTGAAAACACCACAGTGACGCTGGGAACAGCAACGCGCAACGGCTATACTTTTGCTGGCTGGAAACCGACAGCGGACACCGGCGCACTTGGCGGCACCTACTCATGGCTAGCAAACGCCACCTATGACGCTGGCACAAGCGTTCAGGGCAGGTACGGCAACGTCACCCTCGTGGCTCAGTGGACGCCAACTTCTTACACAGTTACCTACACCCTTGGCGAAGGCGAGAGTTTTGCAAGTGGCTATGACGGCACGCAAGTTTACAATATCGAATCAACTGAAAATATCTATCCGGTGACAGCAATCACACGAACCGGATATACTCTATCGCACTTTGTTGTGACAAGTGCAAGCCAAGGCAGTTGGGTAAACGACGCAACAGTCGAACTCAACTCCGCACTTGCTGGGCGCTGGGGCAATGTGACCTTGCGAGCAGAGTGGACGGCTGGAAATAACGCGGTTTCTGTGAATATCACAAACGCGACGGCAAATAACCCTAATAGCGTGGCAAGTGGCGAGGCGCTTTCCTTCACAATCACACCAAACGCTGGCTACACCTATCCAGAGACAATTTCTGTCAATATCAATGGAATCGATATCACAAACACCGAAGAACGCACCTACTACACCTACAGCACAGAAACTGGTGTTGTCACAATCAACGAGGGTATTATCAACGGCAATGTGGTAATCACAGGTTCGGCAACTCCTAATAGTTACAATATAACTGTGAACGGCGAACACGCTCTTGTTAGAGTTGAAGGCGAAACCTATGAAGAAAGTGCGGTATATAACGCAACAACTGGCACAACCTTCACAGTCTATGCTCAGGCAGTTAAGGGCTATGAAAATGTGACCTTCAGAGTGACAAGTGGCTCGGCAACCATAACGCCAAACCAAAATGCGGTTGACGGCGTTTACACCGCCACCGTGACGAACTTCACAAGCGCCTTCACCGTGACCGTTTCGGCAAGCGCGTCGAGTAACTCTGTCATCTTCGACCTAGAAAATCTAATAAGAGATTCGGGCGCAAGCAACGTCAACACAGATGACGCCTACACGGCAAAAATCAGCGCGGACGAGGGCTACAGTCTTCCAACATCAATCGCTATCTACAATGGCGAAAGAATTGAGGCTAACCTTCTCGGCGCCGACGATTACACCTATGACTCAGCCACCGGCGACATCACCATTAACGCCAACGTCATAAACGACGATGTGACCATTACGGCAGTGGGCGTGGCAAATAGGTACCTCGTTTACTTCGACCTCAATGACGCACCAAACGGCACAACAAGCGTGGCATCACCGGTCAATGTCGACGGCAACGCGCTTACAATCACCAGTGGCAGAATCGGACTTTACATCACCTATGACGCTAACTACGGCACGCTTTACACCGCTGAGACTGGCGGAAATTCCTTCTCGCTCAGCACCTTTGTTGACGCGATTGTAAGAACAGGCTACACCTTTGGCGGATTCTTCTTCGACGAACTTGCAGTGGGCGCTTCCACAAGCGGAATCACTCCAGTGGAGGAGGACACAAGTTTCGCAACAGCCGACGACGGCGCAGTGACTGTGTATGGCTACTGGACGGCGAACACGAATACAACATATAAGGTTATCCACATTATCGAGGGCTTCGGCGCAAGCGACAGCGACAATGCTATAACAATTGAAAGAGAATTTTCGGGCACCACCGACGCCACTGTATCGGCACCTCGCTTAACGGCAGAGGACTTTGAAACTGAGAGCGCACTAAGTGGGCTGGATTACAATGGCTTCACACCGCCACAAGCAACAACAGTAACTATCTCTGCGGACGGCAAGGCTGCCGTAACTTACACCTATACAAGAAATTACTACTTGCTCACCCTCACCGCGGGTACCGGCGTGGCATCAACAAGTTACCAAAGCACGCACTCCACAAGTCTTGATGACGTCTACGTTTACTATGGCGACAGCGTGACCTTGTCGGCAACACCGGCAACCGGATATACCACTCCTATCACATGGGCTAAGACGGCGGGCATTTCCACCACACCGGACATCTCCGGTGGCACCTTTACAATGGGCGCAGGCGAGGCTGGCTACACCGCAACTGCCACACCTAGACAAATTCAGATTACCCTCGATGCAAGTGCGGGCGGAACTTTTGCGGACGGCGCAACAACAAGCACGCAAACTGTCGCCTATGATTCCACCTTCGGCACGGCACTTGTTGCTCCAACGGCAAGCGCTGGTTACACTTTTGTGGGCTACTACACAACTCAAATTGCTCCGGACGGCAGTACGGAAGGCGCAACACCTGTGCGTTCCTTCGATAAAGTGACCACGGACTTAATTGATGTTGACGGCAAAACAACCTTCTATGCTTACTACACAATCAACTCCTTCACTTTAACTATCAACTATCACCGCACTGACGGCTCCGAGATTGCAGAATCTTACACCGATCAAGTGAAATATGGCAAAGATTATAGTAAAGATTCGCCGGTTGTAAACGGCTACACGGCAAGAAATTTAACTGTCAGAGGCACCATGCCGGCAAAAAATTTGACCATAACAGTTATCTACGATGCCAACAAGTATGATATTATCCTTAACTCTAACTTCCCAAGTGAGTCGGGCGTTTCGAGCATAACAACAACCCTCGACGACGGCGCAACATTCAACGAAACCTTTACCTTCCCAACCATGGAATCGTTAATTAAAGGAAACAAGGCTTGGGATCTCAGAGGTTACAACTTCCTTGGCTGGTACACTCACCCAACCAACGCTGACGCACAGCGCTATGCTGACGGCGGTAGCATAACTCCATGGCAACAATACAAAGAAGAGTCTTACACCTTCTACGCAAGGTGGGAAGCACAAGGCAACATTGAGTATAGGGTTATCTCTCACCTTATGAACACCGACGGCGAAACATATGCTGAGCAAGAGCCAGAGGTTAGAACGGGCACCGCTAATTCGCCTATTTCAGTATCTTATGACGGCGCTGGCAACCCTATCATCAATGGGCAGACCTACTCTCACATCGGTTTCACCTTTGACGCCGACAACAAGAACAACACTACGCTCACGAACCTCACAATCACCGCTGACGGCTCGCTTGAGATTCTCCTTTACTACACCCGTCAACAGTTTAGCGTAACTGTGGTTGCGGGCGAGGGCACAACCTTGAGCGGAACGAGCGCGCAGACCGGCACGTATTATTACGGCTCGCAAATCACCATTGGCGCCACTGTTAACGCCGGCTTTGACTGGGCAGGCTGGACGGTGAGCGGAACCACTCCAAGCGACCTTGTCACTGGCAACGGCGAAGGCACGCTGACACAAACAATCACCGTGCCACTTGGCGATGTAATACTCACCTCAACAGCAACAAGGCACGTATATAGAATCACCATTGACCCGGACGGCGGAACATACTCCGGCGAGGTGGACGGCACAGAAAACGGACTTCAATATGTCGACCTAGAATTTGAGGAGACATATACTCTATCCGCGCCAACCGACAAAACCGGCTACCGCTTCGTGGAGTGGGTAATTTACTCCGGCGCTGGCTCAATTGCTGAGGGCGAAAACGGCTACGTCTTCACCACCGGCGTAGGCACTGCCACCGTGAAAGCGGTTTGGGAGGCAATCCGCGTGCAAGTTTTGGTTAACGCGAATGACTCCGTGGGCTCAACAAGAGCGTCAATAAATGACGTCACCACCCAAAATGACAATCTAGACGGCACCAGGGGAACGGCAGTTAACTTCACCGAGAGCGCTTTGACACTCTACGCGGTTTATGCCGGCGACTACACCAAACTATATATTGGCGAAAATAGCGACGAGTACATCTCAATCGCCGACCTAACAGGCGCCACGCTTGTGCGTAATGGTTATAGTTTTGTAAACCTCACCATAAACGGCGAAACATTTAATAGCACCGACATATTCCAAAGCACCACTCCGGTGGAGATTATGGTCAACTGGTCGGCAAGACAATTTGCTTTGACGATTGAAGAAAACATCGCGGGCAAGGTCAGCGTGGCTGTTCAAATGAACGGCGAACCTGTGACGGCAAGCGTGGAAGGCTCATACCTTATCACCTTCGACTCGAACATCACCCTCACCGCAACCCCGGCAAGTGGCTATCACTTTGTTTCCTTCACGTCAGCAAGTGGCTACACAAGCCAGACTTCGCCATACACCTTCGCATTTAGAACAAGTAACGCAGTTACAATCACAGCGAATGTCGAGGCGAACACCTACGAAATTTCTTACAACAACAACGGCGGAACGGGCGGAATCTCGGCAACCACCGCAACCTATGACGAGGCAACCTTGATTTCTAACGGCACTGACTTCTCGCGCACTGGCTATCACTTTGCCGGCTGGACGACGGAAGTAAACGGCACCGTAAGCGAGGTTACTCCGGTGAACGGCGAGGAAGATATAACCGACAGCGGGCTGTATTCCTATGGCGGAAATTACTACGCCTTCAACCTCACCACCGGCACACCGATAACCCTCTACGCTGTTTGGGAGGCTAACACCTACACTATCAACTTCGACGAGAGAGGCGGAAGTGATATGACGGCAATTTCTGGCGTTCGTTATGACGCAACCGTGGAAATTGTTGTTTCAAGCACAAAAGCGGGCTACGAATTTGCCGGATTCAGTTTGACCGACGGCAACATAGACGAAACGCAGACAATAACTTCGATTGAAGGCTATAACTCGCTCGCTGAGTACCTTATCGGTACCGGCAGAGGCAGAGGTATTTACAAATATGACGGCAGATATTATGCCTTCAACTTGGCAACGGGCGACACCACAAACACCTCAGCAACTGTTGATATCCTTTGGTCGGCAGTTGACACTACCTATTATGTGGAATACTACCTTGAAAAACTTGACGGCACCTTCGCACTCGACACCGACGCGTCCTTCACAGCGGAAGGCTTGTCGTTTACCACTCACACCAATGTGGCAAATGACGGCGTAGTCGACCTTCAAGCGCAAACCGACAGCGAAGTGACAGTCACAAGGTATACCTACACCGGCTTCACCATTGACCTTGACCACGAGGGCAGTGTGCTAGACGCCACTGTCTCCGGCGACGGCACAACCACGCTCAAGGTTTACTACACGCGTAACTCTTACACCATCAATGTTTCTACTCCAGCACGTGGCGTAGCGTCTTACAGTGTGACCGGCGAAGTGACGGCAAGCGGTGATACCTTTAAATATAACGAAGAAGTGACGATTAACACCACTGTTAGTCCGGGATATAGGTTCGTAAATTACACCTATGGCACTGCAACGGGAAGAGAAAACCCACACACCTTCAACATCACCGGCAACACCGTGATCAACATCAATGTGGAGGTAGACGACGGCACAACCTTCAACTTCACTGTGCAATATTACTTGCAAAACCTTGCGGGCAGTGACTATGAAAAAGGCGCTTCCGTCACACTTTCCGACAATGTCGACACCGTTATCGACGAAGATTACCTTAGAGCGGAGGAGAGCGTCTCCTTCGAGCAAACGGGCTTTACCTATAACACCAGCCGATTCGTTGGCGGGGTAGTCACTGCGGACGGACAAATGGAAATCGGGCTTTACTTTGATAGACTTTCCTACAACATCACCCTATCGCGCGTGACCGGCGTTGACTCGCTCACCGCAAGCGGAACAAATGTCACCGACATCACCACTGCGGAGAATACAGCACAAGCGTACGGCGTTTACAGCGTGAAATACGGGGCAAGCGTCACCCTCAGTTATGACCTTGCTGACGGTTACGCGTTTAAATCGTGGAGTTACGCTGGGCTTACCGAAATTACCAACGACACCGAAAACGGCACGGGTACGGCAACACTTGCCTCCATGCCGGCAGAAAACCTCACTATCAACATCACGGTAACGCCACTTCCGGCTGACTTCATCGTGGTATTCATGTTCGAAACCTTTATTGATGGCGAGTACTCAGAAACTGACGAACTCCACCCAACCGGCGAAAGACAAACTCTTTCCGGCTACACAGATATGCCTATCGATAGCCTTGACGAATATACTTTGAACACCTTTGATGGCTTCTCTTACACCGATTTTGAAAAAGGCGTAACGGTAAAAGCAGACGGAACAGCAGAAGTTGAGGTTTACTTGTCAAGACTCACTGTCAACATCAGTGTCACACTTAACCCTGGCGTGACAAGCCTCACTCTAACCGTGAACGAAATTGTGGGCAGTGATACTTATCAAGTTTCGCAAACCTTCTCGTCAAATGGCAGTGTGCAAGTGCTTTATAACGCCGACGTTACAATCTCGAACGTTCAACTTGCGGCCGGCTATGAGAATGTCACCTATTCCGGCGTGACAGTAGAAAAGAACTCATTCAAGGCGCTTGGCACAAGCATCAACCTCACCGCCTCGGCTGACACTGTAACGACCAATATCACCTTCAACGGCAATGGCGGACAGACCGCGGATGGCAGAGAGTCTTACACGCAACCAGCAAAATACCTTGCAGATGTCACCTTAATGGCAAACGAATTCGTGCGCGACGGCTACACCTTTATGGGTTGGGCAACCGACGAAACCTTAGGCGCGGCGAATATTGAAGATAGAGTGGCATATGTTGAATGCGACAACTTTGCTTCATATAAATTCCACACACCACTCAACCTCCACGCCGTTTGGAGCAACAACACCTATTCGATTAGGTACTACGGCAACGGCGGTGCAACACAAGACGACATCACCGAAATTCCTCACGGAACTGACGGCGGATACGACGAAATTCCTTACGATACGGCGGTGGCACTTTACACAATTGACAGCCTTGGCTTCACTCAAACCGGACACTCCTTCAACGGCTGGACTTTGACGGCGGGCGGAACAACCTCCACGGCTACACCTATTACGGATATCGGCAAATACGGCGACCTCACCGCTTACCTTGTAGGCACGGGCGAAGAGGGCGGAATCTACCTATATAACGGCACCTATTACGCCTTCAACTTGGCTGAAAACAGCACTATCGTTCCGGTATACGTGGTATGGCGCGAACACACCTACACCTTGACCTACAATAGTAATTACACAAGTAAGGACGCGGATGCTACCAACGTGACCTATCCAACAGGTGGCGAAACGCACTTTTACACACATAACTTCCAGGCGCTCAAATTTAGTGAATCGACAGTCACCTTCTCGCTTGACGGCTACACCTTTGTTGGCTGGAACACCGACCCGAACGGCGAGGGGAGAGCGATTTCGGCGGGCGAACCGATATTCAGTTTGACCGCAGAAGATAAAGGAAGCGTCACCCTTTACGCTCAATGGGAGGCTAACTCCTACACCATTCGCTACAACGCTAACGGCGGAACGAATGCAATGGCAAATACGCCGGCAACCTACGATGTGGCAGTGGCACTTTCTGAGAATGGCTTTAACTACACCGCGCGTGAGTTCAACGGCTGGACTTTGACGGCGGGCGGAACAACCTCCACGGCAACTTCTATTACAGATATAGGCAAATATGAAAATCTCACCGCTTACCTTGTTGGCACAAAGGCTGAGGGCGGAATCTACCTATATAACGGCACCTATTACGCCTTCAACCTCACCTCGACCGACGAGGGAACGGCAGACGTCTATGTTGTTTGGAAGGCAACGGAGTATAAGATTACCTACAACGCAAACGGCGGTACTTTTGCTGACACCGTTGTAGGCGCAACCGACTCAACCTATGAATACACCTACACTATCGACAAAGATATCACCTTCCTAAGCGCAACCGATATCACCTTAGAGGGCTACACCTTAGTCGGCTTTGAGATATCCGGCAACAGCGTTTGGACGGGCGTATTCGGCAGTGAGATATTGTATGCTGATGACCTTGAGAGCGGTTTGACTTATCTTCATGGCACCCTCTATGGCGATGTGAAACTTACGGCTAAGTGGGAAATCAATAAGCACACTTTGACGATTGAGTATCGCTATGGCGAAAAGAACGCTGTGCATAACGAGGGCGACCTCATAAGTACGGCAACGCGTAATCTCGACTATGGCGAAGAATACAGCGTTCAGTCGCCAGAAGTAGACGGCTACAAACTTCAAAATCCAGATCAAGCAGTTATTTCCGGCACAATGGGCGACGAAAATGACACCATAATCGTCTACTATATTGCTAGCGAAATTACAATCAACTTTAACTATATGGACGACATCACAAATTCTCCGGCAACACCGTTTGAGTATGACTCTCTCGTGGTTAAATACGATAACCTCTTCTCTACGGCACGCGTTTCCGGCGGAGAAGTAAAGGGGCTTGAAAATCCAACGCGCAACGGCTACACCTTCGCGGGCTGGTACACCACGCAAGACTACACCGAAGACACCGATGTTGAAAACACCGATATCGTTAAGTCGACAGAGGATATCACGCTCTTCGCGCGCTGGACGGCGAATACCAACACGCCTTACACGATAAGACTGCACTTTGAAGGACTAAACACCACCGAATATAGCACCGATGACAACTACCCAGACATCGACGCAGTTGGCACCACCGACCAGACTCCTACCGAGGACGCAGTGAGAGGGTACATTAACGCCGAGTATCCAACAATCACCGGCTTCACTTACAGTCGCTATGCGGGAACTCCGGTGAGAGTTGGCGGAACAACTGTTATCGATGTTTACTTCTCGCGTGACTACAACGCGCTCACACTCTCGCACGGTACCGGCGTTGACAGTTTCACATTCAACGTGACCAACACCGCCGATGACGGGCAAAGTGTTGAGTATATTAAGCAGGAAAACGGCGTAACAACCGTTCGTTATGGCGCAACCGTACATTTAAGCATGGAATATGCTGAAGGCTATGAGTTTGACTCCATTACCACCACCGGCATTGAAGAAAGTGCCATTGTGGATAATCGCTTTGACATGATTGACGGCGCGGTGACAATCTCGCTAAGCGCAAAGGCTAGAAGTTACGAAGTGATTTACCACAGTAACTACAAGAAAGCGGGACTTGAAGAAGCAACGCACGAAACAAGCGGAACATTTAACTCACCTCTTACCTTACTTGATGTCACCGGCGAGGGCGGACTTGGTTTTGCTAAGACGGGTTATACCTTCCTTGGCTGGTCGCAAGATGAAAACGCCACCTCGGCGGAATATAGGGCAGACGCCACCTTCACAATGACAGACACATACGAAGAAAGCGTCGACTTCTACGCAGTATGGCAGGCAAACGAAGTGTCACTGACTATTGAAACGTCTGACCGCGGAATTGACGCGAGTGAAATTCTCGTATATATCAATGATGTAGAGGACGGCGTGACGATTGAGAATGTCGGCACAGTAAGATACGACGATGTTATTAGAATTGACGCCACAAACGCACTTGTCTATGGCTACGATTTTGCCGGCTTCACTTTGAACGAAGAACCGCAGTCGGTTGACGAACGGTCCTTCACCTTCACTCTCAGTGGAAATAGCACGGTTGTTATCAGCGCAACCCCTAAGACCGACTCGCAAATCAAGGTTATCTATGCTCTACGCAACCTTGCAGACACGGCTTATGAGGTTGAAGAAACAGTTATCGTAGGCGGAGCGGGAAGCGGAATTTCTCTTCCAACCGGTCAAGCAATAACCACCGAATTTATCGCCAGCCTTGGCATAACCACCGGCGCGGACGGCAGTGCAAGATATGAAGGTTTTGCATATCTCGCAGCAACCGACAACTTGGAAGACAACCAAAGCGCTCCTAACTTTGAGATTATCTACAACCCGAAAATCACTGACGAGAGCCTAGAGGACACCTACTCCACCGTATATATCCTATACATCCGACTTGAAAGAACGCTCAATCTTTCCACTTCGGGCGCCGGCGTGATAAGTTTCACGGCAACACAGGGCGACGACTTTGGCGAAGAGTCAGATACCACCACCGTGACGCCTATTTCGGGTGGCGAGTATAGCGTTTCCTATGACGCAAGCGTCATTCTTAACCTCAGCCTTAAGGACGGCTATATCCTTAACAACTTCACCGTGACCGCTATCGAGGCAGTGAATAACATTGTTACGCAATCAGAGCCTATCACACTTCGCGCGGGAGTCATTTCCGACGGCGTAACCGGTTACTATCGCGATTACGCTGAGGGCGAAAGTGAACTTATCTTCACTATCTCTGAAACGGACGACGGAAGATATCTACTTGAAAGAATGCCAAATTACACCGTGAACATTACAGCGGCGGTTGAGCCTATTGAGTTCACCGTGACATATCACAGCAATTACGACCTCGACCCAAGCGACGAAGAGGGCGAATTCACCGAATACACCACTGAGCCTGAAACGTGGACCTATGGTGTTGAAGGCACAATCAAGAATATCACCCACGCTGACTTCACAACATGGCAGAGAGCGGGATATAACTTCCTTGGCTGGGCTTACACCTCTGGAGGCAAGGCAGAGTTGAGGTTTGAGGGAATGGGAGACCTTTCTTATACCTTCGACTACGCGACAATTGCCACCTACAATCAAGATATCAATCTCTACGCAGTTTGGTCGGCAGGCGAGGCAAACTACACAGTTAACTTCTATAAAGAAAACCTCACCACCGGAGAATATGACATAGCAAGCACGGAACAACACTCCGGCACTGTGGCAGACACCGTTTCGGTTACTCCAACTCCGGACACCGGATATGAGGTAAATCAAGAACTCTCTAACCTTTCGGCCATTCTCGCGCCGACCGGCACTGTGCTCAATGTTTACTACAAACTTATCGAGCGCACACTCACCATAACCGCAACAAGTGACGAGATAACCGAAATATCGGCAACAAGCAACCAATTTGGTTTTGCCGACTCCTTCTCGGACGGCGTATACACCGCGACGGTTAAGTATGGCGCCACCGTCACACTTTCAGCCGTAGTTAATGAGGGCTATGACCTTGGCGTATGGAATGTTTCAAGTGGCGGAGTGACCATTCCGACTGACTCCTTCACCATGGGCGCGCAAAATGTTGTTATCGAAGTGGGCGTGACTCCGAAAGAGTACACCTTGACCTTCGACGGCGACGGCGGAACTTATAACGACGGCGAAAGCGATGTAAGCACGCCTTACACGCAGACCTTCGACTATCTGGAAGTTAAGGCGCTTGCACCTAATAGATACGAGAAAGAGGGCTACACCTTTGCGGGCTGGCTGATTGATGGCAAAACTTACACCGACGGCGAGAGTTTTGCATACAACTATACCGAAAACCTCACCGCAGTGGCACAGTGGACGCCAGACTCTAACACCACCTACTATATCAATGTGAACGTACCAACAGTGGACGGCTCGCAAGGCACGCCGATAAAAATTGAAATGCAAGGCGAAACGGCGAGCACAATCACCGAAGCGGAGGCGATGAATGCTCTTCGCGAGGCACTTGACGAACTTGGCGTTGACATCGAAAACGGCGAAAACGGCTTCGAGTTTGCTGGCTTCACCGAACAAAATCCAACAATCGGCGCGGACGGCAAAACCGAAGTCACCGCGAACTTCACTAGAGTTAACCTATCCTACACCTTCCGCATTGACGGCGCGGGAATTGAAAAGTTGACAATTTCCTACTATTCGTTAGAAGAAGGAAAAACGGTGACGATTGAAGTGACAACCAGTCCGGTAACAGTTGACGATGTTGCCTTTGGCGTAAACGTGACAATCACTCCAACCTTTGCAAGTGGATATGAGTATCATCAGACCACCGAATTTAGGCTTGTTGAAGGCGAAGAGGTTGTTGTGAACACTTGGTCTAGCGAACAAGCGCCGGACGGAGTGGTAACCACGAACACTGGGCTAGAAACTGGGCACATCTTTGAGGTTACGGCAAATGCAAGAACCTTCACTTTGACCTATCACGATACCTTCAAGGGTAGCACGGGAACACAATCTAAGAGCATAACCTATCTCGGCGAGGTGAAAATTGAAAGCGTATTCAGCCATGACGGCTATCGTCTGACCGGCTGGGCGACCGAACCAAACGGTGAAAAGGTATATGAGGCAACCGACACCATTGAAAGTTATACTGTGGCTGATAACCTTGACCTCTACGCAATCTATGAGGCTAACACCTACACCATTGTCTACAACGCATATCAATCAGAGGCAGGCAGCACCATGGAACCTACCTCGGCAGTTTACGATACGGCAGTAGAACTTAGCGAGAACACCTTGCAGCGCACCGGCTACCACTTTGTGGGCTGGGCAGAGAGCGCTGGCGGTAGCGCGGTTGTCGCGGATAGTATAACCGACGGCGATTTGGCAAGTTACAACAATAACCTCACTACCTACCTTGTTGAAACAAGGGCAAGTCGCGGAATTTACAAGTACAACGGCAAGTACTACGCCTTCAACCTCACAATCACACACGAGGGCACGGCTAATCTCTTCCCTGAATGGGAGGTTAACACCTACACCGTTTATCTCAACTTCGACGAACTTGGCACTAAGGACGCAGAAACCCTTGGCACCTTCACCTATGAGGACGAGTCTGGCACCACCGACGAGGTCATCTTGCCAGCCTTCTCCACCACCGACCCACGCTTCACCGATTGGGTGAACGAGGGATATGAATTCCTCAACTGGTACTACTACGTTGGCGAGGAGAGGGTTACTCTCAACATCGGTCAACCTTACGAAAAACTGACGGCTGAGAACAACGGAGCAGTCAATGTTTACATCAATTGGACGGCGGGACTTGTGGACTTCAGCATCATCCTTCTATATCAACTAGTTGACGGAACATCTTACGACACCGCACTTGGAAGCGCGGACAACTACTTCACAATCACCAGTGACAACTACTCCGACCTTATTGACAGCGACGAAAAAGTGGAATTAAAACTTGAAACCGGCACACAAGTGACACCGCAATACATCTTTGACACCTACATCAACAGCAAGATGAGCACAAAGGAGGGCTTCACCTTTGATACCACTAACTCAACAAACACCACCAATGTGACCATCGACGCACACGGTAACACCGACATCAGACTCTACTTCTCAAGAAATAGATATGATCTTTATGTTGTGGCAAGCACCGGAATTGCCAGCGCTGGTATTGTCACCGAGGGCACAACTCACACGCCAATAGGCACCACCGCGGGAACGGCGCGCTATAGCGTTCTTCACGGCGCAACCGTTAACTTGACGGCAACAGAAAGGACGGGATATCAGAACATTACCTTTACAAGCAGTGATGTTACCATAAGCACCGACACCTTCACGATGCCGACAAAGTCGGTCACTGTGACCGCATCGGCAACTGCAATGACGAACATTAACTACTACATCGATGTTTTCCTTGCAGACGAAACCAATTCGTTTGGCGAAGTGGCAACTGAAACGTTACAAGGCACCGGCACCACCGACGCGCCAATTCCAACCACTGACGCGCGCTCGATTGTGGAAAGCGAGGTAGAGAATATCTCAAGTTATAACTTCAACAGATTTGAATATTATATCGACGAATCTGTGGAAACAGATGAGGGCGATGACCCAGCATACATCACAACCGTTGCGGGCGACGGCTCCTCACGCTTGAAGATTTACTACACAAGAAAAGATTACGCCCTTAACTATAACACCACCAACATCGACGGCATCGATACCTTGCCAACCAACACTCGCGTTATTTGGGGCAATAACATGGAGGGCTCCTTCACCCTTCAAGCGGGCTATACCTTTGAAAGCATTGGCGCTTATCGCACCGTTATGGTGGACGGTGAGCCTACCGAGCAACTGATTGACGGGCTTGTATCTCACACCAACGAGGGCAATGTTTACTCCTACTCGTTCACTATGCCAGCGGAGGATATCATAATCAGAATCACTACCACGGCGAACGAGAACACCGAGTATAGAATTGTCTACCACTACGAAAGCACCACTTTGGGCACATATGACGCAAGCGAACCTATCGTCGAGCATGGCACTACCGGCGAGATCATCACTGAGGCTATGATCGGCGTAGTGGACGGCACAATGGCAAGCCCAGAAGGCTTTGAATATTCAAGAAATGACCTCGATTCGAACACGCGTATTGCGGGCGACGGCTCCACCGTTGTAAACATCTACTTCACAAGACTTAGAAGCACCTTAAGTTTGTCCTTCAACGACGAGAACCGCGAGGCATTCTCTAACCTACAAGTCATGGTTAACAACCAACTTGTTGTCGGCGACGAAGTGGAAGATTCTGGCGGTATTGAAATTACCACTTACACCTACGAAATCGCCTACGGGCAAGCGGTGGAGGTAAGTTTCGACCTTGCTGAGTACTTCGAATTTGACGGTTTCGGCGTGACCGGGCTTACCGAGGCGACAAACCCAGACGAACTAAAAGTGGGTGAGTACACCGAGGACGGCACAACACTTTCCTACATTCATGGCTTAGAGGAAGTTGAGGTTGATATCACGATTGAGGCAATTCAAGTGCCTTACACGGTGAGATACTTTACACAAAATGTTGTCGACATCGCAGACATCAATGTGCAGAAAGTAGAAAATTACAGCACTGAAGCGGTGTTCGAGGCGACAGGCATGGCATACATCAACGATAACATCGAAGCAACCATAATCAAAGACACTTACATCGACGGCATTGCCGAATTGCCAGATTATAACGCCGAATTATTCACAGGTATGAACCTACAGTCGTATTGGTATTTAGGCACCCACGGCAACGGTGAAACCTTTGACAATAACTTCATACAAGTCACGGCAGACGGCACAACGGTTGTTAACATCTATGTGAATAGACAGATTGTCAACATCAACCTAGACCTTGACGATAACTTTGCTGAAAACGAGGAAAACATACAATATGTTTACGGCGCAGAGGCAACGATAGAGGCTAGCACCGAGCCGGGTTACGATTACGTTTCACTGGAAATTAACAGCACAAACGTAACAACCGGCGTGATTGTAACTGAGGGCGACAACAACGAAGAACACATTTCCTACACCTTTACACTTATCGGCGACAACCTCGTCTATGACGAAGTTGAGGGCTATAAGGTTGATGTTAAGATGACAAGCACAGTAGGCTCGGCAGACTACACCATCAATGTTTACCTTGAAAGAATTGAAAGGAACGGCATGGCAGATGTCTACGGCGAGCCAGCGAGCACCTATGTGCGCACCGGCATCACCGGTGAAGTGATTGACTATTCCGACCTTCTCACTGCGCCAACCGGCTACAACGCTTCCTATCGCACCACGATAGACAGCGAGTTAGACGGCTTGGGCAACCCAATAATTGAGGGTGACGAGTCGAGCGTTGTTAACATCTACTTCGACTTACTCGCAATCTACATTGAAGTGGAACTCACAACAGGAATTGAGTCGTTCAGTGTTTCCGGCTTGTATGGCTCGTTAACTCCACTTGAAACGTCGGGCGACACCTATACCTATCTTGCAAAATATGGTGAAATTCTCTATAACTTTGTGGTAGTTGCTGAACCTGGCTATTCTTACGAATTCATCAATCTTGCAACAAGGTTGCCAAACGATGAATGGTCGTCAGCGGTAAAGCAAGAGGAGTCCATAAACATCAGCACCTATCGCTATGAGGTTCAAGCAACCGATGCAAGAATGACGATAGTGGCAGAGGAAAGTGACATTATGGTCTACTACGACCCTAATGACGGAACACCGGGCGTGCCTGAAACATGGAATTATGGCGATGAAATAATCATACGCGATAATATGTTCGAACGCGCCGGCTACACCTTCCTTGGCTGGGCAACCGATGAAACACTTAACAACGAGAATGCTGAGGACAGAGTGGCATACCGCGCAGGCGACACCGTCGTTCTCACTTCCAACCTCACGCTCTATGCGGTTTGGCAGGCAGAGACCTCAAACGGCTGGCTTATCTACCTCATCATCGGGCTTGGCATACTACTTCTCTTAATCATAATTATCATAATCATAATTGTGGTAAAGCGAAAGAGAGATAAGGAAAGAAGGAAAATGGCATCTAGGTAAAAAAAGTAAAGACGCTCTAATTTAAGAGCGCCTTTATTTTTTATGTTTTAATACAAACCATGAGATATTAAAAATTAAATAAGTTAGTACTTTAAAATTATAAAAACTTACTAAATTTGTTTGATATTTTTTGGGGAATGATATAAAATAAATTTAGGAGGAAAATATGAGTAAAATTAGTGTTGTTCAATACGGCTGCGGCAAAATGAGCAAATACACCATGCGCTATGTCTTTGAAAAGGGCGCAAAAATCGTCGGGGCGTTTGACTGCGACGAGTCAAAATTTGATAAGGACATCGGCGAAATCATCGGCGACGGCAAGGAGTATAAAGTAAAAATTCAAGACAGCAAAAACTTCGAAAAATGGCTGAGAAAGCACAAGGTCGACATCGTCATCGTCACCACCATGAGTTACATAAAGGATATGTACGAGCCACTTCTTATTTGCGCTAAGTGTGGCGTCAATGCCATAACCACCGCGGAAGAGGCCTTCTTCCCGCAAAACAGCAATCCAAAAATTTTCAAAATGATAGACGCGCTCGCCATGGAAAATGGTTGCACGATAACTGGCAGTGGCTATCAAGACGTCTTTTGGGGGAATTTAATAAGCGTGCTTGCGGGCGCAACACATAAGATAACCAAAATTGTCGGCAGTTCTTCGTACAATGTGGAAGATTACGGCATCGCGCTTGCAAGGGCGCATGGCGCAGGCTTGTCGCTTGAGGACTTCGACAAAGAAATTGCTTCGGCGGATAGGATAAGCGAGGACGCTCTTAAAAAAATCATTAAGAAAGGGCAGTACACCCCTTCATATATGTGGAACGTCAACGGTTGGTTGTGCAATAAGTTAGGTCTTCACGTCACTAAACAGACACAAAAGTGCGTTCCGCAAGTCGCTAAGCAAAAAATCTACTCTTCCACTCTCGACATGACCATTCCTAAAGGCTATGCCACCGGTATGAGCGCTGTAGTGACCACCGAAACTAAGGAAGGCATCACCATTGAAAGCCAGTGCATCGGCAAGGTGTACGATAAGACCGAATTTGACCGCAACGACTGGACGATTGAGGGCGAACCAAGTACGCGCGTTGTTATCGATAGGCCTAGCACAGTGGAACTCACTTGTGCCTCTGTTGTCAACCGCATTCCTGAAGTGTTAATGGCGCCGGCGGGATATATCACCACCGAAATGATGCCGGAAAATCTCTACAAGCAGGAAAGTTTAGACAAATACCTCTTTGATATGGACGAATACATCGAGGCAATGGCGGCGGCAGACTGTGACGGTGAAGATTGCGACTGCCATAATCATTAATATTTTTTAAGAAAAGCATTATCAATTTTGACAATGCTTTTTCTTAGGTGTTTAAAAAATTGATTAAAAACGCGCAAGTTAAAATTGTATTTGTTAAGCGACAAAAAGGAGGCAGTATGTTCGTCACATTTGAGGGCGGAGAAGGGTGTGGGAAAAGCACGCAAATAAGACTTTTTGAGAGATATCTAAAAGAAAATAATATTGATTTTATTCTTTCGCGCGAGCCGGGAGGGACACCGCTTTCGGAAAAAATAAGGGCGCTTTTGTTGGAGAGCAAGAGCGAAATGAGTGCCAAAACGGAATTTTTGCTTTTTTCAAGCGCGCGCGTGGAACACGTAGAAAATGTGATAAAGCCGGCGCTTGACGAGGGGAAATTGGTGGTGCTAGACCGCTTTTACCATTCTTCCTATGCCTATCAGGGTTACGCGGGCAGTTTGGATTTAAAGGATATTGAAAAAATAACCGAGTTCGCCATTTCCGACTGTAAGCCAGACCTTGTTTTTTTGCTGGATATAAGTTACGAGGACGGCATGGCAAGAAAGAGCCGAGACGAAAAACTAAAAAACCTCGACAGAATTGAAAGCAAGGGCAAGGCATATCATGACGCTGTTAGGCGCGGATATTTAACCCTTGCCGAGCGCGAGAAGGAAAGGTTCGTTGTCATCGACGCCACCAAAAGCGCGGAAGAAATTTCAAAAATCATAATCAGCGAATTTGAAAAACGCTTACGAAAAGGAAATTAAATTTCGCAAAGTTGCCTTTTTAAAAGGAAGTTAGCGCCTATTTTAAAAGGGACAACACAGTAAAACACATCATATTTTTGAATTATAAAAGTTTTGCGTTGGTGGAATTTTAATTGCAAAAAATTCATATAAAAAAATTAATTTAAAAAAATCAAAAAAATAAGAAAAAACAATAAAAAATATTAAAATAAAAAAATAATCCTTTAATTTTTCGCCATACAAGTCGGATGTAAGAGGATTATTTTTTTATAATTGTTTATTTTATTTTTTTGCTTTTAAATTTTTTAACTTTTTATTATATCTAATATATTTTTCTATTTAATTTCAAAATTTTTACATATTTTTTATTTGTTTTATATTTTTTATATGTTTTTTCTTTTTAATATTTGATTTTAGATTTTTACTAAATAAAGTCTTTTATTTTAGAAAAAATTTTATTTAAAAAGATTTTTTATTGCTCGTGGATATTTGATTTCGCAGTTTAATTCTTCGTCCATATGGTTGAGGCTTAATATCACGCCCGTGCCTACCACGCCAAAGTTTTCCGCCGGAAGAAAGTTGTATTTTTCATAGAAGGCGTCATTCCCTAGCGCCACGATGTACTCGTACCCAAGCGCGCTTGCCACATTCAGCCCGCGCTTTAAAAGGTGTTTGCCAAGCCCCTTGTGCTGATAGCGCTTTTCCACCAACAGCGGGGCGAGCGTTAAGCCCTCGGCCTTGCCTAGTTTATTCCTCGTTAACATCATAAAGCCGACAATTTCCAAATCGTCCTCTAACACAAAGGATAGGTCGTCTATGTAGTAGGAAGAGTTATAGAGAATATCGAAATACTCTTCGTTCATATTAAAATCTTTTAATAATGCTTTGATGTTTTCTTGATCGCTTTCTTTAATATTTCGAATTGTCATGCTTGCCTCTTAAAGCCCAAGGAGCATGAAGAGGGCGAACATACATTGAGCGAGATAGTAGAGAATGTGGTTGATGTAGATGAATATCTTTTCGTCTCTTCCGCCAAAGTATTGCATGGAAAGCACGAGGTCGGAGAGAAGGAAGATGAACATACCGCCAGCAAATATCCAAAAGATAGGCGAGTAGATTGCCACAAACACCGAGAAGAAGAACATAAACGACAAAATTATGCTATAAGTGATAACCGCCCATTTGACTTTTCCAAAGTTCATATTCATTTTTTTAGATGAAAGCATAATGGCAAGGGTCATTACGCCGGCAAGCACAAGCGCCACCGGAATTGCCCAAGCGAGCATGGACGAGTTGATGTTTAAAATATACAATAAAACTGCGGTGAAGTAAAAGACGTGCCCAACGGCGAACGAGGCGGTGCCAGAAAGAAAATAGGCATCATTTTTTTCGGGATACATAATTTTAAGGTCGAGAAGGATATCGCCAGCAAGCCCACAGATAAGCCCGACTAAAATAAGTATGCCGATTGTGGAAAATCCCACCACTTTAAGCGCGATAATTCCCGCGAAGATGAAGGAAAGCGAAGAGAGAATCTTTAAAGTCAGCGAAAACCCAGTGGCTTTTTGCGCCCTTAAAACGCAAAATCCGACGCACAAAAGCATGGATAACACGAT
>CALVNE010000042.1 GCA_944349515.1 uncultured Clostridia bacterium | reverse complement strand
GACGGGATGTTCGACCAGATCAACAGCGAAGTCGGGGAAGTTGCGGCAAACGTGGGGACGACCCCGGCGGCATGGAACGCCGGGGTCTTTTCCATGATCCGCAGTTTGAGCGATAATGTGGTGATCCCGATAGCCGGGATAATCATTACCTTTGTCCTGTGCTATGAGCTGATCTCCATGCTCATGGAAAAGAATAACTTCCACGACTTTGAAACCTACGCCATCTACAAGTGGATTTTGAAAGCATTTATCGCGGTGTATCTCGTCACTCATACCTTTGACATCACCATGGCAATATTTGAGGTGACGCAGAACATGGTACAGCAGAGCTCCGGCATCATCACAGGCAGCACCAGTATAGACTTCGCCACAGTCATAGGCGACGTATCCACGCAGTTGGAGGCCATGGGGATAGGAGAATTGTTCGGCCTGCTGGTAGAGACGATGCTGCTGAAGATCACAATGCCAATTCTATCGTTCTGCGTGATGATTGTTCTGGTGGGGCGGATGATTGAAATTTACATCTATTGCTCCGTAGGGGCGATTCCCTTTGCCACCATGACGAACCGGGAGTGGGGGCAGATGGGCAACAATTATCTGCGAGGTCTTGTGGCCCTGGGGCTGCAAGGCTTTTTTATTATGATTTGTGTGGCAATCTACGCCGTGCTGGTGGGACAGATCACAAGCGGCACCAATATCCACCTCGCTATCTGGCAATGCGCCGGATATACGGTGCTGCTGTGCTTCTCCCTATTTAAGACCGGAGCTGTCAGCAAGTCGATACTTAACGCGCATTGAGCGCAAAATTTTGATAAGGAGGGCCAAATTTTGAACGAAAATAAGACTGTGGGGACGGCTTCGGAGGTCCCCGCCGTACCGGGAGTTGATGTAAAAATCTTTTCCCCCAAGAACCCGGAAAAGGACCATGGGAAGCTGCTGGCTTTTGCCAGTGTCAACCTGGGCGGCGTGTTCGCCGTCAATAATATCCGTATTTATGCTACGGAAAAAGGGCCGTTTGTCGCTATGCCCAGTACCAAGGGGCAGGACGGCAAGTATCACGATGTCTGCTGCCCCACCACAAAGGAGATGCGGAAAACGCTGAATACTGCTATTTTGGACGCTTATCAGCGGGAAGTGGAGCGTCCTTCTGTGCGCGGCGCGTTGAAGGAGGCGGCGAAGGATGTGGCGGCGCGCCCGGAACCCACCCCGGAGCGGAAAGCGGACAAAGGGGCGCGGTAATATGCTGTCCCTGGTCCCTATTTCCTTAAAAAAAGCCAACGCCTTTGTCGCCGCCCACCACCGCCATCATAAGCCCGTCACCGGCCATAAATTTTCCATCGGCTGTGAAGCGGAAGGGCGGCTGGTAGGCGTAGTGATCGCAGGACGTCCGGTGAGCCGCTATCTGGATAATGGTCTGACGCTGGAAGTCAACCGCCTTTGTACCACCGGCGAGAAAAACGTGTGCAGCATGCTCTATTCTGCTGCGGCCCGGGCGGCAAAGGCTATGGGCTACCACAAGATCATCACCTATACCCTGGATATAGAGCCGGGAACCAGTCTGCGGGCGGCGGGCTGGTTATGTGCCGGTCCAGCCGGAGGGGAACGATGGACGGGACAGCGCCGCCCCGCTGCTGATCTCTACCCGGCGCAGAGGAAGTTGCGATATGAAAAAATACTATAAGGAAGGAGTTTTGGATGGATACAGAAGCATTGAACAATGCCCTTTATGACAAAATGGCAGCGGAACAGGAGCGGTACAGACATGAGCTGCTGGGCCAGAGCCCGGAGGAAGTGTTGAATCACGCCTACGAATATGCCATGCGGGAGGACATCCTGATGGAGATGGAGACGCTGACCCTTCCCGCACCCCAGGCGGCGGCACTGCTGGCAGCCCCCTTCCCGCTGGCCGACGTTTACAAGGATTTCCGCGACATGGAAACGGGACACATGGATACCGTGCGAGAGTGCATAGAGGCGCGGGCAGATGCGTTGCTGGAGGCACAGCAGGAGGCATCCCGCGCAGTCCCGCTCTATCAGCAGTCCGGCGAATATGCCAGAGAACACGGAGAATTGGACGCCTTTCGCGCATCCCGTCAGGCCAACATCGCGTGCCGTGATGCCATTGAGGCCGCAATCCGGGATGGCTTTGACGGGATGCACCTCACCGCAGATGCAAAGAATGTGCTGACGGAGTTTGGCCCGGAGCGGGTGAGCCATGTGCTGGCAGCGACCCTCCAAGAGAAAACGTGGGATCAGCGGTTTTCCCGCAGCAATCAGGCGTGGGCGGCGTCTGTTCCTGTGTTTGACACAAAGGAGCGCCGCCTTGCCTATCTCGTCAACAGCCATCCCGCGCTGCTGGACGGCTTTGTAGACAAAGTGCGGAAAGAACTGGACGCTGTACGGGAGCAGCCGGAGCGGGTGGCAAAGAAGCCCTCTATCAAGGAGCAGCTGGCGGCGAAGCCTGTCCCTGGGGACAAACCCGCCACTAAGACGAAAGATCGGGAGGTGAGGTAATTGCCCTTTGTCCCTGTCCCCAAGGACCTCACCCGTGTAAAAACGAAAGTCGCGTTCAATCTGACTCAGCGCCAGCTCATTTGCTTCGGCGCAGGCGGCCTGATCGGCGTACCCACTTATATCCTCACGCGGGGCAGCATTGGGAACGAAGCGGCGACGCTGCTGATGATCGGCCTGATGCTGCCCTTCTTCCTGTTTGGCATCTACGAAAAGGACGGCCAGCCCTTAGAAAAGGTGCTGGGCCACTTCATTCGGGCACAGTTTCTTGCCCCCAAGGTCCGCCCCTATCAGACGGAGAATTTATACGTCGCTTTGGAGCGGCTGAACCACCACGAGAAGGAGGTAAATGCGATTGCAAAAAAAGCAGGCAAAACAGGTAAAAACGCTGCAAGCAGCAAAAAAGCAGCAAAGAAAAGATAAGGCAGATCTGCGCGACAGCATCCGCTTGACACCGGACGCGAAGCTCACGGCTATGCAGAAGCGGCGGCTGTCCGCATCCGTCCAGAAGGCCAAGAGGGACGGCAAAATTCCCCGCACCGCCCAGCAGACCATCCCTTACCAGGAGATGTGCCGGGACGGCATCTGCGTTGTTTCGGAGCGGTATTTCACCAAGCAGGTGCAATTCTATGACATCAACTACCAACTGGCGCAGAACGAGGACAAAAATCTGATCTTTGAAAACTGGTGTGATTTTTTGAACTATTTTGACAGTTCTATTCGTGTCCAGTTTTCTTTCCTCAATCAGCCCGCCGACATAGAGGAACAGCGCCGCTCTATCCATATTCCCGACCAGGAGGACGCTTTTAATACCATCCGGGAGGAATATTCGGATATGCTCAAAGACCAGCTCTCCAAGGGGAACAA
>CALVNE010000041.1 GCA_944349515.1 uncultured Clostridia bacterium | reverse complement strand
AGATTGGCGATTTTCGTCCGGCCGAGATTGGCGATTTTCTCCCGGCCCAAAATGGTTAATTTCTCCCGACCCTAACACTGGTATCTATACTCAAGCCAATAGAAATTATTGTTTATGAAGGAGAAGTGTGGTAAAATGAAGAAAAATGGAAGAATGAGGATAGATATCATGAACCGAAATGCGATTATCAGCTTAGCAATGCTCTATGCGCTGTGGCAGACAAACAGGCAGGACTTGCTTGACTTGATCCGTCCGTTTGTTTTATATGCTGTTGGGAACACAACGAAGGTGGGTGCTGAAATTGATATCCTAAGCATCTGCAAGTATATGGAAGAAGAATTCGGGTATCGTTCGATCCAGATTGCGGTCATCAATCGGATCTTAGCCCGGGAATCGTCATCTAAAACGACAAATGCTCAACGCATTATTGAAAAAAAGAATAAACGGTATGTTCTCGTCAGATCTCTTTCAGAGAAAAATGAGAAGTTCTACGCTAACAGGTTGGTGTGCAAAGAGCACTCTGATGCCGTTACAAGTTCACTGACTGATTTTTTGAACGAGTGTCGGGCGTGTAAGCGGGTGGACTATGCCCAGGAAGAGGTCGAGCGGTTCCTTCTGTCCTTCTTTGAAAGGCAAGGTGGCTCCATTGTTCTCTCTGTTGATGATCTGCGGCAAATGAAAGCAGAGAGCAATGAGATGGATTATTTTATTGCTCGATTCATTTTGAAGCAATATGAACGCAAGTCTCTCTTGTTTGATTACCTCGTTGAGTTGGTAAAGGGATATTTTATCACCACAGCCTTATACTTGCAGGCAGAAAATCCAAATGTCACAACATCGTCGTTCAAGGATGTGATGTTTTTCCTGGATACTCCGCTGCTGTTGGCGTTTCTGGGATACAAGACTGATGAAGAGAACAGTAGTGTACAAAAAATGGTAGAGAGTTTGAAAAAGAACGGAGCAAAATTGGCGTGTTTCACCTACAATATTGACGAAGTCAATAGTATTTTGGAAGCCTATAAGCAGTCGTTGGTTTCAAAGTCCAAACGGCCTTCAAACTATACACTCGAATATTTTGACACACATGGGCACTCTTATACGATGGTCGAATATTGTCAAAAAAATTTTGGGGGCCAACTTGCAGAGGCCGGAATCGAAAGTGGATCGCCCTCAGATTATTTGGATAAGTTCCAGGCATCGGGGGGATGCGCCGGTTTATTGGATGATGAGAGGCTCCGGGATATCATTTTGTCTCTGAAACCATCCTATAATCGCTCCACCTTGAAAGATGACCTGACTGCGATCAACACAGTCAGCCGGATAAGAAAAGGAAGAAAATATGATTATATCGAAAGATGTAAAGCGGTGTTTGTTACGCATAATCCGATCCTGGTAGCCGCAGCGAGAGAGTACATTCAGGAAGCTTCCTACGATTTTGGATTTCCCATCGCGATCACAAGTGATGATCTTTGTGTGATGGCTTGGCTCAAGGACTTTGAGAAAAGCAACACGCTGCCGCAGATGCGACTCCTGGAAAATGTGTTGGCTGCGATCACGCCATCCAGGGAATTGATGGACGCCTACTTTGACCTCCTGGAACATCTGGAGCGGCAAGGCAAGATCAAAGATGATGAGGCAGCATTGATGAGAGTGGATATGTTTGCCAAACGCGAACTGATGGTCTTGACATGTGGTGAGCCCAGCAATCTGAACGGAAGCGTGATTGAGGAAATATGCCATAGAGTTCACGATCAATGGGTTGCCGACGCTCGCAACGATGCGAAGAAACAGCACAAAGCGGAAATGAAAGCGCAAAAAGAAAAAGCAAAGAACCGGGCGTGTCAACAAGCTGAAGCGGAAGTCGAACTGGAGTTTGCTGCCAAAGAAAAGAGCGGGGTGCGAGGTATTAAAATCGCCTGCACTGTGATTGCGGTAGCCTTTATCCTTGCTTCATACTGGTCCTTTGCTGTGAATTCTGAAAATGTTATATCGTGGGCTAAATACATCTGCTTCTTCCTTGCAGTCATCTCCACAATACAAGGCGCTATGCCATTCTTTGCAAAAGATAATTTCCTGATCTCACATTATAAACGTTGGCTCCAGAGGAAAAAGCTGCGGGAACTGGACGCGAGAAAGGAACGCTATTTGTCCTTGCTTGACGAGTAATCACTGTTATGTTGAAAATAGAATATACCTACGAAAGGGCCTGTTACAGAATACCGCTTTCAAGTCTATACAAAAGTTGACACATCGAAAAAGTTGCTGAAAACCTCGGTTTAGACGGTTTTTAGCAACTTTTTTCTTTGAGCTAATTGTTCGGAATTTCATTTTGCAACAGACCTCTTCTTTATCCATTTTTCTTCAGTATACCCCATCACCACTAAATATTTGGTTCTTTCACCCATATCCACCCTACCGAAGAAACCTGGTTCTAGCGGCTGGATATGCCGGAGAGATACAAGCATTCCTCCAAACCCCAAGCCCATGAAGCTGGAAACATTCCAGTCGATGCTAGACTGGTTGGACAACCGGCGGAAGCTCACCGTAGACAGCTTTGACAAGGCGAAGAAATTCTGCGTTCAGCAGCTCACTAAAGAGCTAGGCTACATGCTGCAACATGAAGTACCAAAATTGATTCTATATATTATTTTCCCCATTGCGATTTGGCAACGCATCTATCCATTCCATGAGTGCCTCTAGGGCAGTCGCTGACTGTCTATAAACGGACATGGGATTATTACTCGGAGTGAAGTCACAGCTCAGCCGATTATACTTATATTGCCACCCTGCCGGGAGATTTTGGAATTTCTCTGGTTTTGTAAAAAGAATGAAGCTCTCTGTATACTGTTCACCGACCCAGCACATAAAATCGGCTTCATACTCACTGCTATACTGTACTGTAATTAGGCTACTTTCTTTTTTAAATTTGTTAATACTATCCTCATCTGCAACTTTACAGCAAAAATCACCCACACCGTGTCCCGAACAACTCATATCAGTCATATACCCTTTATTATTTAATGCTGCTATAGGTATTGCCATCAATTCATCGACTTCATAAAATGAGGAACGGTTGTTAAATAAATCAATCATGTCATTGTCGAAATCCCTTACGGGGAAGTATCTCTCCCCGTTGAAATAAACGTATGCCACACCATTGTTCCCCTCTCCACACATTATATAAAGAAGAGCTTGATATACTATTAAAACTATATCATATTAGATTCCTAGTTTCAATGTTGCAAAAAATCAGCGGCGGGAACATTCAAAAACGTTCCCGCCGCCCCTCAGTCACAGCGATTCAAACTTCTTCAGCAGTTCATTGACAGCAGCCCAGGAGCGATTGTAGCCCTGGCGCAGATCTTCCACGTCCTGGGCGTAGAGGTTATGGGTGCTGTTGCAACGTTGGGCGATCTGGTTGACATTGCTGGAAATGGAGCGCAGGAGCTTCACCAGTTCCACTACGCTGGACATGTCCAACTGAACGATATAACCGTCCACCGCCATTTTTCTGAGATATGCCCGCAGGTTGGCAGTTCCCAGGAGGGCCATCTTCCGGTCGATCACCTCCTTTTCCTCCGGGGACACCTTTGTGTACAGCCCCACCGTGCGGCCCTCGCTCCTTCTCATAGCGCCGCCTCCCGGTAATTGCTTTTTTCCGGCCCGGCAAGCACCGGGGCGGGCGGTGTATAGCTTCTCAACGCCGCCCGGATGGAAGGCTTATTCCCCCGTGGGATTGACGGTTCGGAAGCGTCCCGCGCCGGGACATCGCCGTTCTCTGAATCCCACTGAGCCTCATCATCTTGGGATTGTTCCGCCATACGGCTCTTGGGCTTCTCCAATTCCCGGTTGAGCTGGGCCAGACGGGCGGACTTCTGCCGCAATTCATCCTCCTTGGGGAATGGCCGCTCCGCCTCATCCTGCGCATTCTTCAACTCTCCCGCCAGCGTAACCAGCCGCGCCTCATGGGCTTTGATTTTATCTTCCATACCTTCCAGGGCATTGTTGATACGGGTTACGTTGCCCACCGGGTCATCAGCCAATTCCGCCGTGTAGGTTAAATTCTGCTTCATCGTAATTCTAAACTTGGAACCGTCACAGTGAAGCTGCATGGGAAAACCACGGTACTCGCCTACGTCCATGGGCTTCTCCGGGTCACTCATCAGCATACACGCTTTAATAATGGCCTCGCCCGCTTCTTTCCGCTCCGTGTAGGTCTGGCCCATGACAGTCATGGAAAACGCATCATCCTTGACCGGATGGGCCTGCACCACGGGGAGATCCTTACTCAGTGCCTCTATAAACAGCTTCGTCTCCGCGATCTTTTGCGGATAGTATTTCAGAGCCTTGTCCTGCATTTCGTACTGCTGTGCGGTGTGGTTCGCTTTCAGCATTTTCAGCTTCGCTACCTGCACGTCCAGGTCCATTTTCTCCCGGATACGGTCATCGCCGGTAGCCAGGGCCTTGACCTCGGCGTAGGAGAGGGCGGTGGCGTCCACGTCCTCGACAGAGCGGGCGGGGGATTTTCCGGTCATAATCTGCCCGATAAATTTCTGCTTGCTCTCCACCAGCCCCCAGTTATAGGCGTCAAAGGTCCCCTTGGTGACATAGCGGTACATTTTGACTTTCTGATTCATGTTGCCCTGCCGCAGGGAACGGCCCGCCCGCTGCTCCAAATCCACGGGACGCCATGGGCAGTCCAGGTCGTGAGACGCCACAATGCGGTTCTGGACGTTGGTGCCAGCCCCCATTTTTTGTGTGCTGCCGATCAGGACGCGCACCTGCCCCTTCCGCACCTTGGCGAACAATTCTGCCTTTTGCGCCTCCGTGCCGGCGTCATGGATAAAAGCGATCTGTTCCGCAGGGACTCCCTGGGCGACCAGCTTCGTTTTTATATCGTCATAGACATTAAATTTACCATCCCCCTTCGGCGTAGACAGGTCACAGAATACTAATTGCGTACCACGGATTTTCTCGCTTTCCTTCCAAACCTGGAAAATATTTTTCACGCAGGCATTTACCTTGCTGTCTGGATCGTCTGGCAAGAGCGGATTCTGTAACCGCTGGTCCAGGGCCAATTTGCGGCCATCCGATGTGATCCGCAGCATATTGTCCACGCTTGGATCGACCTTACGGTTCCGTACATCCTCGGCCCGGTCGCCCAGCTCCGCCACCATTTTCTGCTGAAATTCGCTGGGCTCCGTAGTAACCGTGATGTACTCAGCCTCCGGCACAGGGAGCTTCAGCATGTCCGCCGTCTGAATGTCAGCGGCTTCCTTCCAAATGCTGATCAGCTCCGGCAGATTGTAGAATTTCGCAAACCGGGTCTTGGACCGAAACCCCGTCCCCTCCGGTTTTAACTCCATGGCCGTGACCTTTTCGCCAAAGTCCGCCGCCCAGGAATCGAAATGCCGGTGCCCATTTTCCACCAACGTATCAAATTGGAGATAGCGCATCATGGTATAGAGCTCTACCATGGAATTGCTCACAGGAGTTCCGGTGGCAAACGTTACGCCCCGGCCCCCGGTGATCTCGTCCATGTAGCGGCACTTGCCAAACATATCGCTGGATTTTTGCGCGTCTGTCTGTGCGATACCCGCCACGTTTCTCATTTTTGTGTGGAGGAACAAATTCTTAAAACTATGCGCTTCGTCCACAAACAGGCGGTCAATGCCCAGTTCCTCAAACGTTACTACGCTGTCTTTCTTGTCTTGCGCCGCCAGTTTCTCCAGCTTTACTTCCAAATTTTTCTTCGTTTTTTCCATCTGCTTGATGGTGTAACGCTCTCCGCTGTTCTCCTTCGCGTCGGCAATGGCGGCAACGGTTTCGTCAATCTGATCCTCAATGATGGCCTTTTGCCGCTCCGGAGAGAGGGGAATCTTCTCAAACTGGGAGTGTCCGATAATTACCGCGTCATAGTCGCCGGTGGCGATACGGGCGCAGAATTTCTTGCGGTGGGCTGGCTCAAAGTCTTTCTTGGTAGCCACCAGCACCTTCGCGCCGGGATACAGACGCAGAAAATCGCCGCCCCACTGCTCCGTCAGGTGGTTGGGGACGACGAACAGGGATTTTTGGCTCAGGCCCAGCCGTTTGCTCTCCATAGCCGCAGCAATCATTTCAAAGGTTTTGCCCGCGCCGACACAGTGGGCCAGCAAGGTGTTCTTTCCATAGAGGATATGGGCCACGGCGTTTTTCTGGTGGGGCCGCAGGCTGATCTCAGGCGTCATGCCCGAGAAGCGGATGTGGGAGCCGTCGTACTCGCGGGGGCGAATGTTGTTAAACAGCGCATTGTACTTCTTACACAGTGTCTCCCGGCGTTCCGGGTCTTTGAATATCCAATCTTTGAATGCCTCACAGATGGCTTCCTGCTTCTGCTGGGCAATCACGGTCTGTTTCTCATTGAGGACCCGGGTTTCCTTTCCGTCTACCCACTTTTTGTCAAATATCCGCACATCCCTCTGGTTAAGGGCGTCCTCGAAAATTTCATAGGCATTGGCGCGCTTTGTGCCGTAGGTTGTATGGACTTTGACATTATCCTTGCTGTCCGCCCCCTTGTTCAGCACCCGCCATTCGCCGGTAGCATCGGAGTAGAGCAGCTTGATTTTATTGCCGCGCAGCCGCCAAGGTGTTTGCAGCAGGTCATACATAAATTGCTGGTAGTATTTCTGGTCAATCCATGACGCGCCGATACGGACACTGATCTCTGAGGCCGTCAGATCCTTGGGCTGTATTTGTTCCAACTTCTCCACGTTGATGGCAAACTCAGGATTTTCTTCAGCGGCAAGGCGCGCCCGTTGGAGCTTGCGCCGCACATCGCCGGAGAGGTATTCGTCCGCCGTCTGCCAGCCCCGTTGCCAGTTTTCACCGCCCAGGGCCAAATCGAAGGGGCCTGTGGCGGGGTCTTTGAAGATGATATCCTTCAAATCCTCTACAATCTGCAGGATGTGGTCAGGCCCGCCCATCAGGTCAGCCATGTACTCCAGATCTACGCAGGCTTTTTCTCCTATGGAAACTGCCAGGGCCTCCACCGCTGTGTCCACGCTGGTGACTGCCTGTCGGTTCTGGATTGTGCGCTTGGTGAACATGTCCGCTTTGCGCTCCAGATTGCCCTCATCATCCAGTATTTCCAGGGAGCACAGAAGCGGGTAAGAGGAATCCTGTTCAAAGGCCAGCTTATTGCCCCGGCTGTTTAGTAGTCCGTATTTGCCAGTGAAGCCGTCATAGAGCTGATTGAGCTCAGCCTGCGCCGCCCGGAGTTCATCGTCACTGACGTTTTGCATTTGCAGGTCTATCAGCCTCCGGGTACAGTCCCGAATGGCGATCATGCCCTTGATGCGATCTTCCACCGTTTTGCCTAATTCCATGGGCTTCATACGGGAGTTTTCACGGAAATACAGCTTTCCATTATGTAGCGCGTAGCTGAAGTTCCGCACAGACGGATCAGCTGGGATGCTCTCCGCAGCCTTTTCCTCCCCCTGTTCCGGTGCGTCCATAGCCAGCAGCTTCCGGTCAGGGGGGGCAAGATTCTGGATTGCTTGGGCAAGCTGCTGGGACAGGTCTGCGCCAGGAATGGGCGCGACGGTATAATCTTGAAGCGCATATTGCGTGCTTTCAGACACAAGCTCTCCCAGCACCATCTCCGGGTGATTCAAAAAATACTGATTGAGCGTAAAGCCGTCCTCGCTCTGGCCGGTCCGCACCCACTCCGGTTCTTCCACCGAGGGCCGATCCCGCTTTTGCAGAAAAATAATATCCGACACCACTTCTGTCCCCGCATTGGCCTTGAAGGCGCTGTTGGGCAGGCGGATGGCACCCAGCAGGTCAGCCCGTTCGGCCAGATACTTCCGCACAGTGGTGTCTTTCGCGTCCATTGTGTAGCGGCTGGTGACAAAAGCCACGATGCCGCCCGGCCTTACCTGGTCCAGGGCTTTGGCAAAGAAATAGTTGTGGATACTGAATTTCAGCTTATTGTAGGCAGGGTCGTTGACAGAGTAATTGCCAAAGGGGACGTTGCCCACGGCCAGATCATAGAAGTCACGCCGGTCGGTCTTTTCAAAACCGGATATGGTAATATCCGCTTTTTGATACAGTTGCTTAGCGATCCGCCCGGTTAAATCATCCAGTTCCACGCCGTACAGGTTCGCCCCGGACATGGATTCCGGCAGGAGGCCGAAAAAGTTTCCGATACCCATGGACGGCTCCAATACGGTCCCTGGCTGGAAGCCCATGTTTTCCACCGCCTGATACATGGCCTTGATAACGGTGGGACTGGTGTAGTGGGCGTTCAGTACGGTGGCTTGGGCTGACCTGTATTCTTCCGGGGTCAGCAGCTCTTTTAGCTCGGTGTACTCTTTCTGCCACTTGGGGTCCTTCGGGTCAAACGCATGGGCAAGACCGCCCCAGCCCACATAGCGGGAGAGGACTTCCTGCTCCTCCGGTGTGGCAAGACGGCCCTCCGCCTCGATCTGCTTCAAGGTACGGATGGCCGTCACATTGTATTGATATTTCGTTTTCTCGCCGCCCGCGCCCAAATTATCATCGGTGATATGGAAATTGTGCTGTTCCGGGCCAAAGCGCATTTCCTCCAGGACCACATCAAAAGCCCCGGCGTTGTAGACGCCCGTAATCCTAGATGCCGTAGGCGTTGGGGACGTAGGGGTTGGGACGATTTTGCCTCCGTCCAGGTCCACCTGCTCCGGTTCTGCCTGCGCGTCAGCAGCGGGAGGTTCCTGCATGGCCTCAGCGGCCTGCTCCGCCGCGTTCTCCAGGGAGGCCATCTCAGCGGTGATGTGCTTCTCGCTCCGCTGGGCTTCTTCCACAACCTCCCGCACAAAGGAGATCGGCTCAGAGCGGAAAATGGGGAACCAGCCCTTCATATCCATGTCCAGCATACTGACGGTGCCGGCCTGGAAGTCCACGCTGTCGATCTTCATGCGCCGCCCGTCAATGGTCAACTCCATACCCAAGGGGATATAGTCCGCTGCGTCCCGCTCCTTGATGATCGCATAGGGAGCATCCGGGCCCCGTTCTGCGTCAGGCTGCGCCAACACCACACTTTGACCATGTTCCAGTAGCTTTTTAAGCGCCGCCTGCCATGCGCCGGTATATCCGGTCACGGCGGTTTCACCCAGGCCGGGAATCTCCCGTGTCAGCACTTCCGTTCCCAAGGCGGGGGCTGCTTCCTCGGCGTCCTTGCCATAGAAAAGCATATAGCTTCCCACTTGGACGCCCACCAGCTTATCCGGGTACCGCGCTTTTAGGTCGAGATATTCTTCCGCGTTTGGCGTAAGGACGGGTTCGGCGGGGATGGTATCGGCGGCTTCTTGCGCCACCAGGGCACCCGCCCCGGTGGGGTCCGGCACCTTCTCCGGTGCCGGGGGTATCACCGTACCAGCCTCCGCCTGTTCCGGCTCCGAATGACCCGGGGCGGTATCCGCCAGTCTGCCGTCTTTGCCAAAGGTTAGGTCAACATCCTCACCGTCGCGGACAATGATGGCCCTGCGCTTGTGATAATCCTGCTGTTGTATATTTTTGAACCACTGCTGGGTGAAACTATTTAGACTGTTTCGTAGTTTTGGCCTCCATTTGCCGGGCTCAGGATAGACCACCTGATATCGCTGGGGGAACCCGTCCTGCTGAAAGGTCAACGGTTCCAGCGTCCCCCTTTCCCGGTCAATGCGGAAGGTCATTTCTGGGTCGCGCATGGCGTCGCCGTTCAGAAGGTAGGTGTGGCTGACAGCAATCTCGTCCTCGGCAATCCACTCCAGATGAAGGGGCATCATGCCCGGCCCGGATTCCATCTCCAGATAACGGTACTCGCCGCTTGCGACCTCCGGGAACAACTTCTCAAAAGTGCGATAGTTCAGCTCCGGCCGCGTCCGTCCCGCCTTTTTGGGCTGGGCTGCGGCTCTGACAGCATTGGATAGCTCCGCTCTTAGCTTGGCGATCAACTGTTCGACTGCATCCCGGTCAGCCGCCGAAAAGCTGTAGGTAACGCTGCCGTTGCCGTGGACAAACTGCGCGGTTTCAATCTTCCTATCTGCCATAAGCCTTGCCAACAGCGGCGCTTCCTCCGCTGTAACCGTGGCTTCATAATTGGGGACAGTAATAGCAACCGAGCCTGTCTGCATTTGCGCCTCATCGCGGCCAGTATCCGCTGCGCCTTGCTCCTGCCTGGATTGGGCGGGGTCCGGTATGCGCTCCCGCGTGACAGCGTTCAAGCGATACGTCCTGCGTTCCCCGGTCTGTGCATCAACGGGCGCGAGGATCACATCATAACTGTCCCGCAGCTTTTCCACATAACGCTCCAGGGAATGGGTGGGGAAACCACACATTTCCACACGTCCAGCGCCGTCAACGGGGCGGGTAGTCAGGGTCAGGTCCAGTAGGTCGGCGGCGTTTTTGGCGTCCTCACCAAATAGTTCAAAGAAGTCGCCTACCTGATACAGAACAATGCCGTCCGGGTTGGCTTCCTTGACGTCGTTGTAGTCCGCAAAGGAGGTCACGGCAGAGGTGCGCTCCTGCTCCGGTACTTGGGGCGGAGTGGAGAACACCGGGGCATCCTGCGTGGCGGAAATACTCATTTCCGAAGTCATGGCGATCTTCCGAATTTCCGCCTTGATGACCTCCGGCATATCCTTATCATAGAAGGTCACAGCCCTGTCAGGCGCGATGTGCGCCACAGTCTTATAATCGCCGTGTTCTTCCTCCAGACGGTTCCAGACCGTCAGGCCGTTGCCCAGGTGGCCATAGCCAAGGTCGTACCGGGTAGCGGCCTTCTTTTTCTCATCCCGGATGTTCCGCTGGCGTTCCGCCTCTAATTCGGGAGAGCGAATTGTCCCCACAACTGCATACCGTTTGGGGGACGGCTGCTCCGGCGGCTTGGGGGCTGGCGATTCCGGCTCCTGGGCGGCTGGGGATAGCATACTGAACAGATTGAGCTGCCCATCCTCGTTTTCCGCCATCCCCGGCTGCATCTTTTTCGCCAACGCACGGGCCGCCGCTGCCAGCCTGTCCTCCGGTTCCGGCTGGGATTCCTGGTCTGCCTGGGCAGCGGCACCCTCCCGAACCGCCCTTCTGGCGGCGCGTTTCGCCTGATTTTTAGTCTGCCTGTTCTGGCGCTCCTCGGCCAGGACAGATTCCGGGAGCGGGGAGAACAGAGAATATTCCCCCCGGATAAACGCGCCCATGTCTTGCAGAGCGGACTCCATCTGTTCGTAGGCACTATCATCAGGTGAAACAGCGGCCAGTGCCTTAACCATATCCGCATACAGCGCCGCCGACTTCTCCGGGTCATTCAGCAGGGGCAGGATATCCCGCTGCGCCGCATCAAAGTCCCACTCGTGGGGATAGGTCCGGGAGGAATTGGGGTCATAATACCGGAACGCATAAAGTTTCCGGGCCAGGGTCAACTTCTCGTAAATGGGAAGATACGCCTGTTCCTGGCTGTTGAGGTAACGTCCTTTGCCGATTAGGTCCCGGATACGTTTCTGTGCCTGGTTCCAATTCAGACGGATCGTATCATAGCCGCTGTAGCCGGATGCTTCATCCTCACGGGTAAATTGAATCCCCTTGCTGTTGTGGTTTTCGTGATAACCACTATAACAAAATCCGCCTTCGCCATACTCATTTTTGAGAAAAGCGGCGCACTCCTTCTCGTCATGGCCCTGCATAAAGTAGGAAAAAATACGTATTTTCCCTTCGGACACATTGCTGCCGCGCATGAGAAGCTGGTCAATCTCGTCCTCGGTGATAAAACTGGCGCTCACCGGCGCAAAGCCCTCTGCCGCCCGATATTGCTCTTTGACCGAGAACAGGACATAAATGCTTTCGTATAGTTTTTGCGGGTCATGGAGCCGGGCAAACCGCAGGAGGTTGGAGTGCGGTCTGCCATCTATATCCCAAAAGGCGGTCAATTCCCGCATGATCTTCTGCCTGGAATCCGGCCTTTTCAGCAGCTCCGCAATGTCCCTGGTATCCTCCGGGAAACCTTTGCCAAGATAATGCCTGGAGATCGTGGGTAAAAGATTTTGCTCTTTTGCGCTGTCACTGAAATCCTGGCGCAGATACCAGAGCTTTTCCGCCAGCTCCCTGACCTCATTGTCCGGGGCGGCGTCAATCTTCTCCTGGGTGGCAAACATCCCGTCCCGCAGAAGGCCGGCCGTCATGGCAGCGGCGTCCTCCCAGGAAACGAGGGTACTGCCGGGGCCAAAGGCGGACCGCCCCGGCGCGATGCGGAATCCCTCGCTGTCAAACCACAGGGCGTAGTCCCGCCCCGCGATCTTCACGCCCTTGCCACCCTTGCCAAATTTCTCCGCCATGAAGGAGGCGGCGTCGGCTTCGGCAGGTCCCTTCTGGAAGAAGGCCACGATATGCTCAATGCTGTGGTTCTCGTTGCCGCCACTGGTGAGGGCACGGCGAATGACCGCAGCTGGCACCAAGCCGGATGGGACGGGCGTATCCTGCTGAATCCTCTGCCGTTCTTCCGCCTGGACCTGGGCAATCGTCTCTATCTGTTCTTCCACTGTGGGGAACAGACTGAACAGAGAGAGGTCAGGCCCCGCAGACGCAGAAGCGGCGGGCTGTTCGCCCGCCGCTTCACTCTGTTCCTGATTTACTTGTAGACGATCTCCGCCAGCACCATTTCCTCCGCCTGGGCTGTGAAGCTGTTGACCGCCTGCACCCAGCCCATCTGGTCGCGTGCTTTCATCGCCTCGTCCACGCCGCCCCGTTTCTTCAGTTCGGCTACTATCCGGTCCACTTGCTCCTGCGCCTGCCGGTCTATCTCCCGCAGATGGGGGCACAGCCGCCCGGTCAGCAGCATCGAGGTGTACTTCCCATGGTGATGCCGCTCCAGAAATGTCTCCCGCAGCATCCCGTACTTGCCCAGTGGCATCTCGTCCAGTTCTTCCGCCCCGTCCACTTCCAGGTCCGGGATCAGATAATCTCCCGCCCGCTTGTATGTCAGCTCCAGCATGGTTGATACTCCTTTCTGCGCTTTCGCGCTTTACAGTGCTAAATTCTTCCTCGCCCTTAGTATAGGGGATCACCGGCGATTTTGCAAGAGTATTTTCAGAAATATTTTGCTCATTTTTCGCCTGCTCCCGATCATAGGTCTTGACGGCGCGGCTGATCTCTTCCAGCAGCTCCATAGAAACCGTGCTGGTAGCGTCGCCCAGGTAGTGGAGGACGGCGGGTGTAGAAAACTCGCTGATGCCCCGCAGGTCCTCGTCCTCCAGATAGTCGGACGGGTCCAGCCCGCAGCGGGTCAGGACGGTGTACTGGACGCTGGCGGTCAGGAGGTTTCTATAGCGCACTTCTAAATTGAGATCATCCAGCTCCTCCAGCAGACTGTCTTTTGTGTCATAGGCGAGGTCAGTCAGATCATCCCGGTATACAGCGTTGACGGCACGTCTAGCCTGTTCCATGAGCTGATTGCCGAAGTCCATTTCCCCGGAGGGGCCGTACTGCCGTTCCAGAGCTTCCCGGATGGCATCATGCTTCGCCTGGGTAACTTCCCACAGGTAGGGCATCTTCGCGCCACGGACGGGCCGGGTGTCCGCTATATCGTAGACGTACCGCAGCTTGGGCTTGCCCCTCCCGTCTCTGGAGATGAGGGCGATGCCCGTAGACTTGGGCTTGACCCAGCGCCGCATGATATTGTTCCACAGCTCCATTTCGGCGCAAGCGGTGGCGTCCGGGCGCTGGGCATAGATCAGAAGCTGTTCATCAAAACGATATTTATGGAGACGGGCCGCCGTGTCCAAATAGCGTTTCCAACTTTCCGCACTCTGCGTCACGTCATGAGTGGTCCGGCTGGCCAACTCTGATGTCAATTTTATTGTGCTTGCCATGAAAACCTCCTCTTTTCAGTATAGAAAGGCCCGGAGAGGATCGGCGGTCCCCTCCGGGCACGGGTAGACGTCAGGCGCCCCGCTTGCTCTGGTTTATCCTGTCCAGCACCGCCCGCTGCGCTGGGGTAAGGACACGGGGCGGCGTCACCCGCAGCCACTTCTTAGGCAGCTCAAAGGTCAGCCCGCCCCAGGCGTTGGCCGCAGTCTGACGCACCTGCTCCGGGTGGGTTCGGCACAGCTCCAAAAGTTGGCGTTTCAAAGCCTCATTGTGGGTATAGACGCTGGCTGTGCGCTCTGCCTCGTTGAAGTTGATCACCGTTTCTTTCTCAATATTGGTCAGCTTCATGGGCGTCACCGTTCCAGGTCGCTGGGAGATTTAGTGGGAGTGGTCCCGCCCTTCTCCGCCGCCTCCTGACACTGGCGCAGATTGTCCAGCAGGGAAGGCTTGGGGGCCTCGTTGTTGATGATGCCGTCAATCTGGTTGTAGTTGCGCTCCACGCTCATTTCAGTGGTAGCCAAGTAGTTCTCCGGCGCAGGCCGGACCTGCCGGAACGCCCACAGCTGTCCATCATCCGTATAGACAGGCCGGTAAAGCTCTGGTATCCGCAAATACATCCCGTCCATACCAGCGCCAGCCTTATAGCAGCCGCTGTCCTCCCGCTCGCTTTCCAGCAGCACTGTACCATTCCACAGAACAAAGCCCTGTTCCATCCGCTGGTTTCCCATACCGCAGGGGACCTCCCGCTCCCGAATCAGGATGTCCGGGCCGCAGTCTCGCTCTGTCAGTGGGTGGACAGGCACGGGGAAAAAGGGCTGCTGGCTTTCGATCTCGCCTGTGCTGATCTTCTGAAGGATGGTTTCAGCGGTGCCGCCATCTCGCAGGCACGCCGCCGCTTGCAGCATTTCGCCAGGATAGAGACCGCAGTTGTCCAGGCCCAGGCTGACCAGTTTCCCTGCCAGCTCCGGGCCGAACTCTGCCCGCACAGCGTAAACGCCCCCGCAAAGGGTGTCCAGCCACCGCTCTACGCTGGCCTGCTGGTCAATGGACGGCGTGAAGTTGGCATACTGCTCCTGCTGAACACGCTCAACGGCAAAGTCAATCATTTTCTGTACTGCCTCCGGGGTAGACCCGGGAGCGGCGGTGTGCATGGAGGCAAAAAAATCCGCCCTTTTCATTTTCCGCTTTCCTCCATACCCACGATCACCTTATCAGTGTAGCGGTTAAGGTCCTCAAACACACCGTCAATGACAGCCAGCGCCGCACAGAGGGTATTGTCCACAGCCTCCAAAACCGCCTCATTGCCGCCTTCCGACACCAACTCCAACAGCATGCTCACCGTCTCCGGGGACAGCCCCAGCTTCGCGGACAGATCGTCTACGTTGGGGCTGCTGTCCCCGTCCTCCAGAAACCAGTCATAGGGCATCCCGAAGAAGTGGGCGAGCTCCTGAAGCTGGTACACATTGGGGACGCTGATACCGTTGAGCCAGCGGCTCACCATGGGGATTGGTACACCCAAATAGCGGGCCAACTCTCCGCGCTCCACGCCGCTGATGGTGAGCAGGTATTTTAGGCGGTGATCAAATTTATATTCCATACATCACTTTCCTTTCGCATTTTTGTTGTCAAATTCCAGCTTGAACCGGACGTATTTGCCACCGTCATCATCCAGTACGACAGTGGCGTCATAGAAAACGCCCTTCTTTTCCGAAAACAGGCCCTTGACAGCCACACGCCCATTTTTCAAGAGAGAAGCGGCGATATTCTTCGTCAATTCCTTTCGCTTATTGGTAAAGAAACGGTCATTCTTCCATAGCGCAAAACCGCAGGAGGGGGTATCATGGTAGCCCTCGCAGTAAAAGCTCTTTTTGCCCTCCACCACGTTTTTGCCGCAGCGGGGGCATTTGCCGATCACTGTCCGCCCGGAGCGCGACAAAGCGGTGGCGGGTTCGGCAGCCACGTTCCGGTAGGATCTGACCAACTCGTTGAGCATTGCGATGATCCCGGCCATGAAATACTCCGGGGCCAGCTCCCCGCGCTCCACCGCCCCCAACCGTTCCTCCCACTCCGCTGTCAGCTTGGCGGACCTCAGCTGATCCGGCATGACCCGTACCAGGGCCAGTCCTTTTTCCGTGGGAACAAGCTGCTTTTTATTCCGCTCCACAAAGCCGGAACGCACCAACTTTTCGATGGTGGCGGCGCGGGTGGCGGGCGTTCCAAGGCCCGTGCGCTCCACACCCTCTAGTTTGGCGAAATCCTCCGCGCTGGCGTGTTCCATGGCGGAAAGCAGCGTATCCTCGGTGAAGTGGGCCGGGGGTGACGTCGTACCCTGTTTCAAAATCGCGTCCGCATCCTCCAACCTCTGTCCCTCCGTCAGTACCGGGATCGCCGGGGGCGGTTCATCCTGTTTCTTCGATTTCTGCTTCACCGTGGAGAGAAACGCCTTTTCGGTTCCTCTCCAACCCTCCGCAATCACTGTGCGCCCCTTGGCGGCAAAAGAAGCGCCGCCACATTCCAGCGTGACCACGGTTTCCGCATAACTATGGGGTTCACCCACGGCGCACAGCAGACGGGCGGCGATCATGCAGAGGATATTCCGCTCCCCGGTAGGCAGGGCTTGAAGGTCGGCATCGGCGATCTCCGCCGTGGGAATGACGGCGTGGTGGTCAGACACCTTGCTGCTGTCCACCACCCGGGCGGCGTCCACCGGGAGAGGCTGACCCTTCATGAAGGGGAGTGCCTGGGCCACGGTGGAACACAGCATCGGCAGGCCCTCCGCCATATCCTCCGTCAGATACCGGCTGTCCGTCCGTGGGTAAGTTGCCAGCCGTTTTTCATAGAGGCTCTGGAGATAATCAAGGGTTTGCTGGGCGGTGTAGTCGAACAGGCGGTTGGCTTCCCGTTGGAGTGTGGTCAGATCATAGAGCTTTGGAGGGCGCTCGGCGTTCTCCTTCCGTTCCACGGACCGCACAACGGCGGTCCTGCCCAGGCAGGCGGACCGCAACGCTTCTGCGTCCGTCTTGGAATTAAATTTACCGCTGACGGCGCGAAACGTCCGCAGATCCAGCTCCACTGTGTAGAATTTTTCCTTCTTGAAGCTCCCAATAGCGGCCTCCCGCTCTGCCAGCAACGTGAGAGTAGGCGTCATCACCCGGCCCACGTTCAGCGTCTTACCTCTATAAACGCAGGTGAACAGCCTGGTCCCGTTGATACCAATGAGCCAGTCCGCCTTGGCGCGGCATAGGGCGGCGGCATAGAGGTTATCGTATTGTTTGCCGTCTATCAGGTTGTCAAAGCCTCTACGGATAGCGGATTCCTCCATAGAAGAAATCCATAGCCGCTTGACCGGCTTGGTACAGCCACAGAGGTGATAGGTCAGTCGGAAGATCAGCTCGCCCTCCCGCCCGGCATCCGTGGCGCAGACCACCGTCTCCACATCATCCCGGTCCAGCAGCTGGCGCAGGATATGGAACTGTTTTTTGGTATCCGGTAGCACTTGAAACTGCCACGGGTCGGGGACGATGGGGAGATCGTCGTAGGCCCATTTGGAGTAGCGGGGGTCGTAGGCGTCAGCCGGGGCCAGTTCTACCAGATGGCCCACACACCAGCTCACCAAACAGCCGTTTCCTTCTACATAGCCGTCCTTCCGGCTCCCGGCCCCCAGTATCTTCGACAAAGACATTGCAACGCTTGGCTTTTCAGCGATTACTAACTGCGTGTACGTCACCCCTTTTCATCAGTTTTCGGTAGCAGATGCCCAGGCACGGTGCATCCCGGCCATAGGGGCAGCCGCAGCATGGGCTGTCAGTAGGAGGGGCGGGAGGCAGCAGCGCCTCCCGCCCTGACAGGTGGTTTTGTGTCATCATGCGTTCATAGGGGCTGTCGGTAAACCGGGTCATTTTTCGTCCTCCGGTTCCTCGTAACCGTAACCGTCTGGATAGTCCGGTTCCTCCGGCTCTGTATTATAGCTGCGCCGGGGTGTCGGCTCGTCCTCATCCTCATTGACCGTTTCCTCGTCCTCGCCAGTCAGATCGTCAAAATCCTCCGCAGCATCCAGGTCGTGCTTGGGCTTGTAGATTTTCAGATAATAACCAACCCCGCCGACAGCCAGCGCCGCGATCACTACCAGGATGATGGTGCCATTGCCGCCATCTTCCGGCTGATCCGGCTCCTGGTCCGCCTCCATGTCAGCGGCAGCAGCCTTTCCGGCGCAGTCATCCAGAGACAGGACACAGACGGGGCACTCAGTATTGACCGCGCCGGAAACGCACTTGTCTACGCAGTTGCAGACCGGCTCCGGGTCAGGGATGGCGGACACATCCGGCGTCTCCTGCTCCTCGTCCTTCTCCGCCAGTGCATAAAGGTCAGATTCCGTAACGGCATTGAGGAAATATACGTTTTCACTTTCCCGGTCCCTGTCGATCACCAGATAAAAGGTGTTCTCGCCGGGGGTGGTGAAGGTGAAAAATTCCTTGCTGTCCGCATCGGTCACATTGTCCACAACCGTTCCCTGGCCATCCGGTGTGAAAGAATTTGCCACCGCCTCATCGTTCGGGTCCGTGACCGCGCTGTTTGTTCCATCGAGAGGCGTAGTCGTGGAGGCCGCAGGGCTGGAGGTGGAAGGCGTGAAAGCCGTATCAGGCGTTTTCACCGGAGTAATGGCCACAGGCTTCTGGACTGCTGCATCCGAATCCACGCTACCGGATGGCGCCTGGTAATTGGGGTTCGTCACCTGGGCCGTCTGCGACTTATTCCCCGCGCGGTCTGCCGCCTGGACGGAAATCTTCTCAGCGGTCCCCAGGTCCTTCAGCGGCACCTCCAGCGTCCCGCCGCTCAGATCGGCGTATCCTTTCCCATTCACGGTGATCTGCGCCACGCCGGAGAGGTCGTCGCTGGCCTCCACCCGCAAGGCGTTCCCGCTGATGCTGGTCCGCACCGTGGGCGGGGTTCGGTCAAAGCACTCCATATACCGGGAGTTCTCATACACTTCTCCGTCGTGGCCGGTGACGCGGACATAGACGGTGCAGTTATCAGTAATGTCCACCACACCGTAGTAGCGATCCTGTCGCTGCTCCAGGCTGGCGGTAATGTCGCGCCAACTGCCGCCCCGGTCAATTCTCACTTCTACCGAGGCAAAGCCGCTGCCCGTCTGGTCCGTAACACAGACCTTGGCGGCGGCGCTGACACTGGCCCAATCGGCGGGCAGCATAATCTCAATGGCAACGCTGGAGGCGGGCTGTTCCTGGTCGGTGGCATAGGCCACGGCCATCGTGGACAGCGCCATCCCAAGACACAAAAAAGCGCACAGCAGCAAAGCCGCCATGCGATGCAAGATTTTTCTTCCTGTCATAGGCTCAATTTTCCTTTCCAAGATTATTTGAGGGATTTTCCTTCCCGTTCGCCGCTCGGATCATACTCAGCACTTCGCGCAATTCCTCCGGGGTTGCGGCAACGCTCCGTACCACCTGTAAAATTTCCGTATTTTCACATTCTGTGATCTGCCGCTCAATGTCACGGGCGCGGGCAGTCCACTCGCTGGCCTTTTCCTTCGCCCGCAGCAGCTCGGCCCGCAACTTTTCCTTTTTTGTTTCCATGGTCTCACGCACCTCCTTCACCCCCCAACCTGCCTGGAATGTAGTCGGCAAAGTCCGGTACCGTATAGAATATACGCTTGTTGTTCACCCAGCGTTGGAGCTGACGGGTGATCGGCGGCGCGCTGGGGCGGTCATAGATCATCACATAGGGGTCATAGCCCAGGCCCCGCAGTGTGTTCACCCGGTAAAGGTCCTGCTCATGGGTGCTGCCGAAGTTGGTTAGAACATAGACACGCCGCCTGCGGCCGCTTTTGATGTTGGTCAGCTCCAAAAAGCGGCGAAAATACGGCGTCAGGTCAATATTGGGATCGTCCCAGGCAAAATGCACTGCCTTGGTCTTGACCCGGTTTAACAGGGCCGCGTTGTCCGGTGTAATGAGCCGGATGTCCAGCCCTTGGGAGAAATCCACCCATGCGCGGCTCTCCGCAAGCTGTAAGATCAGATGCTCATGGTCGGGGCAGGCCAGGAGGTTCGCATCCAGCAGCTTGATCTCTCTCTGTCCGTCCCAAAACTCCGAGAGGTCGGCAACCCGGACGCTCCGCCGGCCCTCCTTGCCGGAAACGATGCAAAATCCGCAGCCCCTTGGACAACCACGGCTTAGGAAGCCGTAGGCGGTGTCGGGAAACTGCGGATAGATGGTATAGTCCGGGCGGATATGCTCCACCTCGTCCGGAAGGTTTGGGCCGGGTCCGTAACCTGTTCCGCCGCAGATGATTTCGTCTGCGTTGGTAACGGCAATCGTATCCTTGGAGTAGGCATCGGTGAACACCCGGCTCTTGTAAACGAGGTCATACCGGCCCTCCGGGGTCCACCGCGCTACGCTGTCGCCCCGCGCCTTATGTAAGGCGGACAGCTTCATCAGGCACAGGTTCGGCCAGTTATGGGAATCCACGTCGATTAAACCGATTTTCATGTATCACGCTCCATTCTATAAAAAGTTGTAAAAATTAAGGCAAACGGCCCATCCCGTAATAATGCTGCTGCCAATAGCTACTATTGATATTCGCGTAGGAAATGGGATCGCCGCAGTGAATCATTTGCCCGTTGCCCACATAGATACCCACATGGGTCACGCCGTTGGGGTTGGGCGCATCATAGGTGTGCCAGAAGAAAATGAGATCACCGGGCTG
>CALVNE010000040.1 GCA_944349515.1 uncultured Clostridia bacterium | reverse complement strand
TTTCCCTTCACTGAACGCGATAGCGTTCCTTCACTCGAAAGATAAACAAAAGTTTTGTTTATCTTTCGACACAGGCATACTCCGACACCTTAATCGTAAACTGCACGCCGAGTTGGTTGTAAATTTGGTCTGGTTGACGCTGAACAACCTCTCCGTCCTCGGTAAGGCAAATGATATAGTTATAGTTTGTGCCGAGGTCGCGGGTATAGTAGAGAGGCACTGTCCCCTTAAAAGAAGTCATAAAATCCATTACAAAGTCAGAAAACTTGATTTGATACGTCCCTGCAACTGCCATAATTTCCTCGCGCGAGGACACGAACACGGTGTTAGTGAAACTTTGTGATGCGCCATTCAAACTCGCCCCTGTGCCAAAAGTTGGCATACTTTTTGTATCACTCGCCAAATAGGTTTCAGACAAATAACTCTCTTTAATGTAATCAATGCAAACATCTTGATAACCGTCACCCGCGCCTATCTCGGTGACGGAATACCGCCCAACGTAGACAATGGTATCCATGATAGCATAAGTAGCGGTTGTTGTTCCGTAGCCCACCGTTTGACTCGCACTTGAAGTCAACCTCCACTTTATCGGCTCAACATGATAATACACGTCATTATATGTGCAGTATTCTTTTCCTTCATAAATTTTCGCCACCATATCTCCCATTGGTCCCATAACATAAGTAGAACCTTTTTCCAATGTACTCCAATTCGCGTTAAGTGCAGAGATTGTAACGGCGTCGGTGACCCGCGTCTGTGGCATACGCCCGTTCTCGATGTACCAATATCCGCCCTCTTCGTCATAGTACGCCGGGTTGTTCGCCTCCCACCGCGCGTAGAGGGTCGCCGGAGCGGTAAAATAGGTTGTTGTGAACGCGTCGGCAAAGGTGCCGGTGCGCACGCCTGAGGAGTTGGTGGTAACCGAAATTAAGCAAGTGGACGAGGTGCTGTTCGCCGTGTAGAAACCAAGTAGTGTGTATCCCGCCCGCGTCGGCAAGTTGCTATCCGACAGCGAACTAAGCCCCGCCGTCGCCGTGCTATTCGAATAGAACCCGGTGTTGTATTTCACATACATCGCGCTCAGTCCGCCCGCCCCGTCATTCGCGTTCAACTCAATTCGATACACCGCCGGCTCCCACTGCGCGTACAACGTCAAACTCGCCCCGCCAGCATACACATCACCCGCATAGTAATTTACGCCCGCCCCCGTCGGACTCGTGTTCCAATGAGTGAGATTATGTCCTGTCCTGACAAATAAATCGTAATTTTCAATAGTAAAACTTGCCCCGCTACCAACCTTCGTTTCGGAAATAGTTTCACTTGGTGTAAAGTTGTTATTATATGTAACAGTGATTTGAAGAGTAGCCTCCAAAACCGGGTACCCATCATTCACCCCGTCAATAATCGTCCAAGTATTTTCAAAATCCCAACCTGGCGGGTACCAAGATTGATCTTTTGCATTTTCTACTGTGCAAGTGCCACAGTTTGAGACCGAACCATTATTTGTTCCATATGCCGAGGCCAGCGTGCAATCTCCACCCCAATAACAATACGATACTTTTCCGCCATAATTTGATGAATCGTCAATATAACCTACAATCGCGCCTCTGCTTGTTGAACTTGTTTCTATTGCTCCTAAATTAACACAGTTTGTCACAAAACTGTAAGAAGAGATTGTAGCATCAATATGTCCCGCAATGCCGCCTACTTGCGTTGATCCATTAACGGTTCCAGTATTATAACATACACGAATAGACGCGTGACGAGAACTATATCCCGAATCCCAACCTGTTATACCGCCAACATAAGAGTATCCATATACATCACCTCTATTATAACAATTATAGAGCGAATAATCATTACGACCTGCAATACCACCAGTATCCTCCGAAGTTCCTTGCACTGTGCCTAAATTATAGCAACTATAAACGCTACCATATCCTATCCTTCCTACAATTCCGCCAGTGCAACCAGAACTTCCTCCCGTTATATCCCCGGTGTTATAGCAGTTGTAGATGTATTGATTAGAGAATCCCGCAATACCTCCTACATTGCCTAAACCACTTACATTGCCCGTATTGTAGCAGTTATACACTCGTACCAATCCGAGACTATAATTATAACCAATAATACCGCCTGAAAAAATGCCACTAGCAACTATTGGACTTAAGTTTGCACAATTATATATGTAGGCATACCTAGTGAATCCCGCAATTGCTCCTATATATTCATAACCTTGAATTTCAGAGCCAGAAATCGTGACATCATGAACCTCTGCATATAAACTGCTTGTGCCATATATATATCCAAATAATCCCTGATATGAATACGTGGTAGTAGAACCCGCTCTCGTGAATAAACCAGTAATCGTAAATCCACCACCGTCATATATGCCAGAAAAATAGTAAGTTTCACCACTACCTATACCAGGCCAATAATGCGCAGATAGGTCGATATTGGCGGTTTGTTTATAATATAAACTGCGATATGTAGAATTTGTAGAAGAGGTGTTTATTAAATATGCAAGCCTTGCAAGTTGTGCGGCTGTTTCGATTTGGTAAGGGTCGGACTCAGTGCCACTTCCGCCGGCGAAGGCGTCGGCATAGTTACCTGACGTTATCCAAAAGTCGGAGTTATCTGGTGCGGTGGCGGTTATGCTGTTTTGCGGGGTGTTAAAATCCCCCCCCCGGTTGTCGCTGTACGAGAGGTTACTGAAAAGCACGGCGCCACCAGCAGCGGAACCAATAATAAGGAAT
>CALVNE010000039.1 GCA_944349515.1 uncultured Clostridia bacterium | reverse complement strand
ATATCTTCAAATATCTCAGGTATAGTTTTTACGTCATGTATTTGACCAACACAAAGTCCAATAGGAAACAGGCAGCCGTTTATGTCGCCGTCAACATAGTGCACACGCTGGATTTTTCCGCTTATCCTGGTCAACAGCACGTCAATAAGCTGCTTTCCGCCATGGTCAGCATTCGGATCCCAGCTCTGCTCAGTCTCAAGTGTCCACTTGGCCGTATCGCTTCCCTTCCAAACACGGTTAGCGTTGCGCACAGCCCTCTGCACAACCATGGTGTCGGTTTCATTCGAGTCAAGTATAAGCTGTTTCCAGTTTTCATGGATCTCGCACTCCTTTGTAGCCACGAAGCGGGTTCCCATGATAACGCCGTCGGCGCCTAATGCCATCGCTGCGGTAAAGGTTCTGCGATCGCAAATGCCGCCGCCTGCAACTACAGGAATGCTCAGCTTATCTTTTGCGACAGGTATAAGAGCCATCGTCGACACATCATCCAGTCCGGGATGTCCTGCACATTCAAATCCGACTATAGTCACTGCGTCAGCTCCGGCACGCTGCGCCGAAAGCGCATGGCGCACAGACGGGCATTTGTGAATAATCTTGATTCGCTGTTCGTCGTTGTCTCGTCCGTCAGCCTTTTCCCATTCTCGCACCATCTTTATGTACTCTGCGGGGTTGCGGCCAGAAGTCTCAATAACCGGCACGCGTGCCTCATATGCAGTCTCAAAGAACATTACGGTGCAGTCAGAATAGTCTTTGTGCGGCAGCATGGAAATATTTACACCAAAAGGCTTTCCTTCCGACAGACTGCGTGCTTTTGCAAATTCGTCAAGCAGACCCTGCTTGTTGTCCATAAATCTTGTAGCGCTTATTATGCCAAGGCCGCCTGCTCTGGACACCGCCGCAGCGAGTTCCGCGCTGGCCAGCCATTGCATGCCGCTCTGTATAATCGGATACTTGATTCCGAACAATTCAGTTATTCTGGTCTTCATACGTCTGTCTCCCTTCAGTTTGCATACAAAATAGAAAACTTAGCATGTTGAAAAAATATCATACATGCTAAGTTTAAAATATCATACATGTTTAGTTTCGGCAAATACGTAAATCTATATGTTATCAATAGGAGATTGACAATACGTCGACAATCATTGAGTATCTTGCACAAACATTCTTTCACAGATTGTCAGAAAGCAACAGTTTAACTTACATTAAATGGATAGTGGCATGTCTTCAAATACTCTTTAAGGCAATCAATAAACTTCAAAATATCGTCCACTTTATTCGATCCTTTTTTATACACGGCCGCGACTGTGCGCCCCATGTTTTCATCCGACAGCGTGTAATAGTTCACATCAGGTAAGGTTCTCAGAGAAACGCTGACCTCCGGCAACAGCGACACTCCCGCGTTTTTAGCTACAAGCTTGTGCAGCGTCTCTATATTGTGGCATTCCGTTATTTTCAGTGGTATATAGTTCAGATCCGTCAGAAGCTGGCGGAACACCCGTCCCAAATACATGTGCTCTTGTAAAATGACAACCGGCTTTCCTCTGATCACGTCCGTATCCGTGCACGGGAAAGGCGTAGCCTCTGTGCACGGTATCTGCACTTCTTTGCTCGCAGCGAGCAGAAACCGCTCTTGAAACAGCGGCACAGACATGTAGTGTACGGTATCTGGGTTTGGCACGCCGATTTCCATATCTATGACATCATTTTTTAAAAATTCGAGAAGATTTACGTTCAAATCCTCATGGATACGTATATTGCAATTCGGTACTTTTGTATAGAAGCGGTCTATCGGCTCTGGCAGTAACGCTGCGCTTCTCTGCCATGATGCTCCTATGTCAAGCTGTCGATGAGCTCCGCTTTTGATCTTGTTCAAACGGCTTTCTAGTTGCTTTGCAGATTCTATTGTTGCCTTCGCCCACTCGACATATGCTTCTCCTGCAGGGGTCAAACTTATGCTTGATTTGCTTCTTATAAACAGCTCTGTGCCTATATCTTCTTCTATTGACCTTATGCACTGGCTGAGAGACGGCTGGGAAATATAAAGCTTTTTTGCAGCTTTTGTAATGCTTTTTTCTTGAGCTACAACAATGACATACCTTAGTTTATTGAAGTTCACCTGATTCACCCCGTTCTTATCATCGCACATGTGTCGATGAACAAATACACATCGGCTTACTCGCTTCTGTGCGGTATTTTCTACTATACCGCGCTGGTCAAAGGCTCTGACTGCGGGTGGTTTTCACTCATTTTTTACGGTTTTCTGATTTAAAATAGCACATAAAACTAAAATTGGCAAGCGCCATAAAATAGCGGTTTTGTTCAATTAATTGTTCTAGATTTATAAAAATCATACTCCCTAAAACTATTTTAGTCAATGCAACCAAGAATTCAAACTTAAATTTGTGAAATATATGTCATAGGAAATTGCAATGAGTTTTTTCATTTTTTTCGTATTTTACTTAATGACTGATAAGCTTTATACTCAAATTGTGAATTGCTACAACTTTAACATCCCGGATTCGTTGTGTCAATTGACGCACACGTTATCATGCCTGCGTGCGCCACTAATGTGAAAGGAGACAACTCAATGTCCTATGAATTCATTACTTTTGATGTCAGGGATCATGTCGGTTACATAACCTTAAACAATCCGACTAGGAAAAACCCGGTTCCTAATCCTGCAAAGAAGGAACTTATA
>CALVNE010000038.1 GCA_944349515.1 uncultured Clostridia bacterium | reverse complement strand
TATATTCATGAAATGTAAAGTGAAAAATTGGTGCGTACACCAAATTGGCTTAAACTGCGCTTTTGCTCATTTTCGAAGCAAGTTCGAAAAGTATCGCCGTTACGTTTGTTTTCGCCATTACGCGACCAAACGAAATCGCATTCTGCTTTGCTCCATTGGCGATTTGTCGCGACTTAAAGTGGAATTGATTATAGGATAAATATATTTTGTTAAAATCGTCCACCGTTCTTCACTCTTCACTTTTCGTTCTTCGTTCCTTTCTTCCCTTCACTCTTCTCACAGCGCACTTCTTACGCTCTCTATAATCAATTTTTAATTTTCGTATAGGCGGGCTTTGCCCGACCCCTCTAAAATTTACCACAACTGCGAACCATAGGTTCGCCTTCACTGAATGCGCTAGCGTTCCTTCACTGAAAACCGCAGGTTTTCCTTCACTGCGAGGCAATGCCTCGCCTTAACTTTATAACATGTTTACCGCATACATCATCATGTCCGACACGTGCTCCGACTTTATCCTATATATAAGCACCTTGCCTTCGCGCCGATACTCCACAATGTCTTGGTCTTTAAGCGTTTTAAGTTGGTGCGAAATGGTGGTTTGATTGATATTTAGAATAGAAGAAAGGTCGTTTACACACATATCCATAATTGAAAGGCAAGACAAAATTTTTATCCTTGTTTGGTCGGCGAAGTTTTGAAAATAGCCCGCAAGTTTGTTTGTCGACTCATCGTCTGGCAACAATTTCATCATTTCGTATTTACTTCGTTCGTTTATTCGCAATAATTTTTCCATATTCCCTCCTTGTAACAAACTGAAATTTTTAAACATATAAATTAGCATACCACCTTTAATTATTTTGCCCTACATATGAAAAAGAAGTCAAATGAACAAACATTCGAATTTTGCAATATTTGACTTTTTAGAGAAAGTTTTGTTGAAAAGGAGGAAAATATGTCGCAAGAATTTTTATGGGTGTTTTTATTGTCGGTTCTGGCATCTAATAACGACACTAATCTCGCCACAAACACAAATATTCTGCTTTTGCTGCTACTTGGTTTAAGTGGCACCAACAATTGGAATAATTGGAACAACTGGGGCGGTTGCTGTTGCAATAACTCTTTTCGACAATTCATTTAATCTATCCTCTCCTCAAGGGGCGGGCGAGTAAAATTGCCCACTCCTCTTTTTTTATTGTCCCCTCCCGCCTAAATGGAGGGCAATTTTGTCGGCTACGCGCCGACAGCGCGCCTTTAAAAAAAAGGCGCGCCACTCGCCCGCCCAAAAATAAACAAAAAATAATTAAAAAATAAAAATAAAATTTTTAAAAAAATTATTAAAATCATTTGCCAAATATTTTTTTATGTGTTATCATATGCATGTAATCAAATTTAAGAATAAAAATTCTTGTTTTGATAATGATAATATTTATTGGGAGGTTATTATGTATACATGGGGTTCAATTGGCGACCAATTGTCCGGCACTGAAAACTGGCTTCCAGCATTACTAGATGCAGTTGAGTGGATTTTGTGGATAGCACTCATCTTGGTAGGTGCGTGTGGCGCAATTTACGCCATTTATGTTGGTGTGAAGATGGCGAGAGCAGATTCTTCTGACCAACGCGAGGAGGCTAAGAAGCGTTTGATAAACATCATCGTGTCGATCGTTGTAACTATTGTGCTGATTCTATTCTTCAACCTTGTTTTACCAACCATTTTGTGGAATCTTAACGTGTTCAAAAGTTACCAGGGCTCTGATGACACCACACAAGGTGGCGGTGGCTCCTCACTTAATGCAATCATTAACACAGCAAGAGTTTTAATTGGCAGATAATTTAAACAAAATAAAAAACGAGGTTGCCTCGTTTTTTTTATTTTGTGGTGAAGGAAAATCAAAGATTTTCAGTGAAGGCGAGGCAATATGGGGACCTCGAAAATGCTTGTCATTTTCGGGGACCCAATATTTGTTTTTCCTTCACTGCGAGGCAACGCCTCGCTTTAAAGGTTTGAAAGCATTTCCTCTCTTTCTTTCAGCGTCATCGCCTCGATAAATTCGTCTATGTTTCCATTCAAAACGCCGGTTAAATCATAGGAAGAAAGGTTTGTTCGGTGGTCAGTCACCCGCCCTTGCGGATAGTTGTAGGTTCGAATACGCTCGTTGCGGTTTCCACGCCCTACCTGGCTTTTTCTGTTTTCGTCATACTCGCTATCGCGCTGTTCGCGGTAAAAATCATATAGTTTACTGCGCAAAATGTTCATCGCTTTTTCCTTGTTTTTAAGTTGACTGCGCTCGTCTTGACAAGTCACCACAATGCCCGTTGGCAAGTGCGTAATTCGAATGGCGGATTCCGTTTTATTGACGTGCTGACCGCCCGCGCCACCACTTCGGTATGTATCGATTTTTAGGTCGCTGTCGAGTATCTCAAAATCGATATCCTCCACTTCCGGCAAGACGGCAACAGTGGCAGTTGAGGTGTGAATACGCCCCTGACTTTCGGTGTCTGGCACACGCTGAACGCGATGCACGCCACTTTCGTATTTAAGTTTTGAGTATGCGCCCTTGCCTTTAAAAAGCACGGTGCATTCCTTAATTCCACCAAGTTCGGTTTCGTTAATATCCAAAATTTCCGTTTTCCACCTATTTTTATCGGCGTAGTGAGTATACATTCTAAGTAGTTCCAAGCCAAACAGCGCACTCTCTTCGCCACCTGCCGCGGAGCGTATTTCAAGAAT
>CALVNE010000037.1 GCA_944349515.1 uncultured Clostridia bacterium | reverse complement strand
CCACTTAAAAATAAGGGACAGTTTGATAAACTTTTTGAAACTGCAATCACAAAAAATAGAGAGATTTTTGACCTTAGGGTGAAAACCAAAAATCAAAAATTTGACCAATATTTCAACAACACTCTGCCTAAGAAAATTTGGCTAAATTGGCTGGACTTTAATAATGACGAGGTGCTTATAGAAAAGTACACAACCTATCGCGCGCTCTTTGTCAAGGGCAAGGAGAAAATTTCTTTCGTGCCGTTCAAGGAGATTGGGCTTAAAGAACTTGGCATATTTAACGGCGAATATTACAAAAAAATTTTAATTTCCTTCGGAGCGGAAAAGTTTTTGCAGGTAGGCAAAACCAAGTTTTTTAATATTAATAACGTCACTCGTTTTAGCCTAAAAAAGAAGGATAATATAAGTCTGTCGTTTGAAAGTTTTTAAATAAATTTGATTGGTTTTTTATGAAAAAATATCAATTTGTCTAAAAAATACGCCATTTTTTCACTTTTTTTTCAAAAAATGGCGTATTTTTTTGTATTTTTGCGAATTTCTAAAAATTTGTCTATTTATATTTTTGTAAAAATTTCCGTTTGATTTTTAAGTGAGCCTCGTTTGATTTTTGAGGCTCGCTTTATTTATTGTATAAATTCCTTTCTTTTGCGAAAAATAGTGGAAAAGGAGTTTATATGAAAAAAATTTTTACTTCAATTTTGCTTTTGATTTTGGCGTTTTCTTTCTTACTTACACCACCACTACATATCGCACACGCTGAGAGCGATGTAGAACTTTCGTCTAAAAGCGGGCTACTTATGGACTACTCAAGTGGTGAAATTTTGTTTGAAAAGGACGCGACCAATCATCTTCCTGTTGCCAGCATGGTTAAGATGATGACAATTTTAATTGCGCTTGAAGAGTTTGAGGAGGGCAATGTCAGCCTTGACACTATGATTTCCACCACCGAAAATGCGTCGGGCATGGGTGGAAGTCAGGTGTTTATTGACCCATACGTTGAGTATTCCTTTGAGGACCTACTTAAGTCGGTGATTGTGGCGTCAGCGAACGATGCATCGGTTGCGCTTGCTGAATATTTCAACGGCAACGAGAAAAGTTTTGTAAATCGTATGAATAGGCGTGCTAAAGAACTTGGCATGAATGACACGAATTATTCAAACTGCACAGGGCTTCCAGCGCCGGAACAATATTCGTGCGCTAAGGACAGTTGCGTTTTAATGCGCGAAATTTTAAAACATGACCTTTATCACAAATATTCCAGCATTTGGATGGATACTCTCACGCACCCGTCGGGAAGAGAAACCGAACTTGTCAACACCAACAAACTGATAAGATATTTTCAAGGTTGCGACGGTGGAAAGACAGGTTCAACCAATGAGGCAGGGTGTTGTTTGACGGCGTCAGCAAAAAGGGGTGATATGCGACTTATCTCGTGTATAATTGGTGCAGAGAACAGCAAAACGCGCTTTAACGAATCTTCCCTCCTATTAAACTATGGGTTTTCGAATTTTGAAAACAAATTCTTGGTAAGCGTTGACACGGCGCTCAGTACACTTCCGGTAACTAAGGGCAAGGCAGACGAGGCTGAGGTGTTTGCAAACGAAAACTTTACCGCGGTTGTTAAAAAGGGCGATAAGGATAAATATGAAACCATATTGAAGTTGCCGGAAAAGGTTAAGGCTCCATTAAAGTCGGGAGACAAAATTGGCAGTGTGATTGTCACGAAGGACGGCAACATCGTTAAAGAGATAGATGTTGTGGTGAAAGAAAACATTAAACATTCTTCCTATTTTGACGGTCTTGGTAAGATTGCAGAAAATTGGTAAAATTTAAAAAACGCAAAAAATCGGCTTAATTTTTGCAAAAAAAGTGAAAAAAAGTGTATTTTTTAGTAAATTTGAGTTAAATTTAAGAAAATTAGGCTAAAATCGCAGGTTTAACGGAAAAAGTTTGAAATAAATATGTGCGTCAAGATTTCTATTATCAGAAATTTCGGCGCGCTTTTTGTTACTTTAACACGTTTTTTTGTTATCTTATAAATAAAATTTAATTTTTTTAAATTTAACATTTGCTTGCAATAAAATTAGCGGTTTGATATAATACTCACATGGAAGAAGTGACAAGTGACAATGTGAGCGCTATAAATACCGCTGAGCAAAATTCCGCACAACCGGATATGCTTTTATCTTCCGACCAATACCGCTTTAAACTCGACAACTTTGAAGGACCGCTGGATTTACTACTTCACCTCATCAAAGAGGCGAAGATGGATATTGCCACCGTTAAACTTGCCGACATCACAGAGCAGTACCTTAACTATATGCAAGATTTAAAAAATATCGACATGGATAGGGCGAGCGAATTTATCACCATTGCGGCAACGCTTATTGAGATTAAGTCGAAAAAACTTTTGCCGGTGGAACAAGAGGCGACGGTGGACGAAGAGGAGGACGACGAGGCGATACTTTTAAGGCGCCTTAAAGAGTATGAACTTTTCAAGCAAACGGGTAAGGAACTTAAAGAAATTGAGGACATAAACAAATTCTATCGCGTGCCGGGAAAGGAAACCGAGAAAGTGAAGATTGTGATGAAGGATATGGTGCTGGAACAACTTTTGGACGCCTTTGCAAAACTTTTGACGCGAGAGGAATTAAAGAAGGTTGCTAAAAACGATGAGCCGAAAAAGATTGTTAAAGACCGCTTTACAGTTGCCGAGAAGATAATCTCCATTAGGAATTTCGCCAAAGAGAGAAAGCGCTTCACCTTTGAAGAACTCTTTGAGGACGATATGTCTAAAAGCGAACTTATCAATGTTTTTCTGGCGCTTTTGGAATTACTTAAATTGCAAACGGTGAAGGTTATTCAAAGTCATATTTTTGGCGAAATTGTGATTACGGCAAATGAGGTGTGATTATGATAGTGGAAAATAAAAAAGAATTAAAGGAAATTGTGTTATCTATTTTGTTCGTTTCGGGCGACGGGCTAGACAAGGATTTTATCTTACAAAAACTTGAAATAACGCCAAAGGAACTTGACGAGGCGATTGAGGAACTTTGCAAGGAGTATAACGACGCAAAGGGTGTGCATGTGATTAAATACAAAAATAAGGTGCAACTTTGTTCAAATCCAAATTACGCCGATTATATCAGTGAGGTGCTGAACCCAGTGCGCGAAAGGTCGCTGACACGTGCGGCGTTGGAAACTTTGGCGATAATCGCCTACAAGCAACCTATCACCAAACTTGAAATTGAGGATATAAGGCGAGTTAACAGTGACTACGCGGTGCAAGTGCTGAGCGAGCAAAATATGATTGAAGTGGTGGGAAGAAAGGATGCTGTGGGCAAACCGCTTCTCTTCGGCACTACTGAGAACTTTTTAAAGAGGTTTAATCTCCAAGACCTTGCCGACCTTCCGGACTACGAACAACTCTTAGAGCGCATCAGGGTGATAAATGAGGAGGAGATTAAAGAGGCACAAAGCGACAGCCTTTACAACGAGTTTGAACTTAAAACCGAGGAACTTCCGGACTTTTTGAAGGACGAGGACGAACTTAACAAGGTGACCGGCGACGAGATTTCTTAAACGCCTTCTTGGAGAGTGCGAGAATGGGTGACTTTCGCGTGAATGAAAAAATATGTTTTTTTCAAAAATATGCGTGTTTTGTTTGGTGTTTTTTTGATTTTTGAGGTATCATATATATAGGTTGCATCGGCGCGCGGGAGTAAATTTTAAACGGACCGTTCCGGCCCACTTAAAATTTTTTTGCCCAGCGGGCAAACCGCTCTCGGGCGAGGCGCCCCAGAGCACTCCCGCGCGCGTGCCCGGCTTTGCCGAACCCCTTTATGTCAACAAGGAACTTGCGTGGTTAATATTGCAAAATGAAGTTAACAAAGTGGCTTTGTCACCATTGACAACAACTTTAGTAATATATATAGGAAGGAGAAAGCATGAAAAAAATTATCTTGTCGATTTTTGCAATTTTTTTCTGTTTAGGCACACTTACCGGTGGCGCCTGCCTTCTAGGTGGCTGCGACAGCACCCCTTCCAGCATTCAAACACCAACCACTGAAACCCCAACTGCTGAAACCTCACCCGTTGACACCCCAACCACCGACGAAAATGCGGGGGGGGGGAAATGGAAGTAAAA
>CALVNE010000036.1 GCA_944349515.1 uncultured Clostridia bacterium | reverse complement strand
GAGAAAATAAGGGATTTAAAGGGATTGACTAGTATAAAATGACACTAAAAAAGAAGTTCCAAAGGCACCTCTTAATCGAAGGGTCCGGGGTTCGAGCCCCCGGCAACCCACCAAATTGAAAGGTTTTGTGGAACATAAGTTTTAATTTGTAAAAGCAGATTGCATAAGGTGTTTAATTGTGGCGCCTCTCGCAGTCTGCTTATTACTTTGTACTTGAGGGCGTGTTTAGAGTTTTTTGAATGCAAAGTTTTAAACTGTAAACTTAATTTTCTTTCAAACCATTTTTGCAAATAATTTTTAGAAAAAACTTGATTTTTTATGAAAAAACTGATATTTTTTAAAAAAACTTAATTTTTTAACTATATATTTTTTTTGTGAATGCAAATGATAGGGCGTAGTTCTTTGGAGGAGAAAAATTAAATTTTTAATAAAAATTAATGTAATTTTTGAATTTGCCTATTGATTAATTTGAAGTATCATGTTACAATAAAGTAAAGGGGATATATGAAAAATTGGCTTAACTATAAAGGGGTCAACTTTGCGCGCTGTGAGCGGGAGGATTTGACCGAGGAGTTTATTAAATATTACGCCTACTTTGTTTCAGGTAAGATTGTACGGCACAAAAAAGAAGTCAGAAAACGCTTTGTAAAAATTAGAGGGCATATGATTGACCTTGCTAAGCGGGGTTCTATGAAGGCGCTTGCATTTTATCTATTTAATGAAGAGCAGGAAGATTTGGATAAGAACCTTGTTGCCGTTGCCAAGGCGATTGAGAGTAAGCCGGGCTATAAAAGCCCAGAGGAATGGGAGGTGATAGCCGGACTTCATATCAACGACAGGGTGTATGTTATGATTAACGGCATTGAAACCACAAAAGAACTCAATCGCGCGGTGGATTGGGCGTGGACTATGTTTAATGAATTGGAGTACGAGCGCGAACACGGCAGAACCGTAAACTTTTATACCAACGAAAAGCACACGAAAGACGAGTTTGATGATGTTGTTACGCAAACTTTAAGGCGTTTTGGCTGGCTATGTGAGCGTATGAGAGAGACGGATTTTGGGCAGGCGATTGCTCACGCGCAGATTGGCCACTATGGAAGATATCTTCGTTCGCAAGATGTAAGCGATATGTGGCAATATCTTGAAGTGACAAAAAGTTCTTATGATATTTGCTTGCCTCGCGAAACGATGAAGAACGAATTTTCTGTTGACTATATATATGGATTGGATAATTTTAAGGGCACGCTTGACTACTTGGGACGCAAGGAGGCTCGAGAAAAGTTTTTTGCAAAGTTGAGTGGAAAGGCGATGGATAAAAAATACAACATTGACACCTTTCCGTTCGCCATGTCAATGAAACTTTTAATGGATGCGAATGGATATATCAGTGGCGAAAAATATTGCAAGAGAGTTCGAAACGGAGTTTTTGCAGAAGCTTTCGAGACAGACGAAGTTGTTGCGGATTTGGCTGTCAACAACGGAAAGAGTGTGTAAAAATTTAAAAATTAAAAAAGCGCTGTTAGAAAAATATTTTTCAAAAACGGCGCATTTTTTAAAAAATATCAAAAAAAATCGCATTTTTTTCAAAAAAAGTGTCTTTTTTATTGTTTTTTGTGATTTTATAAATTTTTGCGTGATGTTTTATGTGTGAAAAGTGTATCGCTTTTAGCGAATGTGCGATGCACGATTTTAAATTAGATAAGCGCGAAATTTAATTTTGTTATACTTATTATTCTAAATTCCAAATATATTATTGCTTAAGGCGCGCAGTAGGTTGAATATAAAATCGCAATTTATGTTTGAGAATAATTGACAAATTTGATATAATAGAATTATGAGAATAGATTCAGGAATTTACAAAGGGCGAGTCTTACAAAAAAATAAGTATGAGCACATTCGCCCCACCACCGATAAAGTCAGGCAAGCGCTTTTCACAAAACTGCAATTTTTTCTTCCGGGAGTTAAGGTGCTGGACCTCTTTTGCGGAACCGGGGCGCTTGGCATTGAAGCGTTAAGCCGTGGAGCAAGCGAAGTTGTGTTTGTGGATAAGGACGCGCGAAGTTGCCAAATGACTCGTCAAAATTTAGCGAGCATGAAAATTGAGGCGAAAGTTATAAAGTGCGATGCGCAAGTATTTGTGGAAAAATGTAAGGATAAATTCGACCTAATCTTGCTTGACCCGCCATATAAGAGCGGGCTTTATGAAAAAATTATACCTAAATTGTGGAATTTGCTAACCGATGAAGGAATCATTGTTTGCGAGCATGATAAGGGCGACACTTTTAATTATCAACATTTTAGTGTTTTTGACGAAAAGAGGTATGGTAACATTATGCTGACGTACCTTAGTAAATCTTAATATTTTATGGCATTTTGTTTGGAAAATATGGCGTAATTTGTTAAAATAGGTATGGTTTAAAAGGAGAAGAAATGGATAACTGTGTTAAAAATATGAAAGGTTATGGTCCATCACCTATCCCGCAAGAGGGAAAGTGGGACCAAACAAAGGAAATTAAAGAGATTTCTGGATTTTCGCATGGGTGCGGAATGTGCGCGCCACAACAGGGCTGTTGTAAACTCACTTTAAATGTCAAAAACGGCATAATTAAGGAGGCATTAGTTGAAACTATCGGTTGCAGTGGAATGACGCACTCAGCGGCAATGGCAGGCGAAATTCTTATCGGGAAAACGCTTTTGGAGGCGCTCAACACCGACCTTGTGTGTGACGCTATCAATGATGCCATGAAAAACTTATTTTTGCAACTTGTCTATGGCAGAAGCCAGTCGGCTTTCTCGCTTGGAGGCTTAGAGATAGGCGCTTCCATGGAAGACTTAGGAAAGTATAAAACAAGTCAAGTGGGCACAATCTTTTCCACTGAAAAGACAGGTGTTAGATACTTAAACTTAACCGAAGGCTATATCACAAAAATGGCGCTTGACGAAAATGACGAAGTGATAGGCTATGAGTATGTAAATTTGGGACTCCTACTTAAAAATATGCAGAGCGATGAAAACCTTACCTGCAAACAGGCTTTTGAAAAGTCGACAAAGACCTATGGGCGCTTTAATGAAGGCAAAAAATTTGTCAATCCGAGAGGTGTGTGATGAATAGAGCGGTTGAAACTTTGAAAAAATACAACTTAAAAGATATTGAGGACGCTAAAAATTTCTGTTTAAAAAACGGCGTTGATGTTGAGAAAATTGTGCGCGAAATTCAACCAATTTGCTTTGACAATGCGGTGGAAGCATACGCACTTGGCACGGCGATTGCACTTAAATCGAACTGCAAAAACGCGTGCGATGCTGCCGAAAAAATCGGAGAGGGACTTCAAGCCTACTGCACAATCGGTTCTGTTGCTGATGAAAGAAAGATAGGCTTAGGCCATGGAAATTTAGCATCAAGACTACTCGATGAAAACACAAAATGTTTCTGTTTCCTTGCAGGACACGAGAGTTTCGCGGCAGCAGAAGGCGCTATGGGCATTGCGCGCACGGCGAACAAGATTAGAAAAACTCCACTTAAAGTCATCTTAAACGGACTTGGCAAGGATGCAGCATACATCATCGCACGCATCAACGGTTTCACATATGTGAACACGATTTTTGATAGAGACAGCCAAACTCTTAAAATTTTGGGCGAAAAGAGATTTTCAACTGGAGAGCGCGGAGATGTTAAAATCTATGGCGCCTACGATGTTTCCGAAGGCGTGGCAATCATGCAACATGAGGGCGTGGATGTGTCGATAACTGGAAATTCCACAAACCCACTTCGTTTCCAACATCCAGTTGCTGGCACTTACAAAAAGTGGTGCGTAGAGAACGGCAAAAAATATTTCTCAGTTGCTTCTGGTGGTGGCACAGGAAGAACATTGCACCCAGACAATATGCGTTGCGGTCCTGCAAGTTACGGCATGACCGACACCATTGGCAGAATGCACAGTGACGCGCAGTTTGCGGGGAGTTCTTCAGTTCCAGCGCACGTTGCCATGATGGGCTTTATAGGTATGGGCAACAATCCAATGGTTGGCGCAACCGTTTCGCTAGCCGTTGCCGTGGCACTAAGTAAGAAATAAAAAATCACTATTTATCAAAAAATAGCAGGAGTCGATATGCAAGAGTTTATTTTTAGACCGGTTACTTTATATGATG
>CALVNE010000035.1 GCA_944349515.1 uncultured Clostridia bacterium | reverse complement strand
ATAAGTTGTGTGGCTATAACTTGCTTTCCGTATAATTCTTCGGCTTCTGTTCTTTTCATATCTTCTCCTTTTTGTTTGTATCTTCCAAACATCTTTCTGTCAGTGTTAATTTTTTATTTTTGCAATCAAGTTCGCACTCTATTCCATAGGGAATTATTGTTATTGGACTTGCGTGACCAAAGTTGACATTGTATAAAATAGGTAGGTCTGGTCGCAATTTTCCAATCACTCTTTTTAACACTTCTTTGTATTCTTCATAATATTTTTCTTCTTGTGGCTTTCCAACAATCATTCCATTTATATTTTCTATTATACCATAATCCGCCAAAGTCAAAAGCATTTTTTCAAAACACTTTGGGGTAGGCTTAACTTCGGCTGTTTCAATAAACAAAATCTTATTTTTCCATTCTTCTTTTGACGGAAAAATTTGATATCTATCGACAAAAACTTTTGTGTTTACACCTAAGTCGTGGTCGCCTTCATACCAATCATCTTCAAAATAGCCAAGCATTGAAGAAATCATTTCCAAATTTCCGCCCAAAAGTTTGCCTTTCACAGTGCCTTTTCCTTGCAAAAGTTCATATCCTTTTGTGTCTTTCTTTAAACTTTTTGTTTTGTTGATATTCTTTTCGTTCCAAGGGATAAAGTCATCACACCAATATTCACTTGGTTTAATCTCATAATTTTCACTATTCCCAAAAAGTATATCCAAAATTGCCTTTTTCTCATAGTCAAACATCTTGCCATACTCGCCAAAATTGCACATTATGTTAGGTCCATAAAAAGATACAACTCCCGCTTTGTATAACATAAAATGATTTGTTGTTGAGTCCGAAAAGCCCATAAAGATTTTAGGATTGTTCTTTATAACATCAAAGTCAATATAAGGGAGCAGGCGATAAGTTTCCTCTCCACCAATTGCACAAATTATTGCTTTGATTGACTTGTCTTTAAAGGCGTCCATCATATCTTTTGCTCTCGCCTCAGGGTGCTCAAACAAATAGGTCGAACCTTTTAAAGCATTTGGCATAGCAACAACTTTCAGTCCAAATTCTTCTTCAAGTCGTTTCTTTCCTAAAAAGTATTTGTGAATAAACTGCTTATCGCCAATCATTCCACTCGACAAACTGACAATTGCAATTTTGTCACCTTTCTTTAATCTTTCTGGTTTAATCATATTTTTGTTCCTTTTATCTGCACAAAACATCTTCATTTGTGTGAACAGTTTGCTTTTCGTGTCCGTCATAAATTTCAGCTGGCTTTGGTCCGATAATTTTTGCCTCTTTGTCATTAATCCACAAACTTGTTTCTTCTGGCAAGCAAATAAGTTTATAACCTTCTTTCAAAAGCCTTTTCACTCTTTGCTCTGTTGCAGAAATTTGTTCTTCTTCCTTTTTGTAGTGAACAAGCAAACTATATCCGTTTAACATATCAAAGCCTGTTGTATCTTGAAGATTAACAAGATTTTGGTCGCAAATGGATTTTATGCCTAAGCCATCATCTTTACAACTGTCAATGCTTCTTCCCCAAATCAAAGCACCCGCACTTGAACCCATAACCAAACCGCCATTTTCGATATATTCTTTCAAATTCTCAAATGCTGGCGTTTCTTTTAAGTATTTTAATAGTTTATATGTGTTTCCACCGCCAATGAAAACACCGCTAACTTTTTTTAATTTTTCTTTTGTGATTTGTTTAGCATCGGTAATAAGGTCAACATCGGTTATGCCAAATGGTGCCATCTCGCCTTTGAACCAATGGATACATTCTCCGCAAGGTCCGTGATTCCAAGCGAGTGGGATATACATAACCCTTCCGCCATTCACTTCTTTTGCAAAAAGTTCATAGCTTTCCTTAACATCTTCGCCACTTCCACCACCATTTAAAATCAATCTCATATTTTTTTCTCCTTTTAAATTATTTTCTTTTGTTAGGTCATAAGTGTAAAAAACTTCATCATACTCAACACCTAATTTAACGAAAGGTTGTGTATATTCATCAAGTTTTCCACCCCATTTCTCATAAATTTTTCTTGCATTATGGTTATCTTTTAAAACTCCAATAACAAACTTGGTTGCACCATTAGATTTAGCCCAATCAATAAAGGTTTGTTTTAATTTGCTACCTATTCCCAATCCTTGATAGTCTGGATGGATATATATTGCTTCTAAATCAGCATATCCCATTTTGCCAAAATGCACATAATGAGAAAGCATTCTGCCAAATACAAAGCCAACAATTTTGCCTTCACTTTCAGCAACATAAGATAAGCTCGTGTTGTCATTTTGAATACTTTTATCAAAGTTTTTTATCTTATCTTCTGCTTTGTTTTCCTTATCAATAAAAACTTCTTCTGGGAAAATATTTTTATAAGCACATCGCCAAACAGAAAGACCTAATCTAACATGTTGCTCGGCATCTTTAAGCTCAGTTTTTCTAATTTTATATTCTTTTTTCATATTTTCTCCTATAAATGTTTGATTTGTTTTATTTTACCATTTTTTAAAAGATATGCTTCACCAAAAATTTCAATTTTATCTTCTTGTTGAATAATATAACTTCTATCTGGCAATGCTATCATAGGAATTTCTTTGCTATCAGGAAGTAATATATCTTCTAACATTCTAACATTATCACTAAACACTTTCTTTTCAAAAAGTTTATAATGCGGAATGATATTTATGTTAGTCAAGCCTAATCCGTTAAGTATTCTCTTAAATGATTTATCTTTATGTTCACCTTCAACCTCTGGTATGCAATAAACTTTTTCCGCCATATTCATCGCACCACCGCTGGCACCAATAATCACACCGTTGTAATCTTTTAACAATTCTTTAAGATTGAGTTCGTTGATGAATTTATTAGCAGTTGGCAGATGCCCGCCAAACAAATTAACACAATCAGCTCGAGATATATATTCCGCTATATGTTCTTTATTTGCGTTATCCACATATATGTATTCATCAAACGGAATACCAGACATTTCAAAACTTTGTCGTGTTATTGTATTTGGGTCACCATCTCTTTTTTTATTTGGATTGCCAGAAATGATGACCATGCATTTTCTACTTGTTAAACATTTTTTCAAATTATCAAAAAAGCCATTATCGTTGTCTATAATTCTTGCCTTTCTATTGCCTTGTGCGTCCGTTTCATAAGTTGTAAAACTTGATGATAGAATAAGTGTTTTCATAATTTCTCCTTTTTAACACCACACTTTGTGTAATTTGCATAAGCTATATATTTCTCTTTATTCAATTCCATTTTAATATGAGTTTTGGTTTGTTCAGTTTCTTCAAAGCCAAGTTTAAAATCATTATCTAATGTATCGACCTGCCTAAAATGTTTTGTTTCAATGTTCTTTGCATTGCCATAAGTTTCAACCACTTTTGACCTAAAATCATCTTTCTTTCTAATATTTCCTTTCTTTCTTCGACTGTAAACATAGTTAACTCCTTTGCTTACTTATCATAATGAGCGGCAAGATCATCTCTTTTTTTGTAAGCCCTGTGTGATGACCTTTAAATCTTATGCTATCTTCTTTAAATAAGATGTGTTCATAGTCATTTTTCACAACTGCGATATAGTCACCAAGCATTTCAAGTTTATCTGTTTTTGGACCAAAGAAATTATCTTTAATCAAATCCGTTGTTTTTAGCAATTCGATTTTATTTTCATACTTTTTCATTGCCTTTAAAAATTTTTCTTCACATTCTTTCTTAACAAACATTCCGGTCGCTCTTGGCTCTAAAAACATTGGTGTTTTTAAGGTTGACATAAGTTCCTTATCTTCGTAAAGTGGGATATAACTTGTTATATCTGTCTGTCCGTGGTCTGGTGTGACAACGATAAGTGTATCCGTGCTTTGATTTGCAAGTTCTTCTGTCAATTTGTTTATGGTCTTAATAATATCTTTTGCTTCTTTGCTTGCTGTTCCGTAGTTGTGCATAGTTGCGTCTGGCTCTGATAGATAACAATATACAAATTTCTTTTCATTGATTTTAACAATTTCTTTTAAAACATCAAACGCTTCTTCTACGGTTGAAAAGTTAAAATTTTTAGTGCTTGTTTGTAAGTATTTCGTAAAGTCTGGAAACACGGTGTAGGCGGGAATTTTGCTTTTACTAAAATATGTTTCAAAGGTCAAATAATCCTCTATTGTGGACATATCAACAGGTTCTCTCGTGTATGAATT
>CALVNE010000034.1 GCA_944349515.1 uncultured Clostridia bacterium | reverse complement strand
CCCCCCCCCGGTTGTCGCTGTACGAGAGGTTACTGAAAAGCACGGCGCCACCAGCAGCGGAACCAATAATAAGGAATACCAAAAGGCAATATAGAAATTTTTTCATCTATCCACCCCTTAAATCAACGTTAAAAACGCCAATTTTAACCAAAAATTAATTTTATACAATTTTATTATAACTAAAATCGTAGAATTTACAAAATAAATTGCATAAAAAATGTAAAAAATTTTTAAATTTACGCCGTCAAGCGAAGTTGGTGTCTATCCCAGCAGTTTATAATACCCCGTTGCAAGAGCGTCGCAACGGTTGTTTAGTGCGTTGTCGCTGTGCCCCTTAACTTTAACGAAAGTGACCTCGCGCGCCTCAGCGAGTGAGAAAAGTTCCTTCCAAAGGTCGACGTTTAAAACTTCGCCACCACCCGCCGTGCGCCAGCCGTTTCGCCTCCAATTTTGCAGCCAATTTTGATTGAAAGCGTTAACCACATAGGCGCTGTCGCTGTAAACCTTCACCTTGTCGCCATTTTGCGTCTTTTCGAGCCCCACAATCACTGCCATAAGTTCCATGCGATTGTTGGTGGTTTCGTCCTCACCGCCAGAAAATTCCTCCGCTTCGCCGTTTGGCTTTATGAGAATCCCGCCGTAACCACCCTTGCCCGGATTGCCCGAGCACGCGCCGTCAGTGTAAAGCACTGTGCATTCTTCGGCATAAGCGGAATAATCCAAATCGTCCGTCTTTTCGTCTTCAAAATAAAGTTCCTTGGCAATTTCCCCGAGTTCCTTTTCTTGCTTGCCTAAGTCTTTCCAAACTTTAACTTTGTCGCCCTCTTTTCGCGGAAGTATGTGAAAGTGGAGGTGCATAACCGATTGCTCAGCACTCTTTCCGCTGTTGTTGATTATGTTATAGCCCTCAAAACCGCAGTCATTCACAAAATGATTACCAATCTTTCTCACGCTCGCCATGATTTTGCCAAGCGACCTATCCGAGCAGTCAATCATGTTATCGTAGTGCTTTTTTGGAACGACCAGCGTGTGCCCATACACATCGTTCGCAATATCCAAAAAGGCGTAAACATATTCGTCCTCATAGATTTTGTAAGACGGCACATTGCCTTTAATAATCTCACAAAATAAACAATCTTTCATCTTTTCTCCTTTTCCGCGCTTTTGACAAATTAAAAACAATCAAATTCTGCGCTTAAAACTAAACAAAAAGTTCAACTCGTCCTCAAAACGCTTGCTTTTTAATTAAAACTGTGCTATACTTTCCCCGAGTTTGACCTCATAGTAAAACAGGATATTACAGCGACCTCCTAAGTCGCCGTTCTGGGTTCGAGTCCCGGTGGGGTCACCAAAAGCAAAAACATTGAAGCACAATCAACTTAAAGATACACCGCCCGCCGACCAAAAGTCAAACATTTTTCACCTATTAAAGAAAAAAAGAGGATTTATTGTCCTCTTTTTTGTTACTATTAGCAAACTTTGTCATATTTTGTTGTTATGTTTTTGTCACAATCATTTTTGTTAGCACGCTTTATTTTTTGTTACAACAGTAAGTTATATCACACTCTGTTGACCACATTCGGCGCAGTTGCCGTTGGATAGGTTGGCAAGTCTTGTATGCCCGGGCATTGCGACCCACACGCCTGTTGGCATGGTGGCAGACATGGATAGCCGTAACTTGGCACAAGCACGTCAACAATCGCCGAAACTCTGATTATGATTTGAATGCACGCGGTCACTGTGAAGATGTTTGGCGAAGTAAAGGTGCCGATTTGCGAGGAGAATAGTGCGCTTGCCGTTATGTCAATCGGTGTTGCCGATGGCTGTGGCACGAACAAGACAACTGCCTTACTCACTGTCACGGTCGAAGTCGCCGTGCCGATAACACCGTTTGCGTCACGATAGGTGATTGTGATTGGAATGCTGATGTTCATGGTGACATTGGCATAGTTTGGCGCGTTATCCAGCCTCTCCACCAAAAGGTCGGTGACAGTCGCCGTTGTCCCCGCGGTAGTTTCCGCTGAAAGAAAAGTGAGCGGAAGAGTTGGGTCTGCTGGCGTGAAATTCGTCGCCTGCAAAACAATCCCGGTTTCCGTCCCCGTTGACACGCACGCATCAAAGATTTTTCGCGTTTGGATTAAAATCTTTTCGCATATGCCATTCGTAGGATTTCCACTAATAGGCCCCGGTTTATTCCCATTAGTATTGTTGATATAAAAAGACATCTTTTAAACCTCCTTAAAGTCCTTACACAATATTTATATGCGCGTGACTCAAAAAGGTTACTTAGAATTATATAAACTCAACATCAGAAAAAATATTGATCCTATCTAAAAAGTTCTATATATAATAATGATCAAATTTAATTTCTTGATTTGGAAATCCTCCTCGTTTTTTTATTTCGTTAAGAATTTGTAAGTTTTGTTTCTTACTAAATTGCATTGTATGAAATAAAATTTTTTTACCATCTACAAATGTAAATTCTAAACATTGTGCGGCATATTTAGATGTTAATTTGTATGACATAAAATTTTTACAGTCTTGTTCTATTCGTGGAAAAATTTTTTTATTTTGTCCAATAGTGAGAAAGATATTATCATTAAATTCAACTTTTGCTTTTTTAAAAAGATTTACCACTTCAAAGATTAGTAAAGGTATACCTATTAATATCGCTAAAATTATTAATATGCTTTCTATTAAATTTATTTCTTTATTAAACCATATAAATGTTGTAACCAAAACAACTAATCCAGTCAATATCATTATTGACAATAGTATAAATAAGAATATAAAGCCAAAACCGTGAGCTCTTATAATTAAATTTGTATTTAAATCATTATTTTTATTATAGGTCATAACTCTCCTTTGTTTTCAAATCTATCTTATTTAAGACTTTTGTTAATTTCAAATACTAATTTTAATAACCAAAAAACCACAATATATGGTGTAGTATGCAATGCATAATACCACACATCTATTCACAAACAAACGCTTTGAAGGCAAGATATGTGGAATATAAATCGGCTTTCGAGATGAGTTCATAAGGCGCGTGCATGGAGATGACTGGCACGCCGACGTCGAGCGTGTCGATGTTAAGACCCGCCACAAACTTTGCAATCGTTCCGCCACCGCCAGCGTCCACCTTGCCTAAGTCCGCCGTCTGCCAAATTATGTTGTTATCTGAAAATATCTTTCTGACAATACCAACTAGTTCGGCACTTGCGTCACTGCCTGCACTCTTTCCGCGAGAGCCAGAAAACTTTTTGAGAATAACACCATGAGAGATAATCGCCGAATTTTTAGGCTCAAATACATCCGAGAAATTAGGGTCATAGCAACTGCCAACATCGGCGGAAAGACACTTGGAGTTTGCTCGCACAAGTCTGGTGTTTGCCTTAAAATTTTTGCAAATTTCTTCCAGCAAATCTTCATAGACTTTGCACTTCATTCCTGTTGTGCCCTCGCTTCCCACCTCTTCCTTGTCGACAAGGATTGCCATAGAGTTGTCGCTCGCCTCAAAAAGCGCTTTGACTGCTGGATATGCACACGAGCGGTCATCGTGACCATAGCCTGCAATAAACGCCCTATCAAGCCCAACATCGCGCGCCTTCATGGCTGGCACGGCGGAAAGTTCGGCGCTTAAAAAGTCCTCTTCGGTTATCTGATATTTTTCATTTAAAATCTTTAAAACATTTTGCTTAATCCTCTCTCTAGCCTCTTTGTCATCGCAAGGCATACCGCCAAAGACGAGGTTCAACTGTTCGCCAGAGATGATTCTATCTCCACTCTTTGACATTTGCGTTTGGTCTAGGTGCGGAAGTAAGTCGTTGATATAAAAAACTGGCTCGTTCTCGCTTTCGCCAATGCTGACCTTCACGCTTGTGCCGTCGCTCCTAACAACAACGCCGTGAAGCGAAAGTGGCACCGTCGTCCACTGATATTTTTTAATTCCGCCGTAGTACTGCGTCTTTAAAAAGCAAAAGCCGTTGCTCTCATACATAGGATTTGATTTTAGGTCTATACGCGGACTATCTATATGCGCGCCCAAAATTCTCAGCCCATTTTCCAACTTTTCGTTAACTCTAAAAAGAACCACGCTCTTATTTCGATTGACAAAATAGCGTTTCTCGTGTGGCAAAATCTTGTCGCCAAACTTATACTCCTTAAACCCTTCCTTCTTTGCCATTTCAACGATAATCTCGCACGCCTCTCGCTCCGTTTTTGCGCTATCCAAAAACTCCTTATATTCGTCTGCAAACTTAAAGCATGCTTTTATCTCGCTCTTACTCGCCTCCTCATAAAAATTCTTCTTTTTATATGTCAAATCCATAGTTCCTCCTTTAAATCCTCTTTATTATATTACCACAATAGAATTCTATAACAAAGCGAATAAAGGAAATTGCAAAAACAAATATTCTTTATATTATCGGAAGTCGAACCAAGCGTGACGAAGTCACATTTGAGTGAGACTGATGGTCATACATACTATGTGAT
>CALVNE010000033.1 GCA_944349515.1 uncultured Clostridia bacterium | reverse complement strand
TTGATAGGTCGCATGTGTAAGTGCAGTAATGCATTCAGCTGAGCGATACTAATAGGTCGAGGGCTTAATCACGGATTAAAAGCATTAAGCTTTCTTCTAAATATGTAGTTGTCAGAGAACTAGTTTCTCTGATGAATATTGCTGAAATTTCATATCCTCCTTTTCTTTAATTTGGCAATATTCAATTTAATTTGATAATTTCACTTTTTGCTTGACTTTGTTAGTTTGATTTGCTATACTAATAAGGTAATTACATAAAGTGTAGTTATACCATAACCAGTGGCGATAGAGAGAAGGTCCCACCTGTTCCCATCCCGAACACAGAAGTTAAGCTTCTCATCGTCGAAAATACTTGGCTGGCGACGGCCCGGGAAAATAGAACACTGCTGGTTAATGTTAGAACCAACCGCATGAGGTTGGTTTTTCCTTTTTTTATAAATAAATTTTATTTAATAAAGGCAGTGTTCTGTTTGCTTTCGCAAACGCTTGCTTTGCAAGCATTTTCCCGAGCCGTCGGCCCGAGAAAAAAAGCCCGAGCAAGTAAGCATGCGTGGGCTTGCGAAACGGAGAGAGTAAGCGTGCGTGTTTCTAATGAACACCGACTGGTTAATGTTAGAACCAACCGCATGAGGTTGGTTTTTCCTTTTTTATAAATAAATTTTATTTAATAAAGGCAGTGTTCTGTTTGCTTTCGCAAACGCTTGCTTTGCAAGCATTTTCCCGAGCCGTCGGCCCGAGAAAAAAAGCCCGAGCAAGTAAGCATGCGTGGGCTTGCGAAACGGAGAGAGTAAGTGTGCGCGGAAAGTAAAAAGTGAAGGAATGCTAGCGCATTCAGTGAAGGCGAGGCAGTGCCTCGCAGTGAAGGTGAACCGTTGGTTCACAGTGAAGGAAAACCTTACGGTTTTCAGTTGTGGTTTAATTTAGAGAAAGAAAAAAATATTTTAATTTAAAATCGTAAGTTTTTGCTTCAAACAATTTTGGTATTTATTAAAAGTTTTGCCTTATTATACTCTCAAAAAAAATACCAACGTTGGAAGTCGATAGACTTCCCTTCACTGAAAGACGCAGTCTTTCCTTCACTGCGAATCTGTGATTCGCCTTCACTGAACGCATCGGCGTTCCTTCACTAAAAGACGTAGTCTTTCTTTTGTTTATCCTAATTCCTTCAATAATTTTGCCACTTTTTTGCTAGCGCTATTGCTGTTTTCCATTTGAGCGTCGCGCCTTTTTTCAAGGTTTTTGGTGGCAAGGTCAGTGATGAGGTCGGCTTCTTCAATTTTAAAAGGTCGGTTATTAAACCCGGCAGAGAGCGCTTTTTTGGCGCGTTTTATAAAGTTGTCCTTCAATAAAATTTCCTTTGGTATGGCGTTTAAAAAGGACTTGAACCTTCTACCGCCAAACGCGGTGAGGGTTTCGGCGTTCATCTTTCCGCCCCACAAGTTGAGCATTTTTAAAATATGATTTTCTAAATTTGCGCCGAAATAAAAGACATCTTTTTTGCTTTCGCTCGGCTTAATTTGTACAAAATAGGTGTGTTTAGCGTTTACGCTGTTCTTGCAAATCATCTCCAAAAGAAAGATGTCCTCTGGGCAGGTTCCCGAGGAAGAGGCGCTGGAAAGTTGATAGTAATAGTTCCTATTATTCACGCTAAATTTCTCAAAATTTTTAATTTTTTCCACCGCCTCGTTGTAGTTATAGCAGTATAAAATGTCATACGGGCGACCTGGATATGAAAATCTCATAATTCCTCCAATTTGCTAGATTTTATCAAATTTTGAGAGCGGTGTCAAGGCATTTAGGCTTGGATCCATGCCACTAAATTTAAGTTTTGTAAACATTGCAAGTTTGTTTTTCATATGCTTGACAAAAATATCTATGTGTGATATATTGATAACAATAAGGTGATTTGCTTTATATCACTTAAGGAGGGTATGATGGCAAAGAATACAGCAAAACAACAGCAAGACAGGGCGCGCATGGTGGCGCTTTACAAGAATTTGGGCAAGTCCTACATTGCGAGCATGACGTATCTTGACGTGATTTTCATTAAACTTGCGGGCGCTGTGGACCTTATGCGCGAGGCAGGTGAAAGGGGCAAGGCGCTGACGCAAGTGGAAAAAATTTTGAAAAACATCACACTTTTAATGCAAGAGGGCGAGAAGGCAAAAGAGATAAACGCCATGGAGGTGGAAAAGTTATCTGAAAGTCCGCTTAAAGAATTTAACTATGAAGAGGCAGAAAAATCGAACCAATCTTTCCTTCGCGCCGTGGTGACGCTGGCAAAATCTGCCGAAAATGTGCTGGAAAGCACCTCTCAAAAGCGTGTTAATATTGCCGAACATCGAAGGTCGGGCGCTTCAAGAAGTGATTTAAAAACGAAACGGGCGTAGTTGTGTAGTAAGTAGATTTTTTTTGCTTAATTTTTTCGGGAAGCAAAGTGAACTCGTTTGGGCACTGTTTGACACTTTAAAGCCATACACCAACGCGCTGTTAATGAAACTGCGAAAGTAAACCATAAAATTTTCACAAAAAAGGCGATTGTTTTCCAAATCTGGGTGATAATTGCACTTTTTTTGTTATGTTTATTAGCGCTGGCGGTTGAGGTGGATAAAACCTCAAAAATATACTAAATTCTAACTAAAAAATATGAATGCTATAAGTTGCCACTTAGCGTTTTAATTCTTCAATTTTGTTTGACATTAGCTTTCAAAATAGGTTACAATATACTTGCTTTCGGGCAAATTTTTTTATGCAAAGGAAGAAATATGGTTATAGGCGTAGATTTGGACGGAGTGGTCTATCAAACGGAAAAAATGTGGCGCGATTACAGCGAAAAATATAACAAATTGATAGGCGGGGCGCTTGTAGATGACAGCGAACCAAGAGTGGGGGCTAGATATAATTGGTCAAAAGAGCAGTATGACAATTTTGTTCAAAACCTATCCATTGAAATACTTGAAAAAGCACCAGTCTATCCAAAGGCGAAAGAGGTCATTTCCAAACTAAGAGAGAACAACAACATCATCTTTATTACAAGGCGTGGTTTTGGAAATTTTGGCGCGCAAGAAGAAATAGACAGCACTTTACACAGGTTAAAAGAGGACGGTGTTGAATACGACAAAATTGTTTTTCGTCAAGATTCCAAGGTGAAGGCGTGCAAAGAGAATGACGTCGACATCATGATTGACGACTACTACAAGGTCATCGACGAACTTATGGACAACGGCATAAAATGCTTGTGCTTTAGAGATAAAAGAAACAAGATGGGCAAGCACAATGTGCTAGAGGTCTACTCTTGGGACGAGGTTTTGGAGTTTTTTGAAAATTATAAATAAATTTGGCTTTAAAATTTGAATAAGTCAATTTATAATGATAAAAATTTTGTATCGTAATTAATACAAAAATACTTTCGTTTATTGCGGTGATTTTGATAACATTAAATTTTATATAATCAAAAAAGTAACTTTGACTTTCAAGTTACTTTTTCTTTGTTTAAGGCTCTGATTTGTTTAAGGCTCTGATTTAATTATTTTAATTATTTGATTGAAACTTACTTGCTTTGCTTTCTTTTTTCTTCTTCGCAAAAGTTCAAGTGCTATCATATATATTGCATATCCAACAGCAAACACCGGAGCAATAACCCAAACTGTCAGAGGGGTGCCGTCAAGGATAGGGTCGTTGATGTAAAATGCACCACCAAATCCCAAAATATTTATCAGAAATGCGCCAAATGTGATGTATGCCATAAAGCCGATGACAAGATTTTTCCACTTTTTATAGGTAGGAACAAACCATAGGATAAGTTCCAAAAGTATGCAAAGGTATAAGCCAACAGAATGATGAAGGAGTCCTGATATCGTTGCGCCATAGAAGAAGGATATGTTTTGTTCGATGAAATCTGGATAGCATAAGGTCAACAAATCGCCAACAAAGGCGACGTACACAACAAAGTGAAGCACCTCGTTGTTCCTCTTTCCAAAAATCACGGTAAGCGACAAAACCAAACTGCTCATTCCGCAAAAAGTGTTTGGAATTAGACCAAGAGCATCACCATTATTGATTGCAATTGAAATTCTATTCCACAAAATGCAGGCGAACAACAAAACTCCAACGCATCGCACAATGATATCCTGCGCCTTTGTTGATTTGGCGTATTTTTTAATTAAAATGAGCGTTACAACGCTTATCACAATAAAGATTGCCAAAAAGGTTAAATGTTCATAGCCAAATATTTGTGGATTCATATTTTTCTCCTAAATGTTTTAATTTTAGCAAAATTGCGCTGGAAATACAAGCAATTTTCGATGTTTTGTAAAAAATAATATATTATTGATTTTAAATAAATTTAACAAAAAATAAAAAATTTGCGTAAAATTATTGACATTAAACTTCCAATTTGATAAAATAACAAAGTAACCGTTGATATTCCGGAGTAGCTCAGCGGTGGAGCAGGCGGCTGTTAACCGCAAGGTCGAAGGTTCGAATCCTTTCTCCGGAGCCAAGTTATGCACACCAAACATGGTGTGTTTTTTAATTAAGTTTGTGACCTTGCGGACAGCGTTGGAAACGCTGTGTTTTCGAAGAAAACTTAACAGCCACCGTATATTTTTATGGGGTCCCCAAAAGTATAAAGTACTTTTGGGGAAAAGGAACAAACAAGTGAATGGTAAGAGTTTTGCTATTTGGCAAAACTTGAAATGAAACGCGGTTTGTGACGCAACCACAAGGTCGTAGGTTCGCCCGTTCCGGCGGGGCGGTCGAGGACTCCGCCCGTTCGAGCGAAAAACAAGCACAC
>CALVNE010000032.1 GCA_944349515.1 uncultured Clostridia bacterium | reverse complement strand
TCAAGGTAAGGGTAATTTTTAAGTTCAATCACCAAAGAAGGAAGTTTTTCCTTATAACAAGACAATCTCAAACATACCCCTAGAAGTTCTATTCGCTTGTCAACTTTAACATTAATATCTTTTGCCACTTAACTACTCCTAATTAAATTTTTGTAACTTTTATAGATACATAAATGAATTTTTCTAGCCTTTGCTTACTTTCTTAAAGTAAGTCGTTTATAGAAATCTCATCCACTTAAAGTCGCGACGGCGTCACAAACCGCGCTTCATTTCAACTTTTGTCTTTCGCCAAAAGTCTTATCATTCGCTTGTTTGCTCCTTTTCCCTAAAAATGACAAGCATTTTTCGGGTTCCCTTTAATTGAAATGTGTGCGATTTCGTTTGAGAATTTATTATAACACTCTACGAATTTTGCTTACTTTTTTAAAGTAAGTCGTTTGTAGGGGTTTGGGGAGAATCGAAACTCCCCAATGTCTTTTGTAACTTTTGGGCACTACAAAAGTTAATAACTATTTGTTCTCATCATCCACAACAACTTCTGGGTCAGAACCGTTGTTATCGTTGTTGCCATTATTGCCAGCATTTCCATTTGTGTTATTTTGAGCGGATTGATACATCTTTGAAACTATGCCGTTTGAAGCGTTTGTGAGTTCATCAATCGCCTTTTTAACGGTGTCTAAATCGTCACTTTCAAAGTCTTTTTTAGCCTTTTCGATGGCTTCACTAAGTTTCTTCTTGTCGTCATCTGTGAGTTTATCTCCGTTATCTTTTAATAACTTTTCAAGGCTATACACAAGGTTGTCAGCCTGATTCTTTGTTTCAACAAGTTCCTTTCTCTTTTTATCTTCCTCAGCGTGCTGTTCAGCCTCTTTGATAGCGGTTTGAATTTCATCCTCTTTAAGGTTAGAGGACGCAGTGATTGTGATGTTTTGTTCCTTGTTTGTTCCTAAATCTTTTGCGGAAACTTTAACAATTCCGTTAGCGTCAATATCGAAAGTAACTTCGATTTGTGGAATACCACGAGGAGCTGGTGGAATATCGTTAAGTTGGAATCTTCCAAGGGTTTTATTTTGAGCCGCAAACTCTCTTTCGCCTTGAAGAACGTGAATGTCAACGGCTGGTTGATTATCAGTTGCAGTTGAGAAGATTTGGCTCTTTCTTGTTGGAATGGTGGTGTTTCTTTCAATAAGTTTTGTGAAGATACCGCCCATTGTTTCAATACCAAGTGAAAGTGGTGTGACATCAAGAAGAAGCACATCTTTCACATCGCCAGCAAGCACGCCCGCTTGAATAGCAGCACCGATTGCCACACATTCGTCTGGGTTTACGCCCTTATATGGCTCTTTGCCAGTATAATTCTTAACCGCTTCCACAACGGCAGGGATTCTCGTCGAACCGCCGACCAAGATAACCTTGTCGATTTGACCGATTGTGAGGTTAGCGTCTTTAAGTGCCTTTGTCACGCAGTCGATTGTTTCTTTCACAAGATCCTCAGTGAGAGCGTCAAATTTTGCACGCGTGAGTTCCACCTCTAAGTGTTTAGGACCATTTGCATCCGCTGTGATAAATGGAAGCGAAATGGTGGTTTTTGGAGTTGCAGAAAGGTCAATCTTTGCTTTTTCTGCGGCTTCTTTAAGCCTTTGCATAGCAAGTTTATCTTTCGACAAGTCCATACCGCCATTATTGTTCTTAAATTCCTCAACTAAGAAGTCGATAATTCTGTTATCGAAGTCATCTCCGCCTAAACGAGTGTTACCATTTGTGGACAAAACTTCGAACACATTGTCGCCTATTTCCAAAATGGAAACATCGAATGTTCCACCACCAAGGTCGTAGACCAAAATCTTTTGGTTCTTATTTTCGCCTTTGTCAAGTCCGTAAGCAAGCGCAGCGGCAGTTGGCTCGTTGATTATGCGCTTAACATCAAGCCCAGCAATACGCCCAGCATCCTTTGTTGCCTGACGTTGGCTATCGTTGAAGTATGCAGGCACAGTGATAACCGCTTGAGTCACCTTTTCGCCTAAATAACTTTCCGCATCCTCTTTAAGTTTGCTTAAAATCATGGCAGAAATTTCCTGTGGAGAATACTCCTTACCATTCAATTTTGCCTTATAGTTCGTGCCCATTTCACGCTTAATGGAGATAACTGTGTTCTCGTGGTTGACAATTGCTTGACGCTTTGCCACTTTACCTACAAGTCTTTCTCCGTCCTTTGTGTATGCGACAACAGATGGTGTTGTTCTGTCGCCCTCTGCGTTAGCGATAACGGTTGGCTTTCCGCCTTCCATAACAGCCACGCAAGAATTTGTTGTTCCTAAGTCAATACCAATAATTTTACTCATTTTAATTTCCCTCCTTTTTATTGACAATAACTTTTGAATATCTTATGACTTTTCCTTTATATTTATATCCCGCTTGGTATTCCTCCAAGATGATATCGTCATCATAGTTTTCGTTGTGCATAACCGCAATCACATCGTGGAAATTAGGGTCGAATTTTTGTCCAACTGACTCAATTTTTTCCACTTCAAGTTTATTAAGCGCATCCATAATTTTACTTTCAATCATGTTGACGCCCTCTAAAACTTTTTCGTCGGTTATGCTCTTTTTTGCCTCTTTAAATGTGTCGAGACATGGCAAAAAGACATCTATCACACTAACCACGCCCTCTTGGCGCTCTATGATAAGTTGGTCATGCATTCTTCGCCTGTAGTTTTCAAACTCCGCTTGAATTCGCTGAGCAAGCGCTAAGTAGTCAGGCTCGTCACGCTTTTCATGTTTGTGATGTTTGTGGTGACCGCACCCACATTCTTCTTCACCTTCCTCGCAATGGCAACAATTGTGCTTATCTTTTTTGCAGTCGCAATCGTCATTACATTTGTTATTTTCATCACAATTGCAATCATCCCCGCAATCGCACTTATCACTACATTTACAATTTTTTTTGCAGTCGCAATTTTCGTCACAGTCGCAATTTTCTCCGCATTCGCAATCGTCACCGCAGTGGCATTTTTCTTCACAAGTGCAATCATCGTTACATTTGTTATTTATGTCACAGTGGCAATCGTCACCGCAATCGCAGTGCTCACTGCAATGACATTTTTCATTATCACATTGGCAATTTTTTTGGTCGTTCTCTAAATCTTTATCTTGTTTCATTTACCCTCCATTTCTATCTCTATTATTCAACTCGTCAATCACAACTTTAAGCGCGGAAGCAATACCCGAGTAGTCCATTTTCTGCGGACCAATGACGCCGATAGAGGCAAGTTTGTTGCCACCCACAATAATAGGCGCTTTGATTACCGACAAATCTTCTGTCACATCTGCGGAAATCTTATCTTCGGTCTTATCAAGCACCTCAATAAGTTCGTCCTTATCATTTAGCATTTTGATAATCTTTTTGGTGCCTTTGATGTCGTCGTCCTTATCCACAAGTTCAGCCATACCGTCGGTTTGGACGTTCAAAAGTTTTTGTTTGTTTAGCCTTGAAAGCCCTTTAATGATGTTGTTCACCACCCCTTGGAACGCCTTTATCTCGCCACTCATGCCACGCATATATTCGTCGATGTTGTCAAGAAGATAGCCCATAGTTTCGCCTTTGAAATACTTTGTGAGGTAGTTCGAAGCGTCGTGACAATTTTCTAGCGTTGCCGAAAAGTCCATGGTTTCCGAAATGTAGCCATAGTTCGTGCCGATAAGCACCATGCACTTTTCGTCCAACAGCGGAATGATTTTAAACTCAGTTAAAATCAAGTTTTCAATGCCGTTCATCATCACAACGGTTGGATAATTTGTGGCTTTTGAAATTACTTTCGCTATCTTTGAAATCATGTCGGCAAGGCTCTGCGTTCGGTTTTCGATAATCGTCCTAACCTCTTCAAGTTCGCCATTTGTTGCCTTAACATCTCTAAGAAGATTCTCAACATAGAAGCGATAGCCCTGCGCGGTTGGCACTCGCCCGCCAGATGTGTGGAGTTGTTTCAAAAAGCCCATGGCCTCCAAGGCGTTAAGTTCGTTTCGAAGCGTTGCCGTTGAAACATCAAGCGCCGTTTTATCTTTTACCGACATACTTGTGATTGGTGCGGAGTCTTTGATAAACTCCTCCACCGCGCTGTTTAAAATTTTGATTTTCCTTTGAGATAATTCCATTTTAACTCCTAGGTTTGCTAGTTGTTAGCACTCTCGACTTTTAAGTGCTAACACTATTATATGCAGAAAAATAATAAAAGTCAACTAAAATTGTCAACTTTTTTAAAAATTTTTTGGAAATATTTTATACCAACATGAAAGTTATAACGCCCTAGACACCTTTCAAATGCAAGCAATAATATTATATTGATTATCTAAAGTAATATAATTAATATATAATCAATTAAATTTTGTTATCAAATTTTAATATCTTATATAAATTTTTAAAGAAAAATATTGACAAATAAAAAAATATATCATATAATGAAAAAGTCGAGAAGCTGTTTTTGTTCCAGCTTAAAAGAAAACTTAACAAAAGGAGAACTATTTAAAATGAGCAAATTACTTAACACAACAGTTTACAACACTATATATCATACGAATGGTTTTTCTTTTGCGGTAATATACTAATAGATTTTCCTATTGATTTTTGCATTTTTTGGCAAATTTCCGCCGTTTTTAGAGCCTTCGTGTGAGAAAAACGAAGGTTTTTTATTGCCTTCGAAAAGAATTTTATAAAAATTAGGAGATTTCATGAAAAAGAATAAACAAAAAAAGATATCTATCATGTCATATCTTTCAAAGTATAAGTTTGGCTTAATTTCATATATTCTTGTCTATCTAATAGCTGGCGCTTGCACTGT
>CALVNE010000031.1 GCA_944349515.1 uncultured Clostridia bacterium | reverse complement strand
AATTTGGCGGAAAAACTTGAAGAAGTTAAAAACTCAAATTCAAATTTTGAAGATAGGTTTGTGGAAATTGCAAATGTGATTCCAAAGACTTATGCAAGTTTGCAAAAAGAAAAGATTAATTAAAAAGTGGTGAGTGCCACAAAAAAGGAAAAATTATGGCAAGTAAAGATTATTATAGTATTTTGGGAGTGGATAAGAATGCGAGTGCCGATGAAATTAAGTCGGCATATCGTCGCCTTGCCAAAAAATACCACCCAGACCTTAACAAAGCACCTGATGCTGCCGAAAAATTTAAGGAAATAAACGAGGCTTATGAAGTTTTGGGTGATGATAAAAAGCGTGCAAATTACGACCAATTCGGTTCCGCTGATGGCCCGCAGTTTAGCGGTGGTCAAGGTGGAGGCTTCTCAGATTTCTTCGGCGGTGGCGGATTTGGTGGTTTTGGCGGAGGCTTTTCTGATATCTTCTCCGACATCTTTTCCGCGTTCGGTGGAGAAGGTCGCCGTAGTCGCGTGAACGAGAGAGGCGAAGACATCAATCTTGCTATGAAACTCACTTTTGAAGAGGCTCTTTTTGGCGTGGAAAAGACCATAACAGTTGGCAAGGTGGAAACTTGTGACGCTTGCTCTGGAACAGGCGCAAAGAACGGAACGGCATTCTCCACTTGTCCAGACTGTAAGGGCTTGGGTAGAGTGAGAATACAGCAAAACACCATGTTCGGCACAACTATAAGAGAAGGCGCTTGCTCTAAGTGTGGTGGAACAGGTAAGGTTATCAAAGAGAAGTGTGCCGATTGTGCTGGCAAGGGCTATAAGCGTGTGCAGAAGGAGATAACCGTTAAAATTCCAGCCGGCATAGATGATGGGCAGACGGTTAGAATGCGCGGTGAGGGGAATGCTCCGCTCGGCCGTGGCACAAATGGTGACTTGAACATCAAAATCACGGTGGCAAAGCACAAACTCTTTAAGCGTGACGGAGTGGATTTGTCCTATGACCTATATCTACCTTTCACCACGTTACTGCTTGGTGGTAAAGTTGAAATACCTCTTACAAAGGGCAAGTTTGTTTTGGATATCAAAGAGCGAACGCCGAGTGGCACAATTATGAGATTGAAAGGGAAGGGCGTGAAGATTTTGAACCGCGAGGCGTATGGCGACCTTCTTGTTACATTAAAGAGCGAAGCGCCAAAGAATTTGAGCGTTCAGCAAAAAGATTTACTTGAAAAACTTTCCGAAAGTTTCTCGGACACCGATTTTCCAAAATACAAAGATTTCAAAAAGAATAATTTATAACAGGCATTGCCTGTGTTTAAAATAAAAAACATCTTATTTAAGCAAAATTTAGAAAAAATAAGGTGTTTTTTCATTTTTTTGTGATTTTTAGGGCATTTTTTATCATTTTTTATGCGAGTATGATATAATAAGATAAGAAAATTATTTTTATCTATAGTTTTTTGTGATAAAATATAAAGAGTTAAAAAATCAATTTTTAATAAAAAATGTAGAAAAAATATTTTTATTAAATAGTATATTAAGGAAATTAGAAATAAGATATATTAAAAAATGGGAGTTTATATGAGAGAGTTTGATGTTTTGGTGCTGGGCGGTGGCGTTGGCGGTATGATGAGCGCAATATATGCTAAACGCCGTGGAAAAAATGTGGCAATTATTGAGGAAATGATGCTTGGTGGTGTGCTTTGGTCGATTGAAAAGATAGAGAATTTTCCTTCCTATGCCGAAGTTTCTGGGGCAGCTCTTGCCGAAAATTTTATTAAGCAAATTAAACATCTTGGTGTTGTATCGATAAGTGATGAGATTGTGGATGTCGATTTTTCGGCAGAAAATAAAATTTTGGTTGGCAAAAAAGAGAGTTATACCGCAAAAGGTGTGATTATTGCAAGCGGACTATCTTACAACAAACTCGGCTCAAATGAAGATGAATTTTTAGGGCGTGGAGTGAGTTATTGTGCGGTATGCGATGCAAATTTCTATAAGGATAAGGATGTTGCAGTGGCGTCGAGAAAGGGCAGTGGCATTAAAGGCGCGTTGGACCTTGTGGGTGTTTGCAAATCGGTGACTATTCTTGACAGCGAAGATATGAGCGTATATGCAAAGCATAACAAAAACGAAAAGATAAAAGTCCTTTCTCTTGTCAAAGATTTAAAAGTGACAGGAAAGAACATGGTGGAAGGCGTTACTTTTAAAGTCGGAGATAAGGAAGAAAAAATCAAAACTTCCGCACTCTTTGTGGAACTTGGCAAAAAGCCAAACACCGCGCTCTTTAAAGATTTGAAACTTGATGAAAATGGCTACATTATAACAAACGATTTTATGGAAACATCCATTAAAGGCGTGTTCGCGGTGGGAGATATTCGCGCGGGCAAACTTAAACAACTTGTCTGTGCTTGCGCAGATGGGGCGATAGCAGGGACAAAAGTTGGTGCGGACACCAACTACGTTTAACGCGGGCACGGAAAACAGAAATTTTCCTAACCGCTACTCCGTTGGTTTCTCTTCCCAGTCCTCTTCGGCGTCGCAAACGGCACTTCATTTCACGGTTTGCCTTTCGTCAAACCGCTTACCATTCGTTTGTTTGCTCCTTTTCCCCAAAAATGGCACGCATTTTTGGGGTGCCCCATTTGATTTTTGATTTATGCTCGCCGAACGCAGTTCTACACTTCGCAAAATCAAAAATTGATTATATCTCAAACAAACCAATGTTAAATTTATATACAAATTTTGTTTTTCACTTTTTTATTCGTTCCGCAAATTTTTTTCTCTTCCCTGTAGGTGATTTTTGATTTTCTTAATTTTTCCTCTTTAGAAAATTATTTGACAATATGTGATAAAAACTGTAAAATATATACTTATAGAGAAAAAATAGGAGAAAAATATGGATTTTGTTGCGATTGAGAAAAAATGGAATAAGATTTGGGAAGATAGCAAACTTTATAGATTTGACGAAAAGAAATTAGATAAAAAATTCTATCTTTTGGAGATGTTTTCTTATCCTAGTGGGGCAAGTTTGCATTTAGGTCACTGGTGGAACTTTGGACTTTCTGATAGTTTTGGGCGTTTTAAAAGACTTCAAGGTTACAACGTTTTCCAACCTATGGGCTTTGACGCGTTTGGGCTACCTGCGGAGAACTATGCAATAAAAACCGGCATTCATCCAGAGGACAGCACGCGCCACAACATCAAGGTCATGGAAGAGCAACTTAAAGCAATGGGCGGTATGTTCAACTGGGAGTATGAACTTATCACTTGCAATCCGGACTACTACAAGTGGACGCAGTGGCTCTTTATTCAACTTTTTAAGAAAGGTCTTGCCTATCAAAAGGAAGCCCCGGTCAATTTCTGCCCTTCGTGCAATACGATTATCGCCAACGAGCAAGTGGTGGACGGTGTTTGCGAGCGTTGTGGAAGCGAAATCGTGAGGAAAAATATGCGTCAGTGGTTCTTCAAAATCACGGCGTACGCAGAGGAACTCCTCTCGGGCCTAGACACGATTGACTGGCCGGAAAAGACCAAGATTTTGCAGAGAAATTGGATAGGCAAAAGTGTGGGCGCGGAGGTCGACTTTAAACTTGAAAACAGCGACGAGAAACTTACGGTTTACACCTCGCGACTCGACACCATTTACGGCGTGACTTTCCTTGTCATTGCGCCTGAGCATGAACTTGTTTCAAAACTTGTGACAAAGGATAGAGAGGACGCGGTTAAAAAGTATGTGCAGGATTCGGCAAAGAAGGACGAAATTACACGCACAAGCACTACTTCGCCAAAAACGGGGTGTTTTACCGGCAGTTATGTGATAAATCCGCTGACAAATGAAAAGGTGCCAGTGTTTGTTGCTGACTATGTCATTGCCACCTACGCGACGGGTATTGTTATGGGTGTTGCTGGGCATGACGCGCGCGACTATGATTTTGCGAAAAAATACAACCTTCCTATCAAAAAGGTTATCAACGAAGTTGGTAAGACCGACACGGAACTGCCTTTCTGCGAATATGGGGAACTAGTTAACTCTGCCGAATTTAGTGGTATGAAGAGCGAAGATGCAAAGATTAAGATTGTCGAGAAACTTGAAAAAATGGGTGCTGGCAGAAAGAAAGTAAATTATAAACTCCGCGACTGGTCGGTGGCAAGACAGCGCTATTGGGGTTGCCCTATTCCTATCATTCACTGCCCTCATTGCGGTGCTGTGCCTGTGCCGGAGGAAGATTTGCCGGTAATACTTCCACATATCACCGACTATAAGCCGGACGGCTCAGGTCCGCTCGGCAAGTGCAAGGAATATATGAATGTGAAATGTCCGAAGTGCGGGCGTGACGCTCAGCGCGAGGCGGACACACTTGACACCTTTGTGGACTCCTCCTTCTATCAACTTCGATATCCAGAGTCTCTTCACAACAACAGCGAAATTTTTAACCGCGACCATGTCAATAAAATGCTTCCGGTCGACTGCTATGTGGGCGGAGTGGAGCACGCCACGGGGCACCTACTTTATTCGCGCTTTATCACCAAATTTTTGCGTGATATTGGTTGCCTTGACTTTGACGAGCCGTTTAAGCGCCTCTTCCACCAAGGCATGGTACTTGGTCCAGACGGCAAGAAGATGAGCAAGCGTAACACCTCAAAAACTGCCGATGACTACGTTAAAACTTACGGCAGTGACGCACTCCGACTTCATATGATGTTCTCGCTGAAATATGTGGACGGCGGAATTTGGAATGATGAGGGCTTAAAACACATGAAAGCCTTTATGGAAAGGGTGGAGCGCATTGTGCTGAAATGGAAGGACGGTGGCGGTGACGCTAACTTTGGCGAAAACGAAAAGGAACTTGACTACATTTTGAATAAGACGATAAAAGAGGTTGCCGAAAACTTTGAAACTTTCTCGTTTAACAGCGCAATTGCTCGCATTATGGAACTTGTGAACGCCATGTATAAGTACGACATGGTAGGCAAAAATGGCGAATTTAAGAAAAAGGTTATGAAAGATTTAATTATCTTACTCGCACCAGCGACTCCACACTTTGCGGAAGAACTTTGGGAGGCGTTAGGCGAAGAGTATTCGGTGTTCAACCAGCACTATCCAAAATATGACGAGGCAAAAATTTCGCTTGAAAAAGTGGAAATCGCCGTGCAAATCAACAGCAAAATTGTGGCGCGTATGGAAGTGGAAACAAATTTAACAGAGGAAGAACTTATATCGAAAATCACCGGCGACGAGAAAATTTCCGCACTCCTTACGGGCAAACAAATCGTTAAAAAGATTGTTGTGCCAAAGCGCCTTGTAAACTTGATTGTGAAATAGACATATAAGGGAAATGACACTCTAAAGTGATACAAATCTTTAAATTCACTTTAAAAGTGCCATTTTTTGTTTATGGTATTTCGTGTAATGAATTTGTATAACAAAAAAGAGCGAATTTTCGCTCCTTTAAATTTTTTTCTTAATTTTTCTTATTTTTTGTGGTCTTTTTAACTTCAACATCAACAACTTTATCGCCTTTGGCTTCCTTTGCCTTTTCGTTGTCGTCAACCTTCTTTTGAAGTTTGTTTACATCATTTTCAAGGTTTTTGAGATATTCAGCCTCTTTCTTCTTTCTCTCTTCCTCTTCCTTTCTTAACCTTTCTTCCTCTCTTTCTTTTTTGCGCTTTTTAAAGTAAACAACAAGGGCGTAAATGCCAAGCACCACCAAAAAGAAGGCGAGGGTGATTAAGAATGCCGCATAGAAACTTGTGCCAATGTTGAACCCTGCAAGAATGTTTAAAAGCATATATACCCAGCAGAAAATGGCAATAAATGGGAAGACGATTGCTGTTAAAATTTTTAGTACATTTCCCGCATTTTCGTGGCGCCTTGCGTATACTATTGCGCCGGCGATAGATATGATTGTGAACACGATTGCCAAGATAAATGCTGCTTGACTTTCCACAGATAGGTTGTTTAAATTCATATATAACCTCCAACTTATGACTATATTTTAGCATACAATTGTAAAATTGTCAATATTCATTTTTAATATTTCTATAAATTTTGTTTTTTATTTGCTAAAAGGGTTATTTTTTTATTATAATAACAATATGAATGAGGAAAATAAGCCGAAAATTGCCAAAGAGCCTAAGGAAGGTGTTGTCAGCGTGGCAATCGCCGAGGTGGGTGCGGGCGAAACAAAGGTAAATAAAGAGGCGAGAGGGAAACGCTGGCAAAAACTTGCCATTCTTTTAAGCGTGGTTGGCATTTTGCTTATCGTTGCTGGCGTTGTTATCTTCTACTTCATGACCCCGGATATCAAAGGCACACCAACCAATTTGCGCGTGGAAAATTATGAGGGCGAACTCTATCTAGTTGCCGACTATCAGGAAGAGTATAACTATCAGTTTGTTGTTGAGGTGTTAAGTGACAGCGAATATGTTGAGGTGGGCGAGGCAATAAATTCCGATACGAACACCTTGAATTTGTCTGAACAAGCGGTTTTGTTGAACGCGGGGAGTGAATTTCGTTTTAAGGTGGCGTATGCCAACGAGAACGGCGCAAATGGCGAGTTTTCGGATTACCTTAATTGGACGAAAGTAACTCCGCTTGACAAGATTGAGGCGAGTGTCAACGACAATGTGATAAGTTGGAATAGTGTGAATTTTGCTGAGGGTTACCTTCTTAAAATTACCTATCCAGATGGTTCGCAAGACGATGTCGATGTTGGAAACGCACTTTCTTACTCCCTTTCCGGAACCGGCACCTACCAAGTGTATGTTATAGCAGTTGGAGGTGAGGGGTTTTACTCGTCAACCTCGCAGTGCTTAACAATAAACATATAAGCGAGACAACAAACGCAAGGCGTTTGAGTGAAGGGAAGGCGGAGCCTTCCAGTGAAGGAATGCTGATGCATTCAGTGAAGAGAAGTCTGTCGACTTCTAGTGAAGGAAAACCTACGGTTTTCAGTTGTGGTAGGTTTTTAGAAAGTGAAGAGTGAAGAACTAGGATTTTTTATTGTATTGAGTGACTTAATATAAAAGCACAATATTAGAATTTATGGTGTAGTATGCACTGCATAATACACTATATTTTGTGTTATAAATTTTATTAAACGCAAGGTTTAAATGTTTAAAATTATTCTGCACAGGTCAATTTTAGATTATTTTTTTGCAATGTTTTAATGTTTCAAATTTTTATATAAACTATGTGATGTTAAAATTTAAACAAGTTAAATTTTAAATTTTGCTAACGCAAAAACACAATAAATTGTGT
>CALVNE010000030.1 GCA_944349515.1 uncultured Clostridia bacterium | reverse complement strand
AACCACAAGGTCGTAGGTTCGCCCGTTCCGGCGGGGCGGTCGAGGACTCCGCCCGTTCGAGCGAAAAACAAGCACACAGGCTTGTTTTTTTTGTTTCGCTCTCACCCTATCTCCGGAGCCAAGTTATGCGCACCAAATATGGTGTGTTTTTTATTTGCTATCTTTTAAAATAAACTCTATCAAAGCGATAGAGTTTTTGCTATAAAACTTAATATTTTTGTTCGTTTAATATGGAACTTTTCCATTGTCATCGGTAAACTCGGACATTGTTAATTTACCAAGTTGTTCGGTTGATAACTCAGGATGCAGTATATGATTTGCTACCATATCTGCCACCAAAACATCTTCAATATCATACGAGTTGTTTGTTAGCATATAAAAATCTTTTTGAGTTATAAACATGTCATCCACTTCTTCTTTTTCGCGTTTAGACAAATTCGTTTCTAAATCTGAAATATATTTTGGAAGTGTTGTTAATATACCGAAAGTTTCCTCAGGTTTTACTATGTCCATATTCAAGTTTTTATAAATTTTTTCTGCGTCATTTAGTTTTAGCATGCCGTGAATATGTTTGGACGCGCGAGTTGGTTGTTTACTGTCAAAACAAGGATCTGATATATACGCTCCGTTGATATGATATTTTTCATCTTTTAGATATACCATGGCATTAGCGTGTCTTGCATATTTTTCTGTTGCATCATCAAGATATTGAATTGCACAAGGAATGCCAATTTTTTTACATAGTTCGGAGAGTAGTGCGGCATAGCCAAGACAGACAATATTATTTCCGTTGCTATTTAATATTGAACTTACTCTTCTTGAAGCTGTTTTGTTTTCAGCATCATTATAAATAAATCTTGTAACATATTTATATGCCAAAAGATACTTTTCAAGTGGGCTAAGCGGGGAAGAATTAAAAGTTGCATTATTGATTGTATCTGCCCAAACTTGCAGGCGCTCATTTGCGTCAATTACTCTTTTTATAGACATACCATCTTGTAAAACTATGTTGTTGTAGCCATGATTGTTCAATTCAGATACAAAATAAATAACTCTATTTAAATCAGATGTTGTAAAGACGCTTATGTCGTTTAGAGCGTTACTTTTACTATTATATATACCATAATTGTAAATTTCGAAAACTGTATTTTTATTTAAATTGCTGTTTAAAATTCTTTGAATTTCGGACGAGTTTATTCTTTCCACAGCAAGGCGAATTAATTTTCTGGTGCTTGTTTTGCAGTATGGGTATAAGGTGTTTGCATACTCAAACCACTTCTGTGGATTTTCAAAATCTAATGTTTGCAAATTATTAATATCATTGTCAAAATTGTCCATAAAAACTCCTACTTATTATAATATCATAAAAACTCTAATTTTTCAAGTAAAAATTATATGCAATTTAACTATTGACAAAAGGTTAAAAATTTTGTATGATTATCATTTGAAAAGGGAGGGAGGATGAAGAAAAACGAGAGTAACTTTAAGTTATCAAAATATTTAAAAAGGTATTCAGGTATTGTTGTTTTATATATCTTCGTGTTTATTCTTTTAACTGCTCTATCTGTGCTTACACCTATTTTATCGGCAGAGGCGATAGAAGATATAACTTTATCTAGTTATGATAGTGCGATAAAGATATTTTTGGTGTTGATTGGCGTTGCGCTTCTTCATTATTCCTTATCGAGTGTTTTAAATTTTTTATATAACAAGTATGGCATGAGGATGATAGGTGACATGAGTCTAGATTGCGTGGCTCAATCCTTTAAGATTAACTCAGGTTCCTATTCCAATCATAGTTCTGGGCAGTTTATGGAAAGGATTGTAAATGATCCTAACAGAATTGTCAATAACATGGTCAGCATTGTTGACTATATTTCTAGCATGATTTCCATTTTAGCAGTTATAGTTTACATATTTGTGCTTAACTACATCATCGGCCTTTGTATATTGTTCATTGTTTTAGTTTCCATGATTATAGATTATATTCGCATTAAAAAATTTAGCAAAAATCAAAAAAAGGCTTTTGATGCGCACGATAATCTTGTTGCTATTGTCAATGAAACAATAAAAAGTGAAAAAGATATTAAGACCTCAGGCTTGGAAGAAAAATTGCATAAGGTTGTAAATGACAAGACAAATAAAAACATAGAGGAAAACTATAAACTTAGAAATAACAATCAGGTGATAAGGTCAATAAAGTTTGCTTTTCAGGAAGCATTAATTATTGCCACTTTGATTTTGGGTATAGTCCTAATGGCAAAGGGGTTGGTGACAATAGCTATCTTCATGGTTATATATTCTTATCGTGGTAGCATAAAGAGCTTTTCTACTTATTTTGGAAATCTAAGCGAAATTTTTGCTTCAATTAAAAATTCACTTGGAAGAATTAGAGAGCTTTTTGAAAATAATGAGTATGGCATAGAAGAATTTGGTAATGTTCATCTTGACAAAGTTCAGGGCGAGATAGTGTTTAAAGATGTAATATTTAAGTATAAGGACTATGATTTTAAAAAAGACAAGAAAACCAAGGTGATCACTAAAACACTCAAAAACGAAACGCAAGTACTTGATAAGATAAACTTCACCATTAAGCCAAATACAACAGTTGCTTTTGTTGGCAAAAGTGGAAGCGGAAAATCGACTATTTTAAGTTTGATTTCTAAGATGCTTGAAGCGGACGGCGGTCAGGTACTTATAGATGGAGTTGATATAAAAGCTTTGGACAAAGATACGCTAAGAAGGAGTATTTCGCTTGTCAATCAGTTTCCATACATCTTCGACATGTCAATTAAAGAAAATTTACTTCTTGCAAAAGAGAATGCAACAGATGAAGAAATTGAGAAAGCGATTAAAGATAGTTACCTTAAAGAATTTATTGATACTCTTCCTAATGGCATTGACACGGTGGTGGGCGAAAGTGGTATAAAGCTCTCTGGCGGGCAAAGACAACGACTCGCCATCGCAAGAGCGCTATTAAGACAGACAAGCATTATCATCTTTGATGAAAGCACAAGTTCGCTAGATAACTTTGCGCAAGAGCATATCAAAAAGTGCATTGACAATCTAAAAGGGAAAAGCACAATTGTCATTGTGGCGCATAGGTTATCGACAATAAAGAATGTTGACAATATCTTCTTCTTGGAGGAAGGGAAGATTGTTGATGAAGGCTCTTTTGACACCTTGTTTAAAAAGAATAAAGAATTTAAAAATATGTTTACTGTGGAAAACTTGCAAGATGAGTTAAACGAGCAGTAAAATACTTGAAAAAATAAGTTGAATATGATATAATAATTTTAAGGAGAAAAAATATGATTTGTGTAAATGATGTTTTATCATGGAAACCTAAGACAAAATTTCAATTTGGTGATGATCCTCGCGTTGTTGAATTAGATGCAAGAAATGGACTAAGCTATGGACCTTTGGCTGTAATATTAAATGCCAATAGTAGATATGAAATTAGGAATGGTGTAAAAGTATATTCCGATATTGAATTGGCTTATGGTGAGAAACATTATGATGATAATGTGGGCGAGTATGTTGAAGCACCAGAAATGCCAAAGAAAAAACAAGTTTTTGCCGTTGACGAAAAACATATGTATTATGCTGAGCCATACATTAGAACAACAGCAAAAAGCCAAATGCTTCACGGCGAACCAATATTTTACTTCAATCAATCTGAGCAAGTTAAATATTACGATCCGAATATGAGGCTTATCGGTGATTTAGAATTCTATGATAAAATGGTAAAATTATGTCGAGAAATGCAGGAAAGAGAAATTAATGCAATCGATAAGGCTATTAAAGAAGGCAAAGATGATTTTAAATACCAAGTTTATTGCTATGATTTCATAGAGCAATTTCAAGGTTCTAAAAATCCATTTGAAGAAGGCAAAAAGTTGACATTGGAGCAAAGAGAGGAATTTTTGAGCTTTACTGATGCGATGCTTAAAAACGAATTTATTAGAGAAGATTATACTTATAATCCAGAATGTTACACTTTGCTTGATATAGCTCATAAATATGTTGGAAAGGAACTACAAAAATAAAAAGATAGAGGAGAAATTTAAGCTCCTCTTTTCTTTTTAAAAAATTAAAACTTTTAAAAAATATTTTGAAAAACTGTTGACAATAAAAGTTTTGTTTGCTATAATATGCTTGCTGTTATTTATGGGGTGAAACGCAAGGTTACTTGCACTTAACAAGCAGTGACAAGATAATTTGTGTGGACCAAATCTCAGCCATGTGATGCTGAGGTGACCGAAATGACATTTTTTTAAGTCTAACAGCGTGACACACACGGGCGCGTGTATTAGAGGTAAGAATTGTGGGAATCTTCTAATAGTCGGGCGATTGCGTGTCAATAATGCGACATTTCGGGAAGCGTTTACAAGGAGGTAAAATAGTAAAATGCAAAGAATGAGTATCAAACTTAAAGCCTATGAACACGAACTTATCGACCAAGCGTGCAAAAGAATAATTGAAACCGCTGGTAAGAATGGCACAAAGGTTTCTGGGCCTATTCCACTTCCAACAGACAGAGAGGTGGTTACTGTGATTCGTTCTCCTCACAAGGATAAAGATTCGCGAGAACAATTTGAAAGCAAAACCCACAAAAGATTAATTTACATTTACAATCCAACAAACAAGGCAATCGACGCGCTGACTAAGTTAGAACTCCCTGCCGGTGTTGAGATTAAAATCAGTCTGTAAGGAGGTAAAGAGAAGTGAGTAAGGCAATAATCGGAAAAAAGATTGGCATGACACAAGTCTTTGCCGACGACGGAAGGGTTATCCCGGTTACCGTTGTGGAGGCAGGTCCAAATGTTGTTGTGCAGAAAAAGACCGCCGAAACGGACGGATACAACGCATATGTTGTGGCTTTTGAAAAGAAAACTAAAAATGTAACAAAACCAATTAAAGGCGTTTTCGACAAGGCCAAAGTGGAACCTATGAAGGTTTTAAGAGAACTCGACCTTGACGGCGACCTTGAAATTGGAAGCGAAGTTAAGGCAGACATCTTCAAAGAGAAGGACATGGTTGATGTTTCTGGTATAACGAAAGGGCACGGTTTTTCCGGCGTTATCAAAAGATGGAATCAACATCGCCTTAAAATGACCCACGGTACTGGACCTGTGCACAGAGAGGTTGGTTCAATGAGTGCAAACTCCTCACCATCTCGCGTGTTCAAGAATAAGAATATGCCGGGGCAGTACGGAAACGAAAAGGTGACCATTCAAAACTTAGAGATTGTTAAAGTGGACGCAGACAGAAATATTCTTATGATCAAGGGCAATGTTCCAGGTGCCAAGGGCGCCATTCTCACCATAAGACAGTCTGTGAAAGCAAGATAAGGAGCGAGAAAATGGCAAAAGTTAAAGTATATAATATGAAAGCCGAAGAAGTTGGAACAAAAACACTAAAAGACGACGTTTTCGGTGTAGAGTATAACGAAGGCCTCATTCACGAAGTTGTGGTTGCTTATAACGCCAACCAAAGACAAGGCACAAAAAGCACCTTGACAAGAAGTGAAGTTAGAGGACACGCCAAAAAACCTTGGCGTCAAAAGGGAACAGGTCACGCAAGACAAGGTTCCACGAAGGGTCCACAATGGACGGGCGGTGGAGTTGTGTTTGCTCCAAAGCCACGCGACTTTTCTAAGAAAGTCAACAAACAAGCAAAGAGAATGGCGCTTTTAAGCGCACTCAGTGCAAAACTTGCAGATAAGAACATAACAGTGCTAGACAAATTTGAAATCGACTCAGCAAAAACAAAGGACGCACAAAAATTCTTAGACGCCTTTAAATTTAAGGGTAACGTTTTGGTGGTAAATGCCGACAACACCAATAAGGAACTTAGGGCAGTTGCCAACATACCTAACCTTGAAACAGTTGATGTTTCCTTACTTAACGTCTACGAAGTTGTGGCAAACAAAAACCTTGTTTTAACCGAATCTGCAATTAAATACCTAGAGGAGGCAAACAGTTAATGGAAGCAAGTGAAATTATCGTAAGACCGCTACTTACGGAAAAGAGTTATAGCGGAATTGAAAATAAGACCTATACCTTTGTTGTCAACAAAAACGCCAATAAAATTCAAATCGCAAAGGCGGTTGAAGAGATGTTTAAGGTGGAAGTTGCAAAGGTTAACACTGTTGTTGTTAAAGGTCGCACAAAGTCGCAAAACACAAGACAGGGAAGAACGGTGGGCAAAACAAGTGACTATAAAAAAGCCATTGTCACCTTGACGGAAAAGTCAAAACCTATCGCCTTCTTTGAAAGTTTGTCTTAATTAGGAGGGAGAAATGGCTATCATAAAGAGTAATCCAACATCTGCGGGCAGAAGATTTTACACCAAACTCTCCGCAGAAGAAATAACCAAAAAAACACCTGAAAAGTCTCTCCTTGAACCTAAGAAGAAACACGCGGGAAAGAATGCTCAGGGCAGAATTACCGTTCGTCATAAGGGCGGCGGAAACAGACAAAAATATCGTGTTATCGATTTTAAGAGAAATAAAGATAACATTCCAGCCAAGGTTGTGGGTATTGAATATGATCCAAACCGCACCGCTTACATCGCCCTTCTTTCTTATAAGGACGGCGAAAAGCGCTACATCATCGCTCCGCTTGGTCTTAAAGTTGGCGATGTGCTTATGAGTGGCTCGGGTGTGGAGATCAGAGTTGGTAACAACCTTCCACTCTCTGACATTCCGGTAGGCTCGCTCATTCACAACATTGAACTTGAGCCAAAGAAGGGTGGGCAACTTGCTCGTTCTGCGGGCGCTGAAGTGCAACTTATGGCAAAAGAGGGCAAATATGCCACACTTCGTCTTCCAAGTGGAGAAATGAGAAAGGTTCTCTTATCATGCCGAGCAACAATCGGAACAGTTGGCAATGTTGACCATGAACTTGTTTCGCTTGGCAAGGCTGGAAGAAAGCGTCATATGGGCGTTCGCCCAACCGTTCGTGGTGTTGTTATGAACCCTAACGACCACCCACACGGCGGTGGTGAAGGCAAGAGCCCTGTTGGTATGGCAACACCTGTCACACCTTGGGGCAAACCGGCGCTTGGCTATAAGACAAGAAAGAAAAAGAATAAATCTAACCGTTTGATGGTTAAGAGAATTAATTAAGGAGTGGGAAGATGAGTAAAAAAGTTAAACAGCCTTATGTTAGTCCAAGACTTATGAAAAAGGTGCTTGCAATGACAGAAAGTGGCGTTAAAAAACCTATCAAAACTTGGTCTAGAAGTTCAACAATCTACCCAGAGTTTGTTGGTTTCACTTTCCTTGTTTATAATGGCAAGAGATTCATTCCTGTGTATTGCACAGCAGACATGGTTGGACATAAACTCGGTGAATTCTCACCTACCAGAACTTTCAAAGGTCATGCAGGTCAGAAAAAGACCGCACAAAAGAGATAAGTGAGGTGAAACATGGCTACAAGAATTAGACAAAAAGCAGAAAAGAGAAATTTAAATAAAGATAACCGTCCTTACGCTGTTGCAAAAGACATTCGCATGAGTGCTTCAAAGGTTAGAATTGTTCTTGACAACATAAGAGGGAAAAAAGCAAATGAGGCGGTGGCTATCCTTTCATATATGCCTCAAAAGGGCGCAAGTGAAAGTTTGAAAGTGCTTAAAAGCGCCATCGCAAACGCAGAAAACAATAAGGGACTTGCAAGTGACAACCTTTACGTTGCAGAATGCTACGCCACAGTTGGCAAGCAGATGAAAAGAGTTAACTTCCGCGGTCATGGCAGAGTTGACCACATCATCAAAAGAAGTTGTCACATAACAATCGTCCTAGACGAAATGAAGGAGGCAAAATAATGGGTCAAAAAGTTAATCCGTACGGTCTTAGACTGGGAATAAACAAAGATTGGCAATCAACTTGGTACGCAAACAAGCAAGATTTTGCTAAATTCATCAAAGAGGACCACGATATCCGTGAGTACTTCAAGAAAAAACATTCCGCTTCTGCCGTTTCCAAAGTGGAAATCGAAAGAACGGAAAACAAACTTGTTGTTAATATCTACACCGGCAAGCCAGGTATGATTATCGGCACAAAGGGCGCAGGTATTGAACAAATTAAGAAAGATTTATCAAAACTCATTCGTCCGGTTAAAAACTTTGTTTTGAATGTTAAAGAGATTAAAAAAGTCGACCTTGACGCGCAACTTGTTGCCGATTCTATCGCACAACAACTTGAAAAGCGCGTGCAATGGAGAAGGGCGCTTAAACAGGCAATTCAAAGAGTTATGAAGGCGGGCGCAAAAGGTTGCAAAGTTCAAGTTAGCGGTGTTATCGATGGCGCCAACACTATCGGCAGAACGGAGAAGTATATGGAAGGCTCTCTTCCACTTCACACCCTTCGCGCTGATGTTGACTACGGCGTTTCATCTGCTTTCACGAACTATGGCAAACTTGGCATCAAATGCTGGATTTTCAAGGGCGAAATTCTAAAATCCGACAAAGGAGGACAAGAATAATGTTAATGCCTAAGAGAGTTAAA
>CALVNE010000029.1 GCA_944349515.1 uncultured Clostridia bacterium | reverse complement strand
CAAATTTTTTTTAGTTTTTCAGTTTTCGCTTTTATAAATTTCAGTTTATGTAAAAAAATGCCGTCAAAATGACGACACTTTTCAAATTTTACGCAAAAACTCTTGTGGCATGCGCGCACAAAAAGTTTACAATAATATCACCCAAAATTTTTAAACACTTGAAAAATCTTAACGAAATTTGCCTTTTAGAAAGTGACCTCGATAAGCCCGTATTTTCCGTCATTTCGGCGGTAAAGCACGTTCACTTTGCCCGTTTCGGCGTTCAAGAAGATGTAAAAACTGTGCCCCAACCTTTCAATGGCGTCCTTTGCTTCCTCGAGCATTGTTGGCGCAAGTTCAAACGACTTAATTTTCGACACATCTGGAAGTTTAACCTCTGGCATTTCCTCGATAAATTCGAAGGTTTCCACTGCGTCCTTAACCTTTTTATCCGATTTTTTAGAATCAATTTTCTTTCCGCGATGGCGCACAATTTGCCTTTCAAGTTTTGGAAGCGCGAGGTCGATATTGTCGTACATATTGTCGCTTGTCACCTCCGAGCGGAACAAAAGCCCCTTGTTTTTAATTGTGATTTCCAATTTTTCCTGTTTGTTTTGCCTGATGCAGTTGACGGTGGCACTGGCACTTGCGCCGAAGTAGCGGTCAAGTTTTTCAAGTTTGCCCGTCATGACCTCCTTAAAGCGGTCGGCAATTCGATAGTTTTTCTCAACAAATTTAACTTTCATAGTTCTCTCCTTTACATTTGTATTATATCAAAGATATTTTAAATTTCCAAATATTTTTACGCATTTAAAAATTCTTTTTGTTACATTTCATTGCCATAATTGTTAAAATTCATTATCAATAAAAAAGACTTACCCGTTAAGATAAGCCCTTCGTTTTAAATCATTCTAAAATCGAGATGTCCATCGTCTAACACTGCCTCAATCTTGCCCTTTTCTTCAAGTTCACCTAAGAGTAGTTTTTCGGCAATTCTATCCTCAATCTCCTGCTCGATAAACCTTCTCAGCGGTCTCGCGCCGTATTCAAGGTTACTGCCCTTCGCCACGATGTAGTCCACAACCTCCTTCGGCACGTCAAGTGTTAAACCTTTCGCGGAAAGGCGCTTGTTGATGTTCGAAAGCATGATGTTGGTAATTTTCTCCAAATCTTCCTTCGAAAGTGGCTCAAAGATACAAATCACATCAATACGGTTGATGAGTTCCGGCTTAAAGCGTTTTTTGAGAGCGTCCATGTAGATTTCTTTTTCGCTTCTACGCTCGTCCTCACTGCCAAAGCCGAGTTTTTTGTGCTGTTTGATTTCGCTGGCGCCGATGTTGCTTGTCATGATGATTATGGTGTTTTTAAAACTTACCGTGCGACCTTTGCTGTCGGTCAGTCTGCCGTCGTCTAAGATTTGAAGAAGGGCGTTGAGAACATCAGGATGCGCCTTTTCAATCTCGTCGAAGAGAACTACGCTGTAAGGTTTTCTGCGCACTTGCTCGGTCAGTTGTCCGCCCTCATCAAAGCCGACATATCCTGGAGGCGAACCGATGAGTTTCGACACAGTGTGTCCTTCCATATACTCACTCATATCAATTCGAATGATGTTGTTTTCATTGTCGAACATCGCCTCAGCAATCGCCTTGGAAAGTTCTGTTTTGCCCACGCCAGTTGGACCCATAAACAGGAAGGAGCCGATTGGACGCTTAGAGTCTTGAAGCCCAACGCGCGCACGGCGAATTGCCTTGCTGACCGCATCCACCGCTTCGTTTTGACCGACCACGCGCATATGCAAAATCTCTTCAAGGTGAATGAGTTTTTCCTTCTCGCCCTCGGTTATCTTCGTCACCGGAATGCCCGTCCACTTTGAAACAACCTCGGCAATCTCGTTGGCGCCGATTTGACCGCTCGACTTTTTCTTAATGCTGGTTTGGTCAAGTTTTTTAAGTTCCTCTTCAAGTTTGACAATCTCAGACTGGAGTTTTGCCGCCTTTTCATAGTTTCGTTGCAAAGACGCCTCATCGCGGTTGGCAGAAAGCGACCTAATCTTCTCTTCAAGTTCGCGCACTTTTTGTGGTTTAAGCGTAAAATTGACCTTGGCACGCGAGCAAGCCTCATCGATAAGGTCGATGGCTTTATCTGGCAAACTTCTGTCCATGATATACCTATCCGACAGCGTCGCCGCCGCCTCAATCGCCTCATTTGTGATGATGATTTTATGGAACGCCTCATACGTATCTTTCAAGCCCTTTAAAATTTCAATGGTTTGCTCCACGCTTGGAGGATTTACCATAACAGGCTGAAATCTACGCTCTAGTGCCTTGTCTTTTTCGATAAATTTTCGATATTCGTCAGTGGTGGTTGCACCGATTGTTTGGAGTTCTCCGCGCGCCAAATATGGTTTAAGCATATCCGCAGGACTTGTTTCGCCTTTCTCACTGCCCGCTTGCGCAAGTGTGTGAATTTCGTCAATAAAGACGATGATATTACCGTTTTGAATGATTGTTTCAATGGTGTCCTTTAACTTTTCTTCCATTTGCCCGCGATATTTTGTGCCGGCCATAAGCCCGCCAATTTCAAGAGCAAAAATCGTCTTGTCCTTGATTTCCTCCGGTACGTCGCCCGCAACTATCGCCTGTGCCAAGCCCTCAACAACCGCCGTTTTGCCAACGCCCGCCTCGCCTATTAAAACCGGGTTATTCTTCGTCTTTCGGCAAAGGATTTCGACCACGCGCTGAATTTCCTCTTCGCGCCCAATGACCGGGTCAAGTTTATGCTGTTTTGCCTTTAAGGTGATGTCGCTGCCCATTTCAAGCAGTTTTTCTGGAAGTTCACTGCCAACTTGCCTATTCTTCTCCTCGCGACTATTCCCGCTTGGCGTGGAATTGGCCTCAAAATTGGAAAGTAGCAAACCCTTAAGCGCGTCCACGTCGACATTAAAGACGCTTGTTAAGATTTTGGTGGCATAGCAACTTTTGTTTTGAAGTATGGCAAGAAGAAGATGCTCAGTGCCAATAAAAGAATGATTGAACTGCATGGCAAGTTGTTGCGCTTGCTTAAATAGTTCCTTCGTGCGCGGTGTAAGTTCCACATTGCCGAAGATAGAAATGCCAGTAAATGACTGCTCGAATAGGTCAAAGAGGGCGTTTTCTGTGACGCCGTTGTCGTTTAAAAGTTTGCTTGCCAAACAGTCTGGCACGCAGGCAATGCCGTACAAAATATGCTCGGTGCCAACAAGTTGACTGCCAAAACGCAAGGCAACCTTGCTGGCATTTTTGATTACTTTTTCGATATTATCCGAAAATTGAACGTTGTTGTATCCCATAATTAACCTCCTTTTTGGACTAATTCTCTAATCTTCCTATTTATATACTCCGCCCTTATCACTTCTTCCTTTTTTATTTCAAAAAAATTTGTAAGTTCTCGTAAATTTGCCGTGGCGCCCTCGGTGAATAACTTTTCAAAGCCCTTTTCATTTATCTTCAAAAAGCCCAAAACTCCGCCGAACTTGACAAGTGAGAGAAGTTTTATCATCTCCTCTTCGCCTAGACACGCACACTCTTTCAAAACTCCATACGCTCTAAATATCTCGTCTTTTAGTTTCAAATGGTCGCTTGATAATATGTCCTCACGCGCTGACATTTCCATTTCATAGATGCTGAAAATTTGCTCAGAGACATTGTCTATTATCTCTTCCTCAGTTAGACCTAGCGAATTTTGATTAGAAATTTGATAAAATCCGCCATAGTTCTTACTGCCCTCGCCGTAAAGTCCACGAATGGTACAGCCGGACGAGCGCACCTCTTTTTTCATTATGTCAAGTTCACCTCGCCTTTCAAGCGCCGGCAAAAAGAGCATGACAGACGCTCGCATGCCCGTGCCGAGGTTAGAAGGACTTGCCGTGACAAAGCCTAAATCGTCGCGATAGGCGATGTCGATTTCAGAGAGTATCCGCTCGTCAAGCGCCTTGATGATGCGGTATGGTTTGTTGAGATTGAAGCCGTCATATATACATTGTAGCCTCAAATGGTCCTCTTCATTCATCATAACAATTAAATGCTCATCCGCGCTTATCGCCACCGCCGAAATATCCTTGTTTTCGATAAGTTCACGGCTTATAATATGCCTTTCAAGAAGGGAATTGCACTCGTTTAAAGAAAGATTTTTAAGTCGAATAAAGTCGAAATTACCAAACCCGCTCAAAATTCTTTCCATAGACTTTAAAATAAACTCCGCGTCCGTTTCGCTTGTAAGTTTCGTGAAAAAGTTAAAGCCACTGGCGTTGCGCGCCAGCCGTATTCTCGATGAAATTGCCACATCCTTAAACTCGTCCATAATTTTACCTAACAAAACTACTTTGACGCCTTATGCTTTTTGCCGTTAAACATCTTTTCAACCGCCTGTTTGACAGTTGGAAGTTCATAGCACTTTTCACAGCCGACAAAGCCAGTTTCCAAAATTTCTTCCGCGCTTGTAGAGCACTTAGAACATCTTTCCATTATTTTTCCTCTTCTTCCACGCCTTTCATAGTGAGAGATATTCTCTTTTTATTTAAATCAACACTTAAAACCTTGACTTTCACTTTGTCGCCAACCTTAACAACCTCTGATGGGTGTTTAACATAGCCGTCTGAAAGTTGTGAGATATGCACAAGTCCGTCTTGATGCACGCCGATATCAACAAACGCACCAAAGTCGACAACATTTCTAACCACGCCGTCGAAAATCATACCAGCCTCAAGGTCTTCCATGTGGATAACATCGCTTCTAAGCACTGGTTTTGGCATGCTTTCGCGGATATCTCTGCCCGGCTTTTGGAGTTCGCTTGTGATGTCTTTTAAAGTTGGAACGCCCACTCCGCACTCCTTTGCCACCTTCTCTTCGCCTTTCTCTTCGATGAGTTTAGGCAGAAGCACTAGGTTATGATTTTTAACATCGTCCTCCGTCATATTAAAGAGTTTTAAAAGTTTTCTTGTAGCGTCGTAACTTTCTGGATGCACAGCGGTGTTATCTAAGATATTCTCTCCGCCGACCACGCGCAAAAAGCCTGCGCACTGTTCATACGCCTTTGGTCCGAGTTTTGGCACGGAAAGAAGTTCCTCGCGGTTTTTAAATCCCTTTATCTTGGTGCGATACGTAACGATATTTTTAGCAATCGACATATTTAAGCCCGAAACGTAGGAAAGAAGGCTAGGCGAAGCGGTATTTAAGTCAACACCAACGCTATTTACGCAGTCCTCAACCACACCTGTCAAAACTTCTGTCAGCCTATTTTGTGGCATATCGTGTTGATATTGCCCAACACCTATTGACTTCACATCAATTTTAATAAGTTCTGCGAGTGGATCTTGTAGTCTGCGCGCAATAGAGACCGCACTACGAAGAGAAACATCATAATCTGGAAATTCCTCCGCCCCAAGTTTTGATGCTGAATATACAGAAGCGCCCGCCTCGGAAACTACCGCATAACTCACAGGTTTATCCACATGCTTAATAAGTTCCGCAACGAAAATCTCTGCCTCTTTTGATGCCGTTCCGTTGCCGATTGAGATGATGTCAACGTTATATTTTTCAATAAGTTTTTTAAGTTTTTCAATACTCTCTTCCGTCTTTGATTGAGGTGGAGTTGGATAGATAACGGTGGTGTCAAGCACTGCGCCATTTTTATCAATAACAGCAATCTTACAGCCCGTTCGATACGCAGGGTCCAGCCCTAAAATGATGTTGTTTTTAAGTGGCGCTTCAAGAAGAAGTGGTTTTAAATTCACCTCAAACATCTTTATCGCCTGCTCATCCGCTCTGTCGGTTAGATTAGAGCGAAGTTCCCTTTCAAGCGAAGGGAAGAGTAAGCGGTCGTAACTATCTCGGATGACCTCTTCCATATATGCGTCAGTGTCAGGATTATTCTTCTTAAAGTGATGATTGATGACATCAAACATAAGTTTTTCGTCAATCGTCACCTCCACCTTCAAACACTTTTCCTTTTCGCCACGGTTGATAGCGAGTATTCTATGACTAGGAAGATTTTTGACCTCTTGCTTAAAGCCAGCATAGGTATCATAGGTCAAATTGTTTTCGTTCTCTAAAAGTGCGCAATTAATAAACGCCTTCTCCGCCAAAATCTCACGAAGTTCCTTTCTAAGTTCCGCGCTGTCGGAAATACGCTCAGCAACGATGTCCTTGGCGCCTTGCACCGCCTCTTCAATGGTTGGCACATCTTCCTTTATATACTTTTCTGCCTCTTTCAAAAAGACAAAACTCTTGCTCTGCGCTTGCAAGATGTCGGCTAAGCCCTCTAAGCCCTTGGCGATAGCAACTGAAGCTCTTGTCTTACGCTTTGGCTTATACGGTCTATAGATATCCTCAACCTCGGTTAGCGTCATGGCATTTTCCAGCGCTTTCGCTATTTCATCCGTCCACTTGCCTTGCTCAGTAATGACTTTTTGCACCTTTTCTTTTTCGTCATTTAAGTTTCTTAAATATTTAAGCCTGTCCGCAAAATCTCTCAGCACTTGGTCGTCGCACGAGCCGTGCATTTCCTTTCGGTATCTCGCGATGAAAGGAATGGTGTTCCCCTCATCGATAAGATTAATGATGTTTTCGGCGTAATCTAATCTAAGTCCAAATTCACTTGCCAGTTGTTCTTTAATTTCCATAACTAAACTCCTTTTTTGTAACACACCACATTCTTTTGTAGCAATTTTTCTTTTCTTCTTGAAATTTCAAACTAATTTTAATAAATTTTCAAGTGGTTTTATATTAAAAGCAAAATTCGTCCACACTTGTCGGTATGTTCTAAATTTATTTTAACATATCTTTTTCACTTTTCCATAACAAAAACACCATTTTGTTGAAGAATTTTTCCGTTTTTTACCGTCATAAACACATTTTGCTTACTCATGCCGAACACAATTTCGTCAAAAATGTTTTCGTAAAGAGAGTTTCCGTTCAAAACGATAAAGTTGGCGCCATTCCCCTCCTTAATTTCGCCGTTAAAACCTAAAATTTCTGCTCCGGCAAGCGTGGCATGAAGAAGAGCCTCTTGCGCGCTCATAAGCGAGGTGTTTTCCATGACGAAAGAGTTAAAAGAGAGAAGTTCGCGCATAAAGGCAAAAAAGTCGACCTCCGCATACTCGCCACTACCCAGCCCGAACGGAATATTTAATCTCTTTAAGATATTTATGTTCAAAAAGCGCCTGCCACTTCTTGCGTCGTCGTTTGGAAGTAGCACAAAACGGGTATTGTAGGCAGAAAGTAGTTCAAGTTCGTCCTTTTCAAAGCAATTTCCGCCGACAATGGTTGCCCTTCTATCCAAAATGCCATAGTCCTCAAGTACCTCGCTCGGCAACTTTCTATAAATCGCATTGATCTCGCCCATTTCGTTTAAATTTTGACCAATTTTAATAAAAACATCTTCTTTTAGGTGAAAACTAATCTCGTCCAACTCCTTCGGCGAAAGCGCGGAAAGGTTTTCTAAAAAACTGACATTTTTAAGGTCGCAATAGTCAAAGCATACGCCAGCGCACGCATTTTTCGCCTGTAATTTTTCGGTTGCAATTTCCTTGCCAAAAGAATTAACACTTGCGCGCTCAAAACTAAGATAGCAGTTTGCAAAGCCGGGCATGACAATTCGCCCTTCTAAATTAACGCATTCCTCGTCGTAGGTGCGCATGCGCTCTTTTTTCGCCTCGCCAATAATTTCATTTTCTTCGCTCGCCTTATGCGCTTCATCTTTACCGCCTAACGCTAAAGCGGGAATTTTTTCTATCTTAGAAATTTTGCCACTTAAAGTGTGAATATTGCATAAAGTTATTTCGCCGGTTTTGATATCTAAAAGTTGACAATTTTTGAAAATCATAAAAAATCTCCTTAAAAACGCGTAAAAAAGTGTATTTTTTGTGATTTTTTCTATTTTTTACGTTATAAAAGCAAAATGAAAATTGTAAAGCGAACAAAAACCACATATATAAAAACATATTTTCCACATTTTTTTACAACATATATTGTAGCAGAAAAGGAAGAAAAATGAAAGTAATATTACACTCGGATGTCAACAATTTTTTCGCCTCGGTGGAGTGTGTCACTCGCCCAGAACTAAAAGATAAACCCGTGGCAGTAACCGGAAATCCCGAAAAGCGAAACGGTGTAATTTTAGCCAAAAATGATGTGGCAAAGAAATTTGGTGTTAAGACCGGTGAGGTCATTTGGGAAGCGAAACAGAAATGCCCTGACCTTGTCTGCCTTGCCCCGCACTATAACCTTTACGAAAAAATTTCCAAAGAACTTCACGACCTATATCTTGATTACACCGACTTTGTCGAACCGTTGGGACTCGACGAGTGTTGGCTGGATGTGACAAACTCGCTTAAATATTTAAAGATGAGTGGCGAAGAGATAGCAGATGAGATAAGGGCGCGCGTGAAAAAAGAATTTGGTTTCACGGTTTCAGTTGGCGTGTCGTTTAGTAAAATTTTTGCCAAACTTGGCTCCGACATGAAAAAGCCAGACGCCACCACCGTTATTCCAAAGGAAAAGTTTAAAGAAATGACCTATCCGCTCCCACTAAACTCCATTGTCGGAATTGGCGGAAAGTTGTGGAAAAAATTTGAAAATATGAATGTCCTCACAATCGGCGACTTTGTGAATTTAGATGAAAGCATAATAAAGGTCATCATGGGCAAAACTGGACTTGAACTTCAAGCAAAGTTAAAAGGGGAACTCGTGGAGCCTGTCGCCTGCTACTATAACCTTGCCCCACCCAAAAGCATTGGCAATGGCACCACCACCTTACGCGACATACAATCAAGGGAAGATGTTGAAAAAACAGTGGCAATGCTTTGCGAAAAGATTGCCCTTCGCATGGCGCGTGGTAAATTTGAGGCGCGCACAATCGCCGTCACAGTGAAAACGAATGAGTTTGAAAAATTTAGGCACGCGAAAACAACCTCGCCGATTAAAAGTTATGAAAAAATTCTTGAAAGCGCCATGGAACTACTCGACAGTTTTTGGCAATACGATAAAAAAATACGCGCCATTCGCGTGCGCGTTTCCATGCTCAATAAAGTGGAAGAATATCGGCAACTTTCCATGTTCGACGACGAAAAAATAAAACTCACCGAGTGCGTGGAAGAGATTAAGTCAAAGTATGGCGAGGACAAAATCTTTATCGCCAGCACCAAAAATGACTTTTTGGACTTTGACAAGTTTAACTCCTAAAAGGAAACTAACAAAAGCACGCCTAAAACCGCATTTTAAATTACTCTATTTTTCTCTTAACTTTTAACACTCTTATTTTTAATACACCAACCTTTCACTTACTCTAAAATCTTCCACAACTGCGAACTCACGGTTCGCCTTCACTGCCGCGTCACAAACTGCGCTTCATTTCAACTTTTGTCTTTCGCCAAAAGTCTTACCATTCACTTGTTTGCTCCGCCTCGCGACCAAACGAAATCGCATTCGCTACGCTCATTGGCGATTTGTCGCGACTTAAAGAGGTTTTGATTAGAGT
>CALVNE010000028.1 GCA_944349515.1 uncultured Clostridia bacterium | reverse complement strand
GGTTTCAGACAAATAACTCTCTTTAATGTAATCAATGCAAACATCTTGATAACCGTCACCCGCGCCTATCTCGGTGATGGAATACCGCCCAACGTAGACAATGGTATCCATGATAGCATAAGTAGCGGTTGTTGTTCCGTAACCCACCGTTTGACTCGCACTTGAAGTCAACCGCCACTTTATCGGCTCCACGCGATAATACTCACCGTTATATGCACAATATTCGTTCCCTTCATAAATTTTTGCCACCATATCGCCCGTCGCGTCCATAGTGTAAGTCGAACCGGTTTCCAAGTTACCCCAACTTGATTGCAAGGTAGTTTTAAGACTGCCACTAACCCGCGTTTGTGGCAAACGCCCATTTTCGATATACCAATATCCGCCCTCTTCGTCATAGTATGCCGGGTTGTTCGCCTCCCACTGCGCGTAGAGAGTGGTATCTGAATTAAAAATTGTAGAACTTTGCGAAAAATCACCATTTATATCAATAACTCTCACGCCACTCAATGTATAGTAACCGTTGAAAGTATAACCAATCCTTGTCGGAAGAGTTGAGAGTGAAGAAATTTTAACTGATAAATCTTCATCCTTAAAATACCCATTTCTTGATGCGAATATCTCACTCGCGCCACCGCTACCGCCATTATCATCAAGAGTCAAATGATGCACCCCCAAGATATTTTTAATCACTTCTGTCATATTTAAATGCAATGCCGGACGAACACCAAACGAACCGCTCACATAACCATTTGCAATTCCTTCGCCCAACGGCAATAACGCATACGCACTTCTAGCAGTATTAACATATGCACTTCTCAGCCACATACGATTGCGCACATAACCACCATTCAATGAGTTATCAGTGCCAACACCACCGCCAATTTGCGAATCATCTAATGAAAAATTCATTCTTTGCGTTTTCGATATTTGCCATATTCCGCTATGCGTATTATCATATCCCACCTCAGATAAACTAGGCAACCATAAGTAGTCATTTCCCCAAGCGTCATAATAAGACTTTTTATGATAATTATAACTATCATTTCCCCAATTATTACCACCACTTAATGCAGGATCGTTAATGCTTTCATTTGAAAGATAAGATGTAGCAACATCTTGACTTACTGCATTTTGATTAATCTGCCAAGACATACTATTTGGCTTAACTAAAAAACCAGTCAAACTATTCGATAAATAATCTTGTTCCATTGTAAAACGAGCAAAAACACTGTTTACATTTTGTTCTGCCATTATGACTTCTGAAATGCTTTTTGAATAATTGCCACCGTTATTTAATGTTACCGCACGAATATATGATGTTCCATACATATTGGTAGGATATTCAACATTAGTGAAATCGTCATAGAAGTCATTCGACCAGTCGGAATATAGAGAGTTGTTGAAAAAACCATAAAGAGTGCCTTCGGTGGAGCTTCTCTCTATAAAAGCGTCTTGCTGGCTTGAATTTAACCACAATGTGAGAATGTTTTTTCCATTTTTATCTTTGGAAAAATAAGCGACAGTCCAATCAAGCCCACCAAAACGAACTGTAATATCTATCCCGGCATTTATATCTCTGATATCTGCAGAGGTCATCACTCCTCCTGCCAAAGAATTTAGTTTATTCATAGTTTCTACGGATGTAACATCTACATCACTTTCGCCAAGTAAATATTCCAATAATAGTCCAACATTCTCCTCGTCCATTTTGCCTTCGGCGTCGTTATAAATCTCAGATACAAATCTATTTGATTGTATAATATCTTCAGTAGCATATTGCAAAATCGGATAGTCATCATTAGCACCTTTAATAAATGTCCAAACCACTTCAAAGTCCCATGGATATTCACTATCCCACTTAGAGCCATCTTGATACCAACTTAAACTTTTGGCATTGGCAATTAAATTTGAATCTTTTGACGCCCCAGTGTTAGAGGAAAGAGAACCAATTCCATACGAAAGCGTGCAGTTTCCACCATAGTAACAGTTGGTGACTGCGGAAGAAGAAGAAGAAACATCCCCCACCACTCCGCCAACACGGTAACCTCCACTTACAGAGCCAGTGTTATAGCAGTTTGTGATTGTGAAATAATAATAAGCCTCTCCCACAACTCCGCCAACATCATAACCACTCCCAGTTACATTGCCGGTGTTATAGCAGTTTATGATGGTGGAAATAGCAGCATGTCCCACCACTCCGCCAATACGGTAACCTCCACTTACAGAGCCGGTGTTATAGCAGTTGGTGATGTCAGATTCATAAGCCATTCCCGCCACTCCGCCGACATCACTACTTCCCTCAACAGAGCCGTTGTTATAGCAGTTGGTGACTGTGGAAGAAGAACTAGCATATCCCACAACTCCGCCAACACATTCTTCGCTTCCACTTACAAAGCCAGTGTTATAGCAATTCATAATGTAGACATAGCCATAAAGACTTCTAGCTTCTCCCGCCACTCCGCCAACAGAATCCCTTCCAGTTACAGAGCCGGTGTTATAGCAGTTCTCAATTATGGAATTTTCATAAGCATATCCCACCACTCCGCCAACACGTTGATATCCTTGTATATTAGAGTCAGTTATTCCAACATTTTTTATTGTGGCTTCTGTTGACGAAGACTGACCTCTAACATATCCAAAAAGCCCTTGATAACTATATGTCGAACTTGAACCAGCTTGAGTATAAAGCCCAGAGATTGTGAAGTTTCCGCCATCATAATGACCAGAAAAATAATAGGATGAAGTTCCAATCGCGTCCCACCAATATTCAGACATATCTAAGTTGGCAGTTTGAACAAAGTATGTGTTTGAAAACATATATTCTTCACTTCCATTGTTAACAAGATACGCAAGACGCGCAAGTTGTTCAGGCGTGGAAATTCGGTATGCCGTTGCCTCCGATTGTCCGTCACCACCTGCAAAAGATGTGGCATAGTTTCCGCTGTCAGTCCAAAGGTCGGTGTTGTCCGGCGCGGTGGCGGTTATGCTGTTTTGCGGGGTGTTAAAATCCCCCCCCCGGTTGTCGCTGTACGGAAGGTTACTGAAAAGCACGGCGCCACCAGCAGCGGAACCAATAATAAGGAACGTCAAAAGACAATACAAAAACTTTCTCATTTTTCCCTCCAACCTTACGCATTTTTCCACCGAAAAACCGGCTTGCTAGGGCTAAAGAGCAACGCTTTCTTCACCTACCCCTCCTCACGGTTTTTCCCAACCTTACGCATTTTTCCACCTTGAAATTGTATGTAAAATTTAATTTGAAGTTTTAGGTAAGGCTGACTTTAAACAAAAAACATAGTTTTTCGCGCGTAATCTCAAAAAAGCAGCATTCGCCCAAACCTCATCGTCACATATTTCACTTTTATTATACCTAAAATCGAAGAATTTACAAAATAAATTGCGTAAAAAAATGGTAAAAATAGAAAAATATCACAAAAATTTATACTTTTGCTATTGATTATAATATGTTTTTACATTTAACAAAAGTATAGTATTGTACTTATTTACCGTAAACAAAACCCCAAAAAATTATTCCTTCACACGCTTGATGTCCGCACCGAGGCGCGCGTACTTCTCCTCCAAGCGCTCGTACCCGCGGTCGATATATTCAATGTTGGAAATGGTGGTGTAGCCCTCCGCCACAAGCCCAGCCAGCACCAGTCCAGCGCCAGCACGAAGGTCAGAAGCAAACACATCTGCACCATATAGTTTTTCCACACCCTTAACAATGGCGAGCCTATCTTTCACAAAGATATCGGCGCCCATTTTAACAAGCTCCATAACGTGGTTGAACCGATTTTCGAACAAATTTTCCTTTATCACGCTGGTGCCTTTGCCAAGCGTTTGGAAAGCCATAAACTGCGGTTGCAAATCGGTGGGAAAGTTGGGGTATGGCAGAGTTTCAATGAAACGGCAGGCGTTATATTTTCCGTTTGAAGATATCGTCGCGCCCATTTCGTCCTCTTCAAGCGAGCACCCGCACTCCTTTAAGATGTTGAACAGAATTTCGTTATCCTCCCGCCTCGCCCCAATGACGCGCATATTTTTGCCGAGCATGGCGCCCAAAAGTAGGTGTGTGCCAGCGATGATTCTGTCTGGAAAAACCTTGAACGAAACACCTTTAAGCCTCTTCACGCCCTCAATCTCTATCCTATCGCTTCCCGCTCCGCTTATCTTTGCGCCCATGGCGTTAAAAAAGTTGGCAAGTTCCTTAACCTCCGGCTCGCGCGCAACATTGTATAGCGTTGTCTTGCCTTTCAGCAATACTGCGCTCATCATAACACTTTCAGTCGCACCCACGCTTATCGACGAAAACACCACCTTGCCCGCCCGCATATTTTGCGCGTTACAATAGATGTACCCGTGGCGCTCAACAATCTTAACCCCCAAACTTTTAAACGCGCTGATATGTATGTCGATCGGTCTTGTGCCGATGTTGCACCCGCCGGGGTAGGAAATGCTCGCCTGCCTAAATTTAGCAAGCAGTGGCCCCAACAAAAAAATAGACGCCCTGAGTTTGTTAGTGTGTTCGTGTGAAATTTTTTCGTTTTTTATGTTATGTAAATCGAGCGATAAAACCTCACCGTCGCGCCGAATTTTAACGCCTAAAATTTTCAGAATCTCACACATATTTTCGATATCCGTAAAGTACGGCGCGTTCAAAAAGGTCACTTCATCATCGCAAAGTATGCTACCGGCAAGTATCGGCAAGTACGCGTTTTTGGAAGCCTCAACCTCAATCTCGCCAGAGAGGATTTTTCCGCCGTTAATAAGAAATTTTTCCTTCATAGTAAAATTATATGACAAACTATTTTTAAGGTTACAAATATTATTTTTTAAAATAAAATGCAAAAATAAACACATAATTTTTTATAATAAAATTAAAAAAACAAGCCCAAAATTTTGTTTGCGGATTAAATTAATTTTTAAAAATATATCAAAATTGTAAATTTTAAAGAGGAAAATAAGATTAAAAGAAAAACCAAACCAAATTAGAAAAATTAACGAAATTTAGAGTTTTTAATTAAAAAACGCATAAAATGCACTTTTTTTCATTTTTTTTGCGTTTTTTCGCCAAATTTTTTGAATTTTTTGTTTTTTACTAAAATTTTCACCTAAAAATCTAAGGCGCATTATTAATCGGCTTGTAAACTTTGACGACTTACATTTATGCATACCCCAACGCCTGCCATAAACACCGCCACACTTGTTCCACCACTTGAAATGAAGGGAAGTGGAAGCCCTGTCGGAGGAATACTGCCTGTGACAACTGCGATGTTGAGGAGCGTCTGCACGGCGATTAAAACGCCCACGCCAAGCGCGAGCAAACACCCGAACCTATCCTTGGCTGAAAGCCCAATTTTGAAAAGATAGAAGCATAGAAGGGCAAACACCACAATTAATAGCACTGCGCCAAAATAGCCGAACTCCTCGCCCACAATCGAGAAGATAAAGTCGGATTCTGCGAACGGCAAGAAGAGGTATTTTTGCCTTGAGTTAAACAGCCCAACGCCAAACATTCCACCGTTTCCAAGGCTGTAAAGCGATTGAATAAGTTGGAAGCCCTCGCCTTGTGGAGAAATCCATGGGTCCAAAAAGGCGAAAAGGCGTTTCATACGGTAAGGTTCTGCAATGATAAGAAGAGGCACGCACATCGAGGCAAGCCCCGAAAAAAGCAAGGTGTGCTTTTTGTTTATCCCGCCCACGATTAGCATGAAGAAGGTCAAAAAAAGTAAACACATCGTCACGCTCATGCTCGGCTCAATGATCACCAAAAGACAAAGCACGCCCGCCACAATAAGAGGAGGCAAAAGACCCTTAAAGGTTTTTATTTTTTCATGATTATCACTTAAATAACTTGCCAAAAATAGGATCAGCCCAAACTTTGTCACCTCCGACGGCTGAATGGAAACGCCTAGAATATTCACCCAGCGATTGGCGCCATAACTTTGCACGCCAAAGCCCGGCACGAACACCAAAACTAGCAAAATAACGCACACCGCAAGCACGGCATAGCGAAACTTTTTTAAGAGGTGATAATCGAAATAGGCGAAAAAGATAAAGGCAAACACTCCAAGCGCCACCCCTAAAAGTTGCTTAAATAGGAAGAAAAATTCATTGCCGTATCTTATGCTTGCAGAATAGTAACTTGCGCTGTAAACCATTATGCACCCAAACGCGACAAGCGCAAACATCAAAAAGGTAACGAAAAAACTTGTCCTATCAATTTTTTTATGCCCAGTTTTAATGAAAAGTTTTTTTATCTTTTCCACACCGCCTCCTTGCCTTATCGTTTGCCAAAATTTTGCACCTTTCGCCCGCCTAATTTTTACGCCTTTGCCTAATACTTTAAATAATCTAAAACGATCTCCTTAAACCTCTCACCCCTCTCTTTATAGGAAGAAAATTCGTCGAAACTTGAGCACGCCGGCGAAAGCAACACCACATCACCGCTCTCGTTTCTCTCGCACGCGTACCTCACCGCCTCATCAAAGCGCCTGAAGTTTGCCGTTGTGACGCCGTACCGGTTCGCCGTTTCGCTTATCCTCTCGCCCTCCTCGCCAAAGGTCACTGCCTCTTTGATTTTAAATTGAAAGATGGCATCGTATGGATAGTTTTTGCCCCGCCCGCCAAGTAACAAAATAATTTTTTTACCCCTAAAAGCGGAGAGTGCATTCAAGGTTGAAGCCACATTCGTCGCCTTGCTATCGTCAACAAAGATAGCATCTCCCCTTTCGCCCACAACCTCTAAGCGGTGCGATTTAGGCGAAAAATCTGAGATACTCTCCCTAAAATTTAATCCTTTAAAATCTGAGAGCGCTGCCACCGCGCCCAGCACATTTTCTAAGTTTTTCTCGCCTAAAAGTTTTATATCATTCAGCGAGCAAACAGGTTTTTTATTGATAAAAATTTGATTATTTTTCAAAAAAACACCCTTTTTTAGCGTTTTTTTCGAAAAATAGAGGCATTTTTTCTTAAAATTAAAAGTTTTTGCAATTTCGTCATCTAAATTGAGCACCAGTTTTTTGCGCGTAAAGGAGGCAAGTTTTTTCTTGCAGTCGATATATTCTTGCATGGTGCCGTGCCTATCCAAATGGTCAGGCATGACGTTTAAAATAACGCCAATATCGCACCTAAAAAGATACGAAGATTCCAGTTGAAAACTTGACACCTCCACCACCGTGACGCTGTTTTTATTTGTATCCACAACCGAAGTTATCGGCACGCCAATATTGCCACACAAACGCGCATCATATCCGTTGTCTTTCAAAATTTTGTAAATAAGGCTGACGGTTGTAGTCTTGCCGTTAGTGCCGGTCACCGCGATAATCTTCCCTTTCAAAAAGAGGTAGCCAAGGTCAAGTTCGCTTAAAATAACTGTGCCTTTACCTTTCAAAATTTCGATATTTGGATTGTCCTTTATCTTAACGCCCGGGCTTAGCACGCAGATGTCAAAATGCTCCTCTTCCATTCGCCTAACGTAACCCACATAGCCCGCATACTCTAAGTTATCATCATAGAAAAAGACGTGCGCCCCGAGTTTGGTAAGAAGTTTAACGGCGCTTCGCCCACTATCGCCAAGCCCGTACACCAGCACCCTTTTATTTTTAAATTTCATATCACCGCCTTATAAAACGGTCATATACACTCCTAAAACCGCCAGCGACACAACCGTTGTTATAATAATATATACGACGACGATACGATTTTCATGCACACCTTTTTGCTCAAAGTGGTGATGTAGTGGCGCCATTAAAAAAACCCGCTTCTTGGTCCGCTTGTAGTAGGCAACTTGAATGATGTCCGACAGCGCCGACAGCACAAACATTATGCCCATGATAGGCAAAATAAGTTCCAAACCGCTCAGTACCGCCACAGTGCCGATAAATCCGCCAAGCGCCAACGAGCCTGTATCGCCCATGAAAATTTTTGCCGGATAGACGTTGAAAATGAGAAAGCCAAGAAGCGCGCCGACGAGCGCAAAGCACATAATCGCCAAATTTTCCGCACCGGAGATTAAGGTTAAAATAAGCCCAAAAAAGAGGAGATAACTAAAACTCACCCCGCCGGCAAGTCCGTCCAGCCCGTCGGTTAGGTTGACGCTGTTGGTCGTGGCGAGAAGCACCAATATGACAAGCGGAATAACAAACGCGCCAATATCAAATTGAAGTCCAAAAAAGTTCAGCGCAGTGGTGCCCGAGAAGTAGATATATAAGCCAACAATAAGCGCCAGCCCTAACTGCCCAATTATCTTCTGATACGGTCTTAACCCCTCGTTGCGGTGATAGTGAATTTTGATAAAATCATCCAAAAACCCCAAAAGCGCGTAGGAAAGCGTGACGATAACAAGAAAAAGTGCCGGAAATCTATTCTCCGCTTGCAAGAAAAGCAAACCAAATATTAGCGGAATAAGAAAGATAAACCCGCCCATTGTGGGCGTGCCTTGCTTTGCCATATGCTTATCCACATAGTGCAAAATATTTTGCCCCGCCTTTAATTTTTTGCAAGTTTGAATGACAAACGGCGCAAGTAGACATGCAAAACTGAAGGTGACGAGCGCGCAAAGAATATACTTAATTTCCATACTCCTCCCGCGCGCTACTCCTTCTGAGAATCTGGCGAATGACGTCGAAATCAGAATAATCCACCTTTTTGTCGCCGATAATTTGGTATATCTCAGCGCCCTTACCCGCAATCACCACCGCGTCCCCGCTTTGCATGAGTTCCAGCGTTTTTTTTATTGCTTGTGCACGGTCGACCTCCACCAGGTGAAGTTTTTTCATGCCCTTTTCAATGTCGGCAATGATATCTCGTTCGTTCTCAAAGCGCGGATTGTCGTCTGTGAGGCAGACATAGTCGGCGTACTTTTCGGCAATCGCCCCCATTTTAGGACGCTTGTCCACGTCGCGATTGCCACCGCAACCGAACACGCAAAACAGCCGATTTTTCGTCACCTTTCTTGCCGTTTGAAGGACCTTTTCTAAGCCATCCGGCGTGTGCGCGTAGTCGATAATCACACTTTTCCCCGAGAGGTTGAAAACATTGAAGCGTCCCTCCACCGGACCTATACTTTTCAGCGCATCTTTCACGCCCTCCATATCAAGCCCTAAATTCGCGCAAACGGAGAGCGTCGCCAAAACGTTGGAGATGTTGTAATCGCCGACGAGTTTTGTTTTAAACGTAAGCACCTCGTCAAAGAGGTTGCAATAGAACTCCGAACCGTTCGGCGCGGACTTGACATCAACTGCAAAGACATCGGCAGGATTTTGCATTCCGTAAAAAATGGTAGGCACTTTCGGGTTTTGAAAGATTTTCATAGCGTAGTTATCGTCAATATTCACCACCGCCGAGCGAAGATATTTTTTGTCAAAGAAACTCAACTTGCATTCGGCGTAGTTTTCCATGGTTTTAAAATAGTCAAGGTGGTCCTGTGTGATATTCGTCAAAACACCCACTTCAAATTCTAGCCCCTCAATGCGCTTTTGGTCGATGGCGTGCGCCGACACCTCCATCACCACCCACTCTATCTCGCGCGCCCTCATCTCGAAGAACTCGCGCTGTAATATGTCGGCGTCCGGAGTGGTCATGTCGAAATTTTTGTCGACATCGGCGTAGTGCACACCCATTGTGCCAACTCTTGCCACCCTATACCCCAACTTTTTGAGGATTTCATAGATAAGGTGTGTGCAAGTCGTCTTGCCGTTGGTGCCGGTAACGCCAATAAGTTTCATTTCTTTTGCCGGATAGCCAAACTCCTCCGCGCACGCCCTGCCGAACTCCTCTCTCACATCTTTGACGATATTGAGGTTTGGCAGCGGATAATTTCTTTCGGTCACCACTTGTTTTGCGCCCCGCGATAGCGCCTCTTTGGAAAATTCAAGTCCGTCCTCGTAGTTTCCCGCGAGGTCGAAAAAGATATCACCCTCTTCAACCAGCCGACTGTCGCGTTTTACGCTTAAAGAAAACTCGTCCATAAAAACTCCTTTTTACCATTTTAATATTTCCAAAGGGAATTTAGGTCACAAGGACAAAAATAGATAAAATTCAACAAAAAATGTGCCTTGTCAAACTTTTCGCTAAAACGGCATATATAAATTTGCAAAAATAAATGCGTTTTATCAACAAATTCCGCGAAGAGTTTGCTTTGCGCGCCCCATTTGTGATATTCTATTAGGGTAAATTTAGGAGAAAACATGAAAAGACAAGATTTTTTGCGCAATCCCGCGCTCCTATTGAAGGAAAAAGATAGCATTGAGAACATAAACGCGCGAGCCGTCAGCGATATCGAAAGGTTTATCACCGAGGAGGAGGAAAAATACCACGCACAGGTCAACGAACTTGTGGAGGACTTTTTATCCACCCAAAAGCGGATTATCCTCATCTGCGGGCCGACTTCCGCCGGTAAAACCACAACTTCGAAAATCATCATAAAAAGATTGGAGCAAAAGGGCTACGACTCCGTTTCCATTTCGCTAGACAACTTCCTCGTGCCACTTTCAGAGCGCAAGGTGCTTGCCGACGGCGCCCTTGATTACGACAGTTTCGCCACGATTGACGTTAAAACCTTCAACAAATTTATCAAGGACCTAATGCAAAACTTTCATGCCGATATGCCGATATATAATTTTGTGAAAAATAAGCCTGAGGACTTCAAACAGCCGGTGGAGATTAAGGAGCACACCGTGCTAATCATTGAAGGCTTGCACGCCCTCAACCCCGACCTCTTCACAATAACCGAAAATAAGAACATCGGCTACCGCATATACATCGCGCCGAACGTCGATTTTTATCTAAACGGTAAACTTGTTTTGAACGCCAAATCGCTAAGACTGATGCGCCGAAGCTTGCGCGATTACTATAAGCGCGGAACCAGCATTGAGCAGACTTTCAAAACTTGGAAACACACCCTTGAAAGCGAAAACCTCTACATCAAGCCGTATAAACAAAGTGTCGACTATATCATCAACTCCACTCACCGATACGAGCCTCTTCTCTACGCCAAATACCTTAAACCGCTGTTGCTGCAAGAGGAAGGCAACGAGGAACTCTACACCCTTTTAAAACCACTCGACGCGTGCGAAAAACTCAACAAAATCCTCGTGCCAGACGACTCTCTGCTTTGGGAATTTTTAGTGAAATAAAAAACAAGAACAACAAAATATGGTGTAGTATGCATTGCGTACTACACTATATTTTGTACGTGAAGAGTGAAGAATGAAAAGCAAACAAACGCTAGCGCGTTTGAGTGAAAAGTGAAATGTGAAGAGTGAAGAACGGCGGATAAGTTTGATAAAAATTTATCTAATATATAATCAAAACTACTCAGAGTAGCGACCAACTCGCAGTCGTTTGCGAGTTGCGTTTGGTCGCTAGGCAGAGCAAACAAACGAATGATAAGTGGTTTGGCGTAAGGCAAATCACGAAATGAGTGCAGTTTGCGTTAAGCCACACACGCATACTCCGACACCTTTATCGTGAACTGAATACCGAGTTGGTTGTAAATTTGGTCTGGTTGACGCTGAACAACCTCTCCGTCCTCGGTAAGGCAAATGATGTGGTTATAGTTTGTGCCGAGGTCGCGGGTATAGTAGAGAGGCACTGTCCCCTTAAAAGAAG
>CALVNE010000027.1 GCA_944349515.1 uncultured Clostridia bacterium | reverse complement strand
CTAAGGTCAAAAATCTCTCTATTTTTTGTGATTGCAGTTTCAAAAAGTTTATCAAACTGTCCCTTATTTTTAAGTGGTGATTTTTTGCTTGAAAGGTTAAAATACAGCACCCGCTCCGCGCCCGCCTTTAACACAAAATTCAACTTTAAAAGTATGGTAGCGTAGCAGGAATTGTCAAGCCCGTCTATCATGGAGTGGCTGATATTTGCCATTGGACAGACGTAATTAAAGAATAACTTTTCGCCATTTTGCAAATTCTCTATCAAAAAATGTCCCCTGTGTTTTTTAAAAAGATAGTAACCTTTTTGAAGTGGGAAATTGAGAGTCAAACACACCTTTTCATCTTTCTGCGAATCATTCTTTAAACTGAGATAGATATTATTTCCGTTCAATAAAAATTCTCTGTAACTGGCAACAACATTTGAAATTACCTCCTCCCCATGAAGATAGAATTCCTTATACTTCGGGTTCAAAGTGACACCGTTAACCATACAAAATTTTTCTTTATAAATGACATTATAGTTCGACTTGGTCTTATAGTTGATATTGAGTTTACTTATCATGCTCAAAAATCTCATCTCTTGCTGATTACTAAATAGAAGGCAATTTTTTAACTTTTCAAGTCGCTTCTCTTGCCAAGGCGACAAATTTTCTGACGGCAAAAGCAAGTTGAAGTTCTCCTCCCGGCACGCCTCCTTAAGCGCTTTTATAGCCAAATTGTCAACCTTATTTTCATACACAAAAATTGGATAATCCAAATTCACGCCATGGTTAAAAAGTGCCGTTTTGTCAATGTCGGCACTATAGCAAATGGGCGCATGAAACCTCACGCAGTTTAATATATGATCCTTCAATCTATTAACATATTCTCGTCTTTTCATAGAAGAATTTTTGCAAAAAACAAGGCATTTTAAACAAAAAACACCATTTTTTTAACTTTTTTTGAAAAATTAGGCTAAAATTTTGCGTTTTTTGATAAAAACTAACTTTTTAAGAAAACTAAGTTAAGGAGGACTTATGCTAACATTCATCGCCTTTATCTTAACAATCATAGGTTCAATAAATTGGCTTATGATAGGACTGCTTCAATACGACTTCATCGCCGGACTTTTCGGCTTTCAAGCAAGTATGTTTTCACGGCTGTGCTATATCATAATCGGCGTCGGCTGCCTCTATCTTATCATAAGAATTATCGTCAACAAAGGCTCGGTCAAGGTTTACGAAAAGAAGAAAAAGAAAAAAGACACAAGCATGGTAAACGCCGAGGCATCAAAAGAGATTGAAGATAAAGATGATTAAATTTATTAAAAAGTTTAGTCATTTCACAAACCGTGCCTACATCACAGATTGCCCTTTAAATTTTGGCAAAATAATGTTTAGCCAAAGAAGCAAAAAAAATCTTTTCATTTTTCCGCTTTTATCGCTTCGCAAATATATTTTATCTAACACATATTGCGCTATAAAATTCAACACTCTTTGATAACCAAATTGATTTTTAGGTTTAATTTTATTTGACTTTATTTTTAAATAGGTATATCCTTATAAGGCGAATAAAATAAAAGCATTTAAAGGAGAATTTATGGTCACGTTGGTCATTTTAGACGGCTTTGGCGAGCGAAAGGATAGTTACGGCAACGCTATCAAAAGCCAAGGCACGCCGTATCTCGATAAACTTAAAAAGAAATACCCGCACACCCTTTTAAAGGCGAGTGGCGAAGCAGTAGGGCTTCCCGCTGGGCAAATGGGGAACTCGGAAGTTGGGCACCTTACAATTGGCGCCGGACGGGTGATACTCCAAGACCTAGCGCATATCAATCACGACATTGAATCGGGCAAATTTTATGAAAACTCAGCACTCATAAAGGCGCTAACCCACGCGGAAAAGAACAACTCATCTCTTCACGTTATGGGGCTTTTTTCTGACGGCGGAGTGCATTCGACCTTAGCACACCTTGACGCCATCCTCTCTTTCAGCAAAAATTTTAACATTAAAAACATCTACGTTCACGCCTTTATGGACGGACGCGACACCGGCGTTAAGGACGGCATAAAATTTATAAATAGTTTTGAGGAACGCTATAAAAACACCAACATCAAAATTGCCACAATTATTGGCAGAGTTTATGCTATGGATAGAGAAAAGCGCTTTGATAGGCTCAAAATCGCCTACAACCTTCTGACAGCGGGAAAGGGCGAAAAATTTGAGAGCGCAACCGACGCCCTTATCGCTAAATACAACGACGGGCAGACCGACGAATTTATCGAGCCTTGCGTTATCGACGAAAACGGAACGATTAAGGATAACGACAGCGTCATCTTCTTCAACTACCGCACCGACCGCGCCATTGAACTTTCCACCGCCTTCACGAAGGAAGATTATAAGGAATTTGAAACGATAAAGTTTAAAAATTTATTATTTTCCACTATGACTGAGTATTCCGCTGACCTCAAAAACCTAAACATACTCTATCCACCAATAATAGTCAAGGACAACCTTGCCAGCGTCATTTCGGCGAACGGACTAAAGCAATTCCACACCTCTGAGACCACCAAATACGCCCATGTCACCTTCTTTATCAACGGCGGAATTGAGGTGCCGTATGAGGGCGAGGACAGAAAACTTGTCGACAGCATTAATGTCAAGGACTTTTCAAAGTATCCGAGAATGCGCGCTTTCGAAATCACTGAAACGGTCGTTGAGGCGATACACTCGCAAAAGTATGATTATATTTTGGTCAATTTTTCCAACCCTGATATGATAGGTCACACCGGCAACTTCGACAGCGCGAAACAAGCGATTGAGTGCGTCGACAAATGCGCCTACACCGTCGCCCTTGCCACCCTTATGGTTGGTGGAGAGTGCATAATCACCGCCGACCACGGAAACGCGGAAGAGATGTTCGATAAAAAGGGCAACAAAATCACCACTCACACCACCAATCCTGTGCCTTGCATTTTGGTCAGCGAAAAGAATAAAAAGGTTAAACTCAAAAAGGGCAAGTCGCTGACCAGCATCGCCCCAACCGTTTTAAAACTTCTCGGCATCACCCCGCCAGAGACTTACGACGAACCTTTGTTTTAAGTGGTAATATGATTTTTGTGTAATAAAACAGGATAGTGATATTATCATTACCCTGTTTTTTTTACGCTCTATTAGGTTGATGTTTTTAATTTTCTTGTATTTTACATTACACTTTCAGTTGTTTGTGTTCTTAAAATTATCTTTCTCTAGTTGCACTTTCTTTTTCTACATTTCTCACATAGTAGTGACCAAGGAAATTAGCGAATGGCGCTCTATCGGTTTTATGCAAATATGAAAGCAATTCTTCTGTGTCATTATTATGATTTAACATGAAACTGAGAAGTTTTGTGTTTCTTTGCGTAGCAAGCACTTGGAGCGCAGAAATTGTTCCTTCATATCTTTTATTAAGTTTCACTTCGCCATTGCCTTCTACAGGTGTAACTCTTTCCAAAGTTGCTTCATTGTTCATTTTTTTACTCTCCTTTTAATATAATTTTTGTTATCGCTTTTTAAATGCAGAAGACATTATACCATAAAACAAAAATTTGTCAATAGGAAATTTTGAAAAAATTTTAGTTTTTGTAATATATTTTAATAATTTTGATGATGATATTGAAAGATTTTAACACCTTCATGTCTTGCATTGCGCATAACCGCGCCCACATCGCAAATTATTAAAGCAGTGCGAAAGTAACCCAAAATTAAAACGTTTTGTGATAGAACTTCTCTTAAAAACTTTTAAATTATAAAACCTCTTTTAATTGCAAGATTAATTTTTGATAAAAGTAAAAATTATACCGGATTAGGCAACAAAAAAAATACGCCTGAGAAAGCGTACTTTTTTTGAAACACAAAATTTGATTTAATATTAAATATTCTTAAATTACTGTAATTCAACAACAGCGCCAGCTTCTTTGAATTTTGCTTCAATTTCTTTTGCTTCGCTTGTTGCAACATTTTCTTTAACCATTTTTGGAGCGCCGTCAACAACAGCCTTAGCCTCACTAAGTCCAAGACCGGTAACTTCTCTAACCACTTTGATAACAGCGATTTTGTTAGCGCCAACTTCTTTCAAGAAAATGTTAAATTCGCTCTTTTCCTCAGCGGCAGGAGCGGCAGCGCCAGCAGCAGGAGCGGCAGCAACTGCAACAGGAGCAGCAGCGGAAACGCCGAACTCTTCCTCCAAAGCCTTAACGAGGTCAGAAACTTCAACGATAGTTAATTTTTTGATTTCTTCAACAAGATTTTTGATATCAGCCATTTTATTTTCTCCTTTTAAATTTTTATGTTATGCGATTTTTAAAAAGTCTTTTAAGCAAATTGCTTTTGGTGCGATAATCACCCTAAAAACACATATGTTGCCATTAAAAAACCTTTTGTTTATTTCGTTGCAATCGCATTCAAAGCAACGGCAAGCCCACGAGTTGGAGCCTGCAAAACTCTGCATAGTCCAGTGATAGGATTGTTCAAAGTTCCAAGCAGTTTTGCAATCAACTCTTCCTTTGATGGGAGTTTTGAAAGCGCTTCAATGTCGCTAGCCGAAACGCTAACTCCATTTAAAATTCCAAATTTGATAGCCATTTTTTTGGTTTTGTTGATGGTGTCGCAAAGAATTTTTGCAGGAGCGACTTCATCATTATAACCAATCGCAACGGCGGTGGTGCCTTCAAAGTAATTTGCAGAACACTCAATACCAAGGTCAGAAAGTGCTTTCAACATCAAGCGATTTTTGTAAACTTTGTATTCACAACCATTCTCACGAAATGCTTTACGCATAGCAGTATCTTCTTCCACAGTTATACCACAATAGTCCACAAATGCGAGAGTTTTTGCTTTGGAAAATTTTTCTTTTATTTCCTCAACAAGTTGTTTTTTTGCCTCAAAATTAGCACTCATGTGATAACCTCCTTTTAGTTTAAATTTTGTGTTTCCGTAAAAAAATCTCTGTAACCACGGAAAAGGCACAGAGATAGAAAAACTAAATCATATGTTCTTTTCCTCGGCAAGCACTTTTAAGTTTACGCCCGAAGGCACTTGCGGTCTTTGGAAGATTTTTTACAACAACATTCTAACATAAAAAAATGGCTTTGTCAACCATTTTTCATAAAAAAGTTAGATATTTGATAAAAAGTTAACGCATTTTTTACTTGTCGCCCAAGTTTCTTTCAATAATTTTGCTTATCTTGTTCACCCTTTTGGATAGCATAACCATTCCTTTTTTCTCATTTTCTAGTCTTGCGCGCTGTTGCTCAAGCCTCTCTTTCATCATTTTAGTTTTTCTATAAACTTTTTCGGCGTGGTCTCTGCTAACTACTAGTTCGTCAATTCCCTTAGAAAGGTCAGCACTCGCTTTCGCAAAACCTTCTTTTTCTTCATTGAGTTTTTGGCATTCCAACTTAAAAGACTCAAGTTCCAAGCATTTGTCGGCAATGTCGATAAGTTCGTCGAGATTGTGCATACGATTTCTTAGTATGCTTTTTTCTCTAACCGCCTCAATAATCTTTCCACCCAAATTCTTAACACGTCTAGCATATACCTTCATCTTTTCTTCGGCGCAAAAAATTTGATAGTTGAGTTCAGATATTTCCGTGTCATAGCGAGCGAGCGCATCCTCAATTCTTTCAAGCGCCGGTGTGCCTTCTGTTTCGATTGTATTTCTCATTTCTTTCTCCTTTAAAACAAGGGATATTTTATCACCAAATGCGAGCAAAGTCAATAGCAAACTCAAAAAAAGAGGATATAATTTTTTTATCCATTTCCATAAATTAACCATAGCGCCTAACCTTTATATATTAACTTGCAACTGCCCGCGCTGACAACATACGTGTTGCTCTCACGAAAGGGCTGTGCAACCTGCGCTGGAAATGGTTGCGAGTTTACGTCGTTTAGAATTATTCAAAAATTGCTCAAAAAAACACACCTTAAAATGTTTGAGGCAAACCTCCTTAAGCGCTAAACTTTAAGGGTTTACCTTCAATTTCTCTAGATGCGTTTTTGATTTTTAATTTAAATATCTATTAATTTTCCGAATTGTAATGTTCAAAAATCACGCTGGTATTTGCCTTTGTTTCAATTTGAATGACATACTCGCCGGTGAAATTTGTTAACTCCTCTCCGTCGCTGTTAAGATATCTCACCACAACATAGAAAGACGCGTCTTGCACACCGTCCTCTTCGGAAATGAGGAGGTATGCCTCGTCAAACGTAAAAGGCTCGGCTTGACGATTTTGCGTCGATTGGTAAACATTTCCACTGGCGTTTAAAAGGGTTTTTGCCTCGTTGAATTCAAAACGCACATATGACCCGCCAGATAGGTTATCGGAATAAAAATTGTCATAAGTCACTTTGTTTTCGCGCAGTGTTACGCCCGACAAACTCCCGTTGAAGAGAGCGGAAAAGTAAGTTTGCTGGAAGGCGCTGTTGAAAACGCCAACAAGTTCGTTGTAATCCACATTGCTCTCATCGTCACTCGGACTCATTGCGCCCGTCACAGAATGTCCATTAATGAAAACGTTGGCTTGATAATCACCAGTTTTAAAGTAACTAGGTTTTAGGTTAAGCGGAATGGACGCTAGACAAATTATCACCACAGCAAGCACAAAGATAACCGAGAGGAAAACTATTGTTGTAATTTTTTTCCTCTTCTTTTCTTTCACAAGTTTTTCCGTTTCAATTTTTGCGTAAAGGTCGTCGTCGACTACCGCTTCGTTTTTAACTTCTTCCATGCTTATTCATCGTCCTTCTTAGTGTCGTTCTTTTTTGCGCGAGGCTTGCGCGAAATGCTTGTTTTCGCCTTATCACCCTCTTTAGTTTCCTTATCTTCCGATTTCGCAGAGTTGTCAGCACTCTTTGCAACGCTTGTCTTTCTAGGTCTAGGTTTCTTCACTTCATTTTCCGTGCTTTCCGCTTTAACCTCAACCACTTCGTCTTTCTTTTCGCTAGTTTCCTTTTCAAGGCTCTTTTTATATTCTTCAAACTCCGCCTTAACGAGGTCGAGTTCTTCCTTGGTGATAATGCCTTGGCTCACCAATTTTTCACCATCGGCGATTTTTGCCTCATAGGTGCGGATTTTTTCGAATCTACTTTGCTCTTGACGGAATTTTTCCTCTTTTTCCTTTTGTTCTTTATCGCGCTTTTCCATGATTTTAACAATCTCTTCCGTCTTTTTGCCAGCCATAATCATGTCGACCTCTTCCTTATAGATTGTTTCGCGCGCCATTAAAAGTTTCGCCATTTCGTGAAGTAAGTCAATTTTTTCAGTAAGCAACTCTTTCGCGCGTTTATAGTTATCGTTTAGTATCGACATAATTTCCTCGTCGGCGACCCCGGCAAGTTTTTCAGAGAAGTTATTTCTTGTTTGATAATCTCTACCAATGAACACCTCGCCGTTTGAAGATAGCGCCAAAAAGCCCAACTTTTTACTCATGCCCCACTCATACACCATGGCACGCGCAATCTTGGTGGCGTGTTGGATATCAGACGAGGCACCGCTTGTGATATTTTTAAAGATGAGTTCTTCTGCAATTCTTCCGCCCATACTCATAGCAATCGTGTCGTTCGCCTTGCCAATGCTCATCATAAGGTCGTCATCGTTTGGTCTACTCATTGTGTAGCCACCCGCACTTCCGCGAGGAATGATAGAAACCTCTTGCACGTCCTCGCAATACTTCAAACTCTTCGCAAGGATGGTATGCCCAGCCTCGTGATACGCGGTGAGTTTCCTTTCCTTTTCAGTGATAACACGGCTCTTCTTTTGCGGGCCCATGATGACCTTGTTGATACCTTCGGTGATATCTTCCATGATAATTTTTGGTCTATTTGCGCGCGCCGCGAGAATGGCAGCCTCGTTAAGCATATTTTCAATATCGGCGCCGGTGAAACCGCTTGTTATTCTTGCAAGCACCGAAAAATCTACACTATCGTCGATAGGTTTGTTTCTTGCGTGAATTTTGAGTATTCCCTCGCGCCCGCGAACATCTGGCACGTGAACATAAATTTGCCTATCAAATCTGCCCGGACGCATAAGCGCTGGGTCCAAAACGTCACTTCTATTTGTGGCAGCAAGCACAATAATGCCCTCGTTTGGCTCAAACCCGTCCATTTCAACAAGAAGTTGGTTTAAGGTTTGCTCGCGCTCGTCATTTCCGCCACCGAGTCCTGCACCTCTCTGACGCCCCACAGCGTCAATTTCGTCGATAAAGACAATGCAAGGCTTATTCTTCTTCGCTTGGTCGAATAAATCTCTCACTCTCGACGCGCCGACGCCGACGAACATCTCCACAAAGTCGGAACCGCTTATCGAAATGAACGGCACTTTACTTTCGCCAGCCACCGCTCTTGCAAGGAGTGTTTTACCCGTTCCCGGCTGACCGACAAGTAGCACGCCCTTAGGAATTCTCGCGCCAAGGTCAGTAAATTTTTTAGGGTTCTTCAAAAACTCCACAACCTCTTGAAGTTCTTGTTTTTCTTCGTCCATGCCGGCAATGTCGGAGAATTTAACCTTCGACATAGCGTAGGACTTGACCTTTGTTTTGCCAAAGTTCATGGCGCCCTTGTTCGCCCCTGCAACCATTCTATAGATCATCCAAATCACAAAAATAGCAAAGCAAATATAGAGGATTGGAATAATGATATCCCAAATATTTGTGCCCGCTGGTGCATAACCAACACCAACCGCGTCCCTAATGTTGTTTTCGTTTGCTGTGAATAGGTCATCAAATCTAGTTTTTATGCTGGAATCGTAACTGAAATAATAGTCGGAATAATCCGGCACCTGATTTATGGCATAGTTACTGTCAACAACTAAAATGTAGCCCGTGCCATTTTGGAAGTAGATGTAACTTGCCTTTGGTTCATCGGCGGGAGCATCTGGGTCAACGGCGTTCTGCACATATTCGTACGCCTCGGTCCACTCAATTCTTTGTCCGTTATTGCCAAAATCAATAAATAATAGACAGAACAAAAGCACCACCACCAAAAAGATGATTAAATAGGATAGCCTAAAACCGCCCTGTTTTTTCTCGTTCATACACTCTCCTTTATTTATCTATTGGAATTATGGAAGAAAATTATCCATACATTATATGCCAACAATTCCTACTTATTTTACCATAAAAGAAAAAATAACACAACAAAACTCGCATGAATTTCAAAAAAAATGTTTTAATTTTTTGTTTTTATGTCGTTTTGCTAAACGGAATAAATGCTTGGACTAACTTTGAAGGTGACATAGTTTAAAAAATCTTGCTCGTCAGCGAGAGTTTTCATAAATTTACGAGTTTCGTTAGGGTGAGAATTGTTGAGAAGGGTGTAAATTTTTAATATGTCGCACTTATTTTCTCTTAGCAATGATATCGCGTCGGCAATTGACGACTTCACCTTGCCCTCCAGCGCAATTATCGCCTCTTTGGAGATATTTTTTAAGTCGATATTCTCTTTAATATCAATGTTATTTTCCTCTTTCGCTTCCAAAAGTTTAACATAGAGGTCAACTGACATATTGATAACAGGATAGCCGTTTTTGAATTGTGCCTTCCGCTTAACTTTGATGTTCTGTATGTCGAAAGTCAGGCGCGCGTTGTGAAAGATTTCGTCGGTAAAATTTTCAATCACAATGGTGCCCGAGTCGAATTCGCCCGTTGCCAAATTCAACTTTTGCATATCAACATTATCTAAAAGTGCCACTTTTTGCGCGTTCTTACAAAGAATCGCCTTCCCGTCATTTAAAAGGGTCTTTTTCGTCTCTTCGCTCGCTTTTGTGGCAGTGTCACCGCTTCCGCCACTCGCCTCGCCTGAGGCAGACACCGTCACACCTTCGTCGCTATCCTCGCTTAAAGAAAGATAGGAAACAAGCGAACTTTTAGTTTTTGAATAAAGCCCCTTGTAAAAACTTTCAAAGGTCGATTCATTCGAGTAGATATATTTATTGTTAAAGGCTATAATGTCGTCCACCTTTATCGAACTTTCGGTATCCATTTTCTGTACCGTTTCCAAAAATTCGCTAGCCTTCGCGTCTGTGCAAATTATGGAAGTGGAAAGCGCCAAACTTTTATTACGCGTAAGGTAGTCCATTTCAACCGAGGCATTTTCGTTAAAGCATTCCTCGTTTATAACCACCGTTTTCACATGATTAAGCCCCACTTCGCGCCCTAAGTATAGTCCGGCAAAATCAATCGCTTCCAAAACACTTTTCCCGCTTGCCTTAACCACCTTGTATTTCTCGGCGAAGTTCTGCTGAGCCACCGGCACAAAGGTCAAAAGCGAAACATCAACATTTTCCGTTTCCCCTTTATCCAGCCCAATCGCCGTTACAATGGCAAACTCGTCCACTTCCGCGTCCCGTCCAAGCGAAGGGAAACCGTAGAAGATAATGATAAAAAGAAAGACGATAAACATCGGCACCTTGAACGCCTTTTTTAAGAATAGTTTAAACTTATTCATTCGTCACTCCTTTTCCGCTTTAAAATTAGAAAAGTTATGGCGCTTAATGGCACCAGCACAAAGGAGATAAGCGAAAAATACGGCAACACACTTTCGGCGTAAAATACCGTTTTTTCTAGCGTTCGAACTATAAGGCTGATAATGATTACAAACAGAAAATCAAAGGTGACAACGCCGTAAACGGGGCTAAGTTTCGGAAAAATCTCTTTAAACGAAACAACAAACGCCTTTAAATATATCCCCATTTGAAGATAGGTGAGAATTATTACAAGTATCACGGCGACAGAGTCTATTCTCCCCAAGCCTCCATAGTCCTTGATGTTGCCCATGGTTTCGAAAATGGCATACGGGTGCATAAACGAGGTGTAGGTGTAGGAAAAATAGAAGGCAAACATAGTTAAAAGCACAAACAAAATTGCCAGCCCGCTCATAAGATAAAATTTTTTGCCGTCAGCCTTTTTATACTCAATTTTATCCATGAACACAAAAAGAAAGATGCTGTCACCGAACGCCGAAATATGCTTAATGGTGGCAAGAAAAACGTTTAAAGCGCTCCCTTGAAAAAGAAGAGGCGCCTCGCCCACGCTTATTAGCGAAGTTGTGGTGCAAAATATGAAGATTAATAGGATTATCGGAAAAAAGAGTTGCATGGTTCTGCCGATAACGCGCATGGAAGATAAGGCTAGGTAGTTTATAATCGGCAAAAACGAGATAATAAAAAGTAGTGTACCGCTATCCTTATATATAAGGTCCTTAAAAAAGATGTATGTAACATTATAGATTAAAACAAGTTTGCATAAGAAAAATAAAGCAAGAAGAAGATAAAAAATCTTTAAAGTTATAACGCCGAGTTTTTTTCGCACAAGTTCGGCAAAGGAAACATAATTATACTTCCTTTTCACAAAAACAAAAAGCGTGATAAGCCCTAGTTCAAACGCAAAAGAGATAAAATAAGCCCACGCGCCTTCAATGCTTGCAATATCATACAGAAGTGAGGGCAAAAGCAGAATTTTGTTGGCAAAAATAATGATAAAAAGACAGATGCCGGCTTGCCAAGCGTTCATGGTTTTATCCTTCATTTTTGCCTCCTTGAATTATTGTTTTTAAAAGATTTCGGTCGTGTTTTCATGTCTGCTATAGATACGCGCACAAAGCCGTCTTTATTGTCCTTTAAAATGAAAGGCGAAAATGGTGCAAGATATGGTGCTCCAAAATTTTCTAGGCTGTTTAAATAAGCGACCACATAGATAAGCCCGCCGATAAGTCCTAAAAGTCCAATCGACGCACCGATTAAAAGGAAGATAAATTGTAACACCGTTATTTGCGACGATTGCTCTGGGATAGTGTAAAGGGCAATTTTAGCAATCGCCACCACAATTACCGCCGGCGGAGAAATCAAGCCCGCTTTTACGCCAGTATCGCCTAAGATAAGCGCGCCCACAACGGAGGTGGCAAGCCCTAGGTAACTTGGAAGGCGCAAACTGACCTCGTACAGAATTTGGAAAAGTAAGGATATGAACAAAATCTCAATAAAGGGCGTGAAAGGTATCTGCTGGGTGGAGTCGGCTATGGTGATTAAATACTTTATCGGCATGATGTTATAGTGAAAAAGTTGAAGCGCGATGTAAATCCCCGGCCCGAGTATGGCAAGAAAGACCCCTATCGCCCTGATAAAGCGAATGAGAGAGGAATATATGTAGTTGGTGTAGTAATCGTTGGCGTTTTGCATTTCTTCGAGTATTACGAATGGAATGGTCAGCACCATGGGCGAGTTATCAAGTAGCACCGCCACCCTGCCTTCCAACAGTTTCGCCGAAACGATATCCGGCTTTTCGGTGTTGCCAATTTGCTTGAAAAGGGACTGCGGACGGCTTATGAGGTACGGCATGAGAAAGTAAGAGTCGACCACGCCGTCAATATCAATCGCCTTGAGTTTTTTCTCCACCTCTTTAACCACTTTTTTATCGGCAACGCCGTGAAGATAGGCTATCACCACCGTGGTTTTCGTCTTTCTGCCAACAGTGAGGTTTTTAAGCACGAGGTCGGACGACAAAAAACGCTTTCTTAAAAGCCCGATGTTCGTTTTGATATCCTCAGTGAAGCCCTCACGCGGTCCTTGAATGACAGGCGAAGTTGGAGGTTCACTCGGCGCACGCGTGTTGAATTTTTGTATGTCCACTGCCAAAATTTTATTAGAAATGTTGGTGAAAATAACCACCGCGCCTTTCACAATGTTGTCGCAAACTTCACTTAACTTAATTTCTTTTATATCGTTTGCTTGAATAAGACTTTTAATTTCGCTAAACTTTAGTTCCCCTTCAAAGACGGATAATGGCTCGTATATGGCGGAAGAGAAAATGAGGTTATCTGTTAAACTTTTAAGATAGATAAACCCCACCCGCGTTTCGCCCTTACTAAGGACGCGGTCGGTTACATCGAAGGAGTTATGTAGTTCCTTCTTAAAAAAATTCAATTTTTTTTGAACATCAAAATTCGCCATACCACCTCTTACAAAAGGTAGTATAAACAAAGATGAAAAAATTATTGCAAAAAAGTGGGACAGACACCAACTGCGCTTAACGCCGACACGAAAAATTAAAAATTTTTCTAACGGCTACTCCGTTGGTTTCTCTTCCCAGTCCTCTTCCCTGTAGGTGATTTTCAATTTCTGTTTGCCGGGCAAAGCCCTTCCCCAAACAAAATTGAAAATTGTTTTAGAATTCGTAAGTAGAAACATTGAAAGCGAAGAAACACTTGCGCATTCAGTATTGCAAAAAAGTGGGACAGACACCAAATGGGAAAGACTGCGTCTTTCCAGTGAAGGGGAACCTTGCGGTTCCCAGTGAAGAAATGCTGTTGCATTCAGTGAAGGCAAGCAATTGCTCGCAGTGAAGGGAAGTCTTACGACTTCCAGTGAAGGTGAGCCTTTGGCTCACAGTTGTGGAATATTTTATATTATCGGAAGTCGAACCAAGCACAACGTTAGTTGTATTTGAGTGAGACTGATGGTCATACATACTATGTGA
>CALVNE010000026.1 GCA_944349515.1 uncultured Clostridia bacterium | reverse complement strand
TTGTTTTAGAGAAATGGCTAACCGCGGGGAAATTCCTGGCGTGAAAAAGTCAAGTTGGTAAGGAGGGAATTATGTTAAGTACAGACCCAATCGCAGATATGTTAACTCGTTTAAGAAACGCCATTCAGGCTAAGCATAAAACGGTTACCATGCCTGCTTCAAAAGAGAAAATCGCTATCGCAAAAATTCTTCTCGACGAAGGTTATATCACAAGTTATGACCTTGTTGACAACGGGAATTTTAAGGATATTCTCATCACTATCAAGTATGATGACGAAGGACAAAGCGTAATTCAAGGGCTTAAAAGAATTTCAAAGCCAGGACTTCGCATTTATTCCAGTAAAGAAAAACTTCCAAAGGTTATAAGCGGACTTGGAATCGCTATCATTTCCACAAATAAGGGCATTGTGACCGATAAAGTTGCACGTTCTTTGAATGTTGGTGGCGAAGTTCTCGCTTATGTTTGGTAAGGAGGCAAAAGATGTCAAGAATTGGTAATAAGCCTGTTATGCTTGAAGGGGCAACCTTTGAAAGAGTGGGAAACCTTGTTAAGGTATCCGGTCCAAAAGGCACCCTAGAGCAAGAAATTGATAAAAATATTGCAACCGAAGTGAAGGACAATGCCGTTCACTTCACATACACAAACCCAGAACTTAATGCAAAGCAAGGTTTGTATAGAGCGCTTGTTCACAACATGGTTGTGGGCGTAACCAAAGGTTGGAGCAAAAAACTTATCGTTGCCGGCGTTGGTTACAAAGCAAGCGTTTCGGGCAATAAACTTGTTATGAGTTTGGGACTTTCTCACCAAGTGGAAATGGAAATTCCTAGTTCGGTGACAGTTACCTGCCCAAGTGCAACGGAAATTCTCGTAACGGGTGCAGATAGACAAAAAGTTGGTCAATTCTGCGCAAACGTGATGAAGAAACGTCCATATGAGCCATATCATGGTTATGGTATCCATGTTGACGGCACACATCTAATTAGAAAAGTCGGAAAAGCCGCTGGTAAAGGCAAGAAGTAAGGAGGCAAGATAAATGATTACTGTTAATGATAAGAATAAAGAAAGAGTTATTCGTCATAAAAGAGTAAGAAATAAAATTTCTGGAACAAAAACCTGCCCAAGACTTAATGTTTACAGAAGTTTAAATAACATCTATGCGCAAGTTATCGACGACGAAAAGGGTGTTACAATTGTATCTTGCTCGACGCTCGACAAGGAAGTTGCCGAAAAAATTAAGGGCAAAACAAAGAGCGAGCAGGCTTACATTGTTGGTCAAACAATTGGCGAAAGAGCCAAGGCTAAAAAGATTAAAGAAGTTGTCTTTGACAGAGGCGGATATATCTACACCGGCCGTGTGCAAAAAGTGGCAGACGGCGCAAGAGATGCCGGTTTGAAATTTTAGGAGGAAGAAATGGCAGAAGATATTAAAAAGAATAAACAAGAAAGAAACGACAGACCTCAAAAAAATCGTAAAGAAAGACCGGTTAAAGTGGACGACGGGCTTGATAAAAGACTTGTTTCCGTTAGACGCGTAAGCAAAACTGTCAAGGGCGGACGCACCATGCACTTCTCGGCACTTGTTGTTATCGGCGACGGCAAAGGCAACATCGGCATGGGAATTGGTAAGGCGGCAGAAGTTCCAAACGCTATAGACAAAGCAACAGTTGTTGCTAAGAAAAACATGAAGAAAATCTCTTTAAACGAGAACACCATTCCGCACGAAACTGTTGGTAAATTCGGCGCAACAAGCGTTTTAATGATGCCAGCACAGGCAGGTCGCGGTGTTATTGCCGGCGGTGCAGCAAGAGCGGTTTTGGAAGTTGCCGGCGTTAAGGATATTGTCACAAAAATCCACGGTTCAACAAACAGAATCAATGTGGTTAAGGCAACCCTAAACGGACTTCTTGGGCTTAAGACGAGAGAGGAAATTGCTGCTCGTCGTGGTAAAAAAGTAGAGGAAATTTAACGGAGGTGAATGAGATGAAAAAAGGAAAAACATTAAAAGTCACCTATGTAAGAAGTGCTATCGGTTATAACAAAAATCAAATGAAAATTTTGGAGGCACTTGGATTTAAAAAACTCAACCAAACAAGAGTTTTACCAGACAACCCTTCCATTCGTGGAAGTTTGTACCATGTAAGACACCTTGTTGAAGTGGTGGAAGAATAAGGGGTGCATTATGAAATTAGAAAATCTAAAACCAAGCGATGGTGCCGTAACAAAAAAAGTTAGAATCGGTCGCGGAATCGGCTCTGGCATCGGCAAAACAAGTGGCAAAGGTCACAAAGGTCAATGGGCAAGAAGCGGTGGCGGAGTTAAAGCCGGATTTGAAGGCGGAAACATTCCTCTTATCCGCAAAGTGCCTATCCGTGGCTTTAATAACTACAATCATCGCAAAAATTACTCAACCGTCAATGTTGGCGACCTCGAAATTTTTGAGCCAAATGCGGTTATCACAGAAGAACTTTTGTATGAAACAAGAGTGGTTGGCAAGCGTCAACCATACGGGCTTAAGGTGCTTGGTGGTGGCGAAATAACAAAGCCTCTCACCATTAAGGCAAAGAAAGCTACAAAGTCTGCTATCGAAAAAATTGAAAAAGCGGGTGGAAAAATCGAAATCGAGGAGTAATTTATGTTTAAAACTCTGTTTAATGCCTTTAAAGTTAAGGACATCAGAAATAAGTTGTTGATAGTTTTGGGGCTTATCCTTGTTTACAGGGTGGGCTGTGCTATCGTTTGCCCGGGACTTGACCTTTCCAGCGAAATGGAGTCGGCAACCCAAGGCACAACTTTCTTCTCACTTATGAATATGCTTTCCGGTAATGCCTTGTCGAACGGCTCAATACTCGCGCTTGGCGTTTCGCCATACATCACGGCGTCGATTGTCATTCAACTCTTAACCGTCGCCATACCACCACTTGAAAGGTTGGCAAAACAAGGCGAGGACGGCAAGAAAAAGATGCAGTTCTACACGCGTATCACAGCATTGATATTAGCGCTTGCACAGGCAATTGGTATCGTGGTTTCCTTCAGAGATTCGCTTAACACCTCCATTTTGCAAGTGCCAACTTGGGTGATTGGTATGGGCGTGGTGCTTATCTTAACGGCGGGCGCAATGTTCACCGTGTGGATTGGCGAAAAAATCACAAAACTTGGCGTATGCGGAAGTGGTATGAGCATTCTCATTTTTGTTGGTATTTTGGCTTCGTCAGCGTCTGGAATAAGTGACGCAATCACTCAGGCAATCGACGACCCTAACAACATTTGGATGATTATCATCTACATTGTGGCAGTTATCCTCATTTTCGGACTTATCGTGTTTATCGACAACTCTGAGCGTAGGGTGCCAGTGAGTTACGCAAAACAAATTAAAGGCAGAAGAATGTATGGCGGTCAAGACACCTACATTCCAATCAAACTCAACAGTTCTGGCGTTATGCCTATCATCTTCGCTACGTCGCTTCTCACTTTGCCACAACTCATCATCAGCATTTTCTGGCCAAATTCCGAGGCGGCAACGTGGTATAACACCTGGCTTGGCACAAGTTCATGGATTTATATCGTTGTGCTTGCCCTTCTCATCTTCGCGTTTGCCTTCTTCTATTCCATGATAACCTTCGACACGAACGATATCTCAAGAAGATTGCAACAGCAAGGCGGATTTGTGAAAGGTATAAGACCGGGCAGAGAGACCAGCGAATATCTCAAAAAAATATCTAGGCGTATAACCCTTTTTGGCGCCTTCTTCCTAGCCTTCATTGCTCTACTTCCAAGTTTGGCATTCAAAGCGATAGATGACTATTCAGCGTTAACAAGTCTTATTAACGCATTCAGCGCAACAGGTCTTATGATTATCGTTTCCGTTGCACTTGAGTTTGATAAAAACCTCGAAGCGCAAATGTATATGCGAAATTATAAGGGCTTTCTAGATTAAAGACTTAAAATTAAGTATAAGGAGAGAGATATGAAAATCATATTACTTGGCGCACCATTTTCAGGCAAGGGGACGCTTGCAAGAAATATCATGAACGATTTTAATATCGTCCAAATTTCCACAGGCGACCTCTTCCGCGAAAATATAAAAAATGGCACAAAGATTGGCTTAGAGGCTAAGTCCTATATGGATAAAGGCGAACTTGTGCCAGACGCTGTGACGATTAAAATGCTCGCAGAAAGAATCAAACAAAAGGATTGCCAAAACGGCTTTATCCTTGACGGCTTTCCAAGAAGTGTCCCTCAGGCAGAGGCACTCGAGAAGTTAACCGATATCGACACAGTGATTCAGTTGGACGTACCGCTTGACGAAATCAAGCGTCGTTGCGTGGGAAGAAGAATATGTTCTAAATGTGGCGAAATTTACAACACTTCCTCTTACGATAAAACCACATGTGCAAAGTGTGGCTCGCCATTGTTCCAAAGAGATGACGATAATTTGGAAACAATTACACTTCGTCTGGAAGTTTATGAAAAAACAACGGCACCACTTATAAACTTCTACGCTGATAGGCTGTTTGTGGTCAAAGGCTCGGAAAAGGGGCCAGAGGAAACATACAAGCCGGTTAAAAACTTTTTAATAGGGATAAAGAAGTGATTCAAAAAACCCCGCAAGAGATTGCCCTTATCAAAAAGGCTTGCGAAATCACTCGCGACGCACTAATTCACGCAAAATCACTAATTCGCGAAGGAATTTCCACTTTTGATATTGACAAATCGATAGAAAAGTTTATAATAGATAGTGGTGGACAAACTCCTTGCAAAGGGTACATGGGCTACCCAAGCGCATCATGCATATCCGTCAACAACACCATAGTTCACGGCATACCAAGCAAAGATATCATCTTAAAGAACGGCGACATCGTCAGTGTTGACATCGTCGCGTCTTACAAGGGATACTGCGGTGACGCTACTCGAACATATTTTGTGGGCGAGGTGTCTGACGAGGTGAAGAAGTTGGTGCGTGTTACCAAAGAGTGCTTCTTTAAGGGCATCGAAAATGCTCGCGTGGGCGACCATATAGGCAAAATTTCGCACGCCATTCAACAGCACGCTGAAAGTAACGGTTTTTCCGTGGTCAGAGAACTTTGCGGGCACGGAATAGGCAAAAAAATGCACGAACCGCCTGAGGTTTTAAACTACGGCAAGGAAACAGGCGGCGCCGTCATAAAAGAAAACATGACCATTGCCATTGAGCCGATGATAAACATGGGCAAAAAAGAGATTGCACTTCTTCCCGATGATTGGACGGTTGTCACGCGTGACGGAAAACCTTCTGCACATTACGAAAACACCGTTTTATTCACAACAAGGGGCGTGGAGGTGCTGACTTTGGAGAGTGACGATGAGTATTATTCAAGGTAATGTGGTTATGGCGACGGCTGGCAAGGAGAAGGGCAATCTTTACATCGTATTAAAAGTGGACGAAAAGTTTTGTTATCTCGTCGACGGCAAGCGCTTGAAGATTGCAAAACCTAAGAAAAAGAGTTTGAAACACGTCTATATTGCGTCTAAAACCTCTTTTTCACAAGACAAACTAGAAAGTAGCGAAGAAAAAATTAATGCGGAAATTCGAAAATTTTTAAAGGAGAGAAAAAATTATGTCGAAACAAGATGTCATTGAGTTTGAAGGAGTTGTCACAGAAGTTCTGCCAAGCATGACTTTCAAGGTCACACTTTCAAACGGACATGTTATCACCGCCTATATTTCCGGTAAGTTAAGACAGAATTTTATTCGCATCATCGAAGGCGACAAGGTAAAAATTGAGATGAGTCCGTATGACCTCTCGAAAGGTCGAATAACTTGGAGAGAAAAGGGTTAAAAAGGAGCAAAAAAATGAAAGTTAGAGCATCTGTAAAGCCGATGTGCGATAAATGCAAGGTCATTAAGCGCGACGGCAAAGTTATGGTTATTTGCTCAAAGAGCAAAAAACACAAACAAACACAAGGTTAAAAAAGGAGAATTTAAGAAATGGCAAGAATTGCTGGTGTTGACCTTCCTAACGACAAAAGATTGGAATATGGTTTAACTTACATCTATGGTATCGGTGTTAAAACTTCACAAGAAATCTGCAAAAAAACAGGTATCTCAATGGATATCCGCGTGAAGGACTTAACAGAGGAACAAGTTGCTAAACTTCGTAACTATATCGAAAATCAACTTATCGTTGAAGGTGAACTTAAATCAAAAGTTAGCATGAATATCAAAAAACTCGGCGAAATCGGCTGTTATCGTGGTATTCGTCATCGCAAAGGACTTCCTGTTCGCGGTCAAAGCACAAAGAACAACGCTCGCACGCGTAAAGGTCCAAAGAAAATCGTTAGCGGTAGTGCTAAGAAAGGTAAGTAAGAGGTAGAATATGGCAAACGTAAAATCAAATAAGAAAACTAAGGTTAGAAAAAGAGTTAACCAAAAAATTGAGAAAGGTCAAGTGCATATCACAACTTCTTTCAATAACACGATCATTTCTTTCACCGATACGGCTGGAAATGTTATTTCTTGGTGCTCATCGGGCAAACTTGGACTGAAAGGTTCCAAGAAAAGCACTCCTTTCGCTGCGCAAACAAGTGTGGAAAGAGCAGCCGAGGTGGCACTAAATGCTGGAATGAAAGATGTTGAAGTGTATGTTAAGGGTCCGGGACAAGGTCGCGAGAGCGCCATTCGTTGTCTTGGTAACCTTGGCTTTAATGTTACATTAATTAAGGATGTTTCGCCAATCGCGCATAACGGTTGCAGACCTCCTAAAAGAAGAAGAGTTTAAAAGGAGAGAAGATAATGGCAAGAAAAATTGAGCCTGATTGCCGTCAATGTAGGAGAGAAGGTCGCAAACTTTTCCTTAAAGGCGAACGTTGCACAACTAAAAAGTGCGCTATGGAAAGAAGACCTGTAAATCCTGGACAACACGGTGCATCAAGAAAGAGAGTTACCGAATACGGACTTCAACTTCGCGAAAAGCAGAAAGTAAAGCGTATGTATGGCATCTTAGAGAAACAATTTAGAAAGTACTATGAAGAGGCTGTAAGAATTAAAGGCGTTGCCGGCGAAAATATGCTTTCCCTCATCGAAAGAAGACTAGACAATGTTGTTTACAGAATGGGAATTGGCGCGTCACGTGCAGAGTGCCGTCAGATTGTTAACCATGGACAAATTCAAGTTAACGGAAAAACGGTCAGCGTGGCATCTTACATTGTTAAGGTGGGCGATGTCATCTCTATCAAAGAGAACAAGCGCGACTTGGAGATGTTCAAGGCGCTTAAGGGCATGAAACTTGTAACACCAAAATGGGTGGAATTTGATACCGAAACTTTAACTGGAAAAGTACTCGCTAATCCACAAAGAGAAGATATCGATTCAGACATTAAAGAACAACTTATCATAGAGTTCTATTCTAGATAGTTTTAGGGGGATTTTGATATGATGGAAATGGAAAAACCAAGAATCACTTGTGAAGAAACTGACGGCGGAAGTTTTGCTAGATTCGTCGTTGAACCGCTTGAAAAGGGTTATGGAATAACTCTTGGAAACTGCATGAGAAGAACACTTCTTAGCGCTCTTCCGGGGTCCGCGCCAATTGCATTTAGAATTGCCGGCGTGGCACATGAGTTTTCCACAATTAGGGGCGTCGCTGAGGACGTTGTGGATATTGTTCTTAACTTAAAAGGGCTTGCTGTTAAATGCTCAAAACAAGAAAAGAATTTTATCACCTATCTTCGCCTTAGAAAGAACACTCCGGGTGAAGTCACTGCAAAGGACTTCGAATTTAATGACGAGTGTCAAGTGCTAAATCCAGACCTTCACATATGCACACTTGATGAAGGCGCAGTGTTTGATTTGGATATCATGGTTGGCAACGGAAGAGGCTATGTTTCAGCTGACGATAATAAAGAGAAGTATGATAACATTGACTTTATCGCAATGGATAGCATTTTCTCGCCTGTTAAGCGCGTGAACTTCAATGTTGAGCCAACTCGTGTTGGTAACAGCATTGACTACGACAAACTTGTGCTTGAAGTGACCACAAACGGCACCACATCAGCGCGCGAAATCGTAAGTTTGGCAGGTAAGATTGTTAACGAACACGTCAACCTGTTCATCGAACTTTGCGCTCAGATGAGCGACATGAATATCCTTGTTTCTAAGGAAGAAGATAAACAAGTGAAACTTATGGAACTTCCTATTGAAGAGATGGATCTCTCTGTTAGGTCTTATAACTGCTTAAAGAGAGCAGGACTTAACACAATTCAAGACCTTCTTAAAAAATCTAAGAGTGATATGTTTAAAGTTCGTAATCTCGGTGCTAAGAGTGTGGAAGAAGTCATCAATAAACTTGAAAGTTATGGCTTCACTCTGCGTAAAGATGAAGAATAATTAAAAAAGGAGAAAGAAAATGGCTAACGATAAATTAGGCAGACCTTCAAAAGAAAGAAAGGCACTTCTTCGTGGACTTGTTTCCACGCTTCTTTGGAATGGCAAGGTTGAAACAACACTCGCTAGGGCTAAATCAGTTGCAAGCGAGGCTGAAAAAATCATAACTCTTGCTATGAACACCTATGAAGACACCACTAAGGTTGTTAAAGAAGTTAAGGGCGCTGATGGTAAGAAGGTTAAAAAAGAAGTTCTTAACGACGGACCAAAGAAACTTAATGCCAGAAGAAAAATCATGGGCTATGTTTATGATATTCAAGAGCAAAGAAAAGAGAAAGAGTCTAAGGAAACCTTCAAGGCTCGTATCGAGGGAATTAACCATCCACTTCTTGAAAAGATTTTCAATGTCTATGCTCCAAAATATGCCAATCGCGCAAAGGAGAAAGGACAGGGCGGTGGTTACACTCGCATAATCAAACTCGGCACTCGTCGTGGCGACGCTGCAGAAATGGCAGTTGTTGAACTTATCTAACAAAAAAGGACGAATTTTCGTTCTTTTTTTGTTGCAAAATTTGGTATTTTCTGTTATTTGCTAGAAATTTTCATAAAGAGTATGATATATTATATGTAGGAGTAACGATATGTTAAATGAATTACAAATAGAAAATATCAAAAGTGCTGAGAAAGTTGTTTTTTCAACATCAAGTTTAAATAATCAACCAAGAAGCATTTGGGTAGTTCCTAGCAAAATTGAAAAAGATAGGATTATTCTTTCTAATATACAAATGTCTAAAAGTTTTGAAAATATCAAAGAAAATCCAAAATGTTTTATAAATGTTCTTATGCCTGAACAAGACGATTTACAATATAAAATAGAAGGCATTGCAAAGATTTATTATAAAGGGAAATTATTTAATGAGATAAAAAATTTTGAAGAATCCGAAAATCTTCCTCCAGAGTTAAAAGTTAATGCAATAATTGTTATTGAATTGACATCATTTGAACAATCTAATGGTTGAATTTTATAGGATAATTTTTTATTATAGAATATAATAGGATATATACGATTATATGTTTTCAATTTTTAGCATTCATCTCAACACAACAATCTCTTCTTCAAGGTTAAGATTGGTTTTTCTTTTGATGTAGGAAATGAGAGCGAGAACGTCGATGGCTTTGGCGTTATCTTTGTTTATGATAAAGCCGGCGTGCTTTTGTGAGATTTCCGCTCCGCCAACTCTCGTGCCTTTAAGGTTTAACTCATCGATTATTTTTGCGGGGATGATTTCGCCTTTGCGCTTAAAGATGCTTCCAGCACTTGGATATTCAAGCGGTTGTGTGCTTTTGCGACATTCAAAAAAATATCTTTGTTTTTCTTCAATTTTCACTTTATCTTCGCTTTTTAAACAAATTTCCGCGCCTAAAATTATTCCTTTAATATTTGAAGCACGATAGGAAAAATTTAGGCCGTCTTTGTCCATCCACATAACTTTGCCATTTTTCAAAACCTTAACTTTTTTGATAAAATCGCCAATGCAAGAGCCGTATGCACCGCCGTTCATATGCACAAGTCCGCCAAATGATGCGGGTATACCATAACTCCACTCTAAGCCAGAAAGGTGGTTGTCTAAACAGTATTTATTTAGAAAAAACATATTCACACCAGCGTCAACTTGCAGAAAATCACCATTTTTTTTGATTTTTTTGAAATTTTTAAGCGAAATTAAGGTGATTTTTAAATCATAGTCTGGAAACAGCACATTGCTACCATTGCCTAAAATGAAGTAATCAAGTCCATTTTTCTTGCAGTCCGCTATCACCTTTTTAAGTTCGCAAATGCTCTTTGGGAAAAGGATAATTCCCTTTCCGCCGATTTTGAAAGTTGAGTAGTTTTTTAAGTCTGCGTTTTTTATTTTTTCTACATATTCGAACATATATTTATTTATGAAAGCGCCACAAAAAGTGCAAATGCCACACGATTAGGTTGACAATGCTATGGTATATAGATTAAAATATCAATATGAAAGCGGTTGTTCAAAGAGTTAAAAGTGCGCTTTTGTCAGTTGACGGCGAAACCATATCGCAAATTCAAAAGGGACTTGTGGTATATTTTTGCGTGGAGAAGGGCGATGCGGAAGATATGTTAAACTTTTTTGCAAACAAAATATCAAACTTGCGCATATTTGAAGACGAGAACGGCAAAATGAACCTAAGTGTTAAAGAAGTTTCGGGTGAGATTTTGCTAATTTCTCAATTCACGCTGGTTGGAGATGTTCGGCACGGTTTTCGACCGTCCTTCACAAATGCTGAAGAGCCAAAACGGGCGAATGAGTTATACTTAAAATTTGCTGGTCTTTTAAGCGCCACAGTGCCAACAAAACTTGGCGTCTTTGGTGCGGATATGAAAATCTTGCAAGAGAACGACGGACCTGTCACAATTATAATCACAAAATAGAAAGTTGTTTGATTTGTATGGATAAAGGATTAAATTTTTTTAAATTCTTATTTAAAATTTTGCAACACTACTTAAATTTTTTACAACTTCAACAAATATTCACAACTCAACTTTTTTGCGTTTTTAATCAAAATAGAGAAAATATTAACTTAATTTAGCACAAATTTTGATTAAATTAGCATATATATTGACTTAAAATTGTAAATTTGTTATACTATACAGATAAAAGGAAATTGTTATGAAAAGAAATTTAACTTTATCAGGAAGCATATTAGGTGTGATAGGCAGTTCGATTGCCACAGTTGTGTTTACTATGCTCTTCTTTGTGCTTCTGGCAGGTTCTACATCTTACGAATATATTCAAAGTCAAATGCCAGAAGGCTATGAAATTACCATGGCGACGATTGTGGCACTTGCCATCGTCTGCTTTATTTTCATCATCGTGTGCATTTTTGGTATAGTTTTCAACGCAAAGACGATTAATACCGCAAATTTACCTAAAGAAGAGTTTAAAGCGAAAAAAGGTGTGATTGTCACAGCCATTGTCTTTGATTTCATACTTTGCCTTTTTGTTTATGCAACTGCCGTTTTGCTCTGCGCGGCAATCCTAATTTTAGTTGACCTAACAAAAGAGAAGGATAGAGTGGAAAGTGTTGTGACCCCAGCAAGTGCAAACAATAACTTAAATAACAATGTAAGCAATAATGCTAACAATGTGAATAACAACACTAATTCAAACGATAACAACGTTGTTGTTGAACCAGTGAAAAAGGAAGAGCCAAAGGTGCCAAAAAGCGACTTATCCGCTTTGGAAGCCGACCTATCCGCTTTGAAAGATTTGTTCGATAGAAGTCTCTTAACAAGCGAGGAATACGAAAAATTGAGAGCAGAGCGAATTAACAGGCATTTGAATAATCTCAAGTTTTAATTTTAGTCAATATATCTTAAAAAATGTGCGAATGTGACAAAATAGTCCTTTGCACTTTTTATTTTATATCTTAAAATTTTAATATTACAAAGTTAAATATTTAAATTTTGAGGTTTAAATGAAAAAAATTGATAAAATTTTGAAAAATTTACTGTTATTTGTCTCTTTTTTACTGTTATTTTTTGTGCTTAACAATGCCAGCATAAATAATGTGCTATATCCTTTTTCTTTCGGCATGCTGTTTGCACTGACTTGGGCTAATCAAAAAGTCTATCTGCTTGCGCCAGCATATTTGATAGCGGGTCTTGTTTTAAACTTTACGCTCAACAATGCGATTGTAATACTTGTCACAATTTTTCTTCTCGTGCTTCCGTATTACATCCATGTGCTTTGCAAAAAAGTGATGAAAAAGTGGGAATTTGGACTTTTTTCGCTCCTCTCGCAAACGGCTTACATCGTTTTTGCCATATTTAATGGAAACTCGCCGATGCTAGTAATGGTCAATGTGGTGTTAGGCGTGCTATACATGTACTGCGCCATTATCATTTTTGAGGCGCTTATTGTCCGCGGATTCACCAACAAACTTACAAGTTTGGAACTTGTCTCCCTCTTTATTTTGGTGATGAGTTTGTGCGCAGGGCTTGTCAATATTTCAATCGGCGATTTTTCTTTCCTAAAGTTGTTCGTCTCTTTCGTCATACTCGTCTTTGCATACACCTCAACTTCGGTTTTGACGCTTTTAATGGCAATCACGGCAGGGGTGGGCGCGCTTCTTGCCACAAACAACCCAATTTACATGACGCCATTTGTTATTTGGGCACTATGTGCGCTGGTCTTTAAAAATCATCACAAAATTTTTATGGTCGTCGGCGTCCTTTGCTCGGAAGTTGTTATTGGACTTTACTTTAAACTCTACGCCACCTTCAGCATTGTCGAGGCATTACCTGCCCTTCTTTCCGCCCTCATATTTTTTGTGTTGCCAAAGAAATGGCTTAACGAAGTTGCTGTGATTTTCAACCTATCGAAAGATAGACTCGCCATGAAAAATGTCGTTAACCGCAATCGCGAGTTACTGTCAAAGCGCCTTTCCAATCTCTCTGAGGTGTTCAACGAGATGAACATCATCTACCGCAATATGCTTAAAAAAGGCATGAGCAAAGAGGACGTCAAGAAGATTCTATATGAGGAGATTTGCGACAAAATCTGCTCGTATTGCCCAGAGCGAAACCACTGCCACAGAACTTTTGCGGACAGTACAAAGAAGGTGTTTGAGGAACTTATCACCATAGCCTTTGAGCGCGGGAAGGCGACGCTACTTGACATTCCGTCCTATCTAACTTCAAGGTGCAAACAGACGAATGCCATACTCGGCTCCGTGAATACACTGACTGCGCAGTATAAAAAATATATGACGATGCTTGCCGACGTCGATTCCAGCAAACTTATCATTGCCGAGCAACTCCTTGGAATCAGCAAGGTGATTGACTCGCTCTCTAAGGAGGTCGATTCCAGCATTTCCTTCGACAGCGTCAGAGAGAACAAAATTTTGGACGAACTCACCTATCACAATGTCATTTGCATAGACGCCGTTGTTTTTGAAAGAGATATTCACACACTTATTGCCTCGCTCGTTGTCAGAAAGGAGGACTCAGAGAAGATGAGAATTGTCGATTGTGTCAGCAGGGTTTGTGGTCAGAAGATGAGCGTTTATGAGATGTTTCCAAGCACGCGCCCAAACTACTCTGTCATCAATTTAAAAACGGCACCGCGCTATGACTGCATTTTCGGGATGAGCCAAAAGACCAAGACGAGTTCGTCGGTGAGCGGGGACAACTATTCCATAGTCAAACTAGACGGCGATAGAATTATGTTTGCTATAAGCGACGGCATGGGTAGTGGCGAGAAGGCGGAAAACTACAGCGAACTCTCTATCGCACTCATCGAGAACTTTTATAAGGCGGGGTTTGATAACGAAATCATCATATCTTCGGTAAACAAACTGCTGAACCTTCATAAGGACGACATTTTCTCAGCGCTTGACATCGGCGTGTTAGATTTAAAAAATGGCATATGTGACTTCATTAAAATGGCAAGCCCGGTCACCTTCATAGTAAGTGCTGACGAGGTGAAAAAGGTGGAGTCCACTTCGCTGCCACTCGGCATTGTGGACGAAACAAAGATGCTCATTAAAAAGGAGGTCGTAAGTTCCGGCGACACCATTGTGCTTCTGTCTGACGGCGTCAGCGACAGTTTTGAAAGTGATGATGTTTTGAAAGAGGCGATACTTTCCATTCACTCCAAAAATCCGCAAGAAATGGCAGACAAACTTATTGAAATTGCCCTTTCAAAAAACAAAGGATACGCGGTCGACGATATGACAGTGCTTATCATAAATATTTTTGAAAATTAAAAAACATCAAAAAAGTGGTCAAAAATTGCAAAAAAATTGAATTTTGCTATCAAAATTAACATTTTTTAAAAAAAGTTATTGTTTTTTCTGCCTTTATATTGTATAATACCAACATAAGGAAGAGAAAAATGGAAGCGATTTTAGACTTTATAAAGGAAAATAAACTTGTGAAAAAAGGCGAAGTCATCGGAGTGGGAGTCAGTGGCGGTGTTGATTCCATGTGCCTACTTCACTATCTCAACAGCGTTAAAGAGCAGTTGGATATTGAGGTTGTGGGCATTCATATCAACCATGGCATACGCGAAGAGAGTTACGACGAGGCGCGCTTTGTTTTAGAAAAATGTAAGGAAATGGGGGTAAGGGTGTATAAATTCACCATAGACTCCAACAAGATTGCTAAGGAACGAAAGTTGAGTTTGGAAACCGCTGCGCGCGAGGGCAGATACGGCGTCTTTGAGGCGCTAGTTAAAAAGGACATTGTCGACAAAATTGCGCTTGCTCACCACATGAGTGACCAGGCGGAAACCATACTTATGCACCTATTTCGTGGTGCGGGTGTCAAGGGCGCGAAGGGTATGGAGCCAGTACGCGACGGAATTTATATAAGACCAATGCTGACCACTTCAAAAAAGGAAATTTTAGATTATGCATCCGTGAACAACATTGAATATGTGGAAGACAGCAGTAACAGCGACAATTCTTACAGCCGAAATTATATGCGAAATGTTGTGATGAAGGATATTTTAAAGCGCTGGCCGAACGCCATTGAGGCGATAAACAGTTTTTCTCGCACCGTCTGCGAAGATGACGACTATATCGACGCCAATCTCGATTTGAACTCGCTTATCGTAGACGATAAAGTGGTGCAATTGCCATGTAGCGTGTTCAAACTCCACACTGCCATTTACACTCGACTTGTTTTTAAAGCGCTTTCCCTAATAAATGTGAAGAAGGATATCGAAAGAAAACATATTGAAATAATCAAGAACTTGGCGCTAAATCTCGACAATGGCAAGCGAATAAAGTTGCCTTTAGATGTAACCGTCACAAAGGAATACGGTTTTTTGACCTTCGAAAACGTCTATGTGGAAAAGCCGACTCTCAGAAAACCTAACAAATGCTTTACTTTTGAGGTGCCAAACTTCGGCACTGTTACAATAAAAAGGGTAAAAACCGACGACCTCACCACCGGCGGGCTTTATTTCGACTATCGCAAGGTGCCAAAGGACGCATATTGGCGTTTTAGAGAAGAAGGCGACGTCTTTGAAAAGTTTGGTGGCGGAACAAAGAAGTTGAAGTCGGTGTTTATCGACAAAAAAATACCGGTGAGAAAGCGCGATTATATTCCGGTGCTTGCAAGTGGAAATGAAGTCTATGTGATTGCCGGCGTGGAAATAAGCGAAAAGGTTAAAGTGGAAGATGTGCCAACTTGCTATCGCGTTACAGTTGAATAAAAAACACCTAATTTAGGCTAGCAATTTTGAAACTAGCAGAATATTTAAGAGAAACATAGACAAAAAACTGTCTATGTTTTCTTTTTGCACCAACTCTCTCTTAATTGCAAAAAAACGAATACTTCTATCGTTGTCATAGGTTGTCGTGAAAATATCCAACTCTACAAATCTTTTGACATGCACTTTAACCTTGACAACAAAGAATATTCGCTTACTCTAGAAAATAGAGAGAAGAAAACAAAAAATAAAAGAGCGGATTGCGTTACGCTTTGCCAGCAATCGCTCTTTTTACAACACAATTAGATTATT
>CALVNE010000025.1 GCA_944349515.1 uncultured Clostridia bacterium | reverse complement strand
CCATCAATTTTAAAGTTCGTTTTTGCTTTTTGTATTCTTCTTGCTTGGTCATCTGGGGAATAGTTGTTAAAACGCTCTGTATATTCTGGCATCATTTCTTCAATTCTTGCAAGCAGTTTTTGTTTGTCAAAGTTATAATCTTTATATTGCTCACGTGCAAGGCTGAGTTTCATCTCAACAATTTTTTGTTTACCATTAAAATATTTTAGTGCTTCTCTAAAAGTCTTTGTATATTCGTCAAGTCCGGATTGTGGAACATTGTTAAGTTCGCTTAAAATAATTTCTTCACTTTCGTATTCTATTGAACTTTTATTGCCAGTATAATTAGCACAAATAGGTGACAAATATTCAAGCATAAATTTCATATTAAATATTTCTGCCCAGTCAATGGTTGGATAAGACGGCGCCCACCAATGCTTATATCCGCCGAATGACGGAACAAAGTTCAAAGGTAATTTCTTTTCTATGATATTGTTTAGCTTTGTTTCAACATCAACTCTAACTTGTGGGTCAATAGAATATTTCCTAAACTTTTTAGCAAATAACCTATCAATCATTTTGGTTTCAAGTTTTGTATTGAGATTGTCCAAATTTAGTAATTGATTGTTTAAGTAGTCATTGACAACGCTATCTAAATTTTTCATAGTTTCTATTCCTTTTTATTTAAAATCGCTTTTTATCTTTCTTAAAAAGAATTATAGCATATTTTTATTAAAATTGGTATGTATTTTGCAAAAATTTATTGTGCGTAAGACAAAATCAATTTTTCTTTTTAAAAGTCGACAATCAATCAATATAGTTTTATACAGTCTTAGAACGACTAAATTGCTCAAAAATACCACATTTGCAACAAACTGCAACAGTAATTTTCGTTTGTTTTGTTGCAAAAGAAATTTTATGTGCAATGATTTATATCAAGAATTGAATGAAATTATACCTAAAACAAAATGTTTTTGTAGTGATAATGTTGTTGCAAAAACTAGAGAAGAAAACTATATGTTTGTAAAAACGCATATCGTTAATTTTGTTTTAACCAATGAAATTTATAAAAACGAACTGGGAAAACTTTATAAAGGGAGAGATTTTGATGATGTTGTAAATGACATCATTATTGGCTATGTTTTTTATGTTGTAAACACCAATGAAAAGAATAATGGTGAAGATATTTTCAAAAACAAAAAGTCCATTTGTTATTCAATTGGTCCAAGTATTTTAGATATATTATAATTTATAAAACAAAATTTTTGGTGCTGTTTTTAATTAATTTGAGGTTATAAATACACTTGATAGCAACTGAAAACCCAAGAAATTTTCTAATTTTGTTTTTTTGTTGCTTTTTTTGTTGCTTTATGTCGTAAAATTTACTATAATCTTTATATGCTATTTGATTTACCACATGTTTTATACATTGTCATTTCAAGTGTCATAACAATTGGGTTGTTAATTCTTTTTGGTTTTACAATAAAAAAAGAGTCGCAAAAAGAATTTATCCTAAAACTTTTTGCACTGTTAACAGTTATATTACATTTTTCAAGTGTATATGTATCATTTTTCCAAACTGGACAAGCAAAAGTTGACGCCACTATGTTATTTCCAATTTATCCTTGCAATGTTGCAATGTGGCTTTTGGTTATTGTTGCATTTTGGAAGAACAAGCAATCCAAAGGTTTTATGATTATAGCAGAATTTGTGTTTTACTTAGGTGTTGTTGGTAGCATTATTGGAATTGTATTTAATGAAAATTATGCTGGTAATCCAAATCTTGCAAATTGGGATATCTTGAAAGGCTTGCTAAGTCATTCAACAATGATGGTTGGTTGTATATACCTGCTTACTGGGAGGTTTATAAAAATTCGGGTAAAAAATGTTATTAGTGTATTTTTGGGATTGCTTTTCTTGCTTATTGATGGTGGAATAATTATTGGATTATATAAATTGGCAAATATGACACCACCAAATTGTATGTATCTACTCGAAACCCCTTTTGAGAACATGCCATGGGTAAATGTTGGCACGATTGGACTTGCTGGCTTATTGATTGTGTTTATAACAAGTGCTATTGTGGAAGCGATATGTGTTCCAAAAGAGCAAAGGTGGTATAATAATTTGAGAAACCTAAGGAGAAAGAAAGATGAATGAGTTTTTTAAAAAATATTTGGCACAAGTTCTGGAAGTGTCGAGATAACTTTGTTTTCGGTTTGGCATATTTTGTGGCTTGTTTTGATTTTCGGGTTAACAATAGGGGCATATTTTTTGTTAAGAAATAAATCAGAAAAAACAAAAACAATAACATTGAATGTTTTGGCATATTTGGTTATTGGCTTGTATATTTTAGATTTCTTTATAATGCCATTCTCACAAGGCAAAATTGATATTGATAAATTACCATTCCATATTTGCACTTTAACAGGAGTGTTTATCCCTTTTGCACAATTCAACAAAAAATTTATACCAATTAGAAATGTGATAACTTGTTTTGCAATTGTGTCATCACTTATGTATCTAACTTATCCGGGTTCAGCACTTGGTGGGGTAACGCCATGGTGCTATAAAGTGGTGCAAACATTTATGTTCCATGGATTTGTGTTTGCTTGGGGATTCTTAAGTGTTGCACTAAAACAAGTTACTTTCAACTTTAAAGAAATTTGGAAAGAAGCAGTTGGCATTTTAATTTTGATTGTTTGGGCATTGTTTGGGAATTATGCGTATTTAGGCATTCCTGACGGACATCATTATGATTGGTTTTTCATCACTGGTTCAACATTCCCATTCATTCCATCATGGCTTATGCCTTTTGTTGTGTTTGTTGCAGTGTATGGAATGTGTGCCTTAATTTATTTGATTGATTTTGCCATAAAAAAAATCCATCAAAAACATCTTGCAAAACAAGCAAAAGAACAAAAAATAGGAGAATGATAAATGTATAAAACTGAAGTCGTTGGTTATACACCAAAAGCCAAAAATATGGCAAAGAAAATTGAAGAAAAAGGCAACGAAATGGAAGAAAAAGGTTTTAGTTTGATTTCTGCAACAATAACTCCTGCTCTTGCTATAATAGGGCCATAACGGAGTGATACCGCCGTGAATGTCGGAAGATACAAAATATTTCATTATTACCCCCTAAATTATATAAACTATGCTTTCAAAAATTATAGCATATAACTTATAAAATTTTATAATCTTTCTTAAAACAATTTCAATAGTCCTGCATAGTTTTAGGCAGTTTAAAAGAGTAAAAAAAGTAGTAAAAAGTGCTAATAGTAGTAAATAGTAGTCAAGCACTTCAAAAGAGTTGACTGCTAAAAGATTTTACAAGAGCCTATTCGCCTTTATTTATATGGCATATAGAAAATAGCATAAAAAGACTTTCAATTTACATTGCTTTTCTGATAAGGTGGGCTGGTTCGAGTCCACTCAAGCCAACCACACTAGATAGCAAAGATTATCTAGGACAGACGGTCTAGCACTTGTGCGTAGGACTGTTTTTTATCAATTTAACAGTCTCTCTGCCTATTATATAGCTATTTTCGCACAAAACTAAATATTTTATAGACCTTTATATCTAACTTGCAAACATTATAGCTTACAAACATTTTGAAAAAATTTTTAAATATGCTATATTAATATCAATAGGAGAAGAAATTTATGTTTTCAAAAACAAACAACAAAATGTTGGACAAGATCATACAAGATGCAGAAAGTAAAATTATAAAACTTCCACAATGGGAAAGATTTACAATAGGAGAATTTTTGCCAGACAATCTTAAATTGGAATTTAAAAGTTATGTAGCACAACTAATTTACAATAGAATAACACCTTTTGCTGATGGAATAAGTGGTGGAAAATACTTCTATGATGAACTACCTCTTGAAAAAAAACGTGCGATATTTATGCAATGATATTTTAAAACGCATAGATGATAAAAAAAATTATAAAAGTTTATGCGGTGTAAGGTTTTATAATGAAGATTTTTATAATAATTTAAATATAATATCAGCGACGTTTGGAAATGGCGTTAAAAATGGAATAACAGATGTCAAAAATAAAGATATTTCATCAATGCATATAGAAGATGTTTCCATGTTTTTAACTCATATAACAAAAAAAAGAATATTATATAAATTTCATATTTCACATTATATTAAAAATGGAATTTTACAAAAATTAATCATGAGAATTAATATAATGATCAACGAAGAAATAGAAGTTTCAGATTGTTAAAAATAACAAATTTGAAAATTGATTTTTAACAATACTCAAATTCAAGTTCAATTTTTCTTTCGTAGATATTGCCGGCAAATTTATCTTTCATCGATTTTGGGTGAGATTTTTTTGCATAGCAATATTTGCAGTCGTGAAAGCAAGTGTCATACTGCCCAATATCCACTGACGGCATACAAAGGCAGTTTTTGCGTTGCCCATCAAGTTTGTTGTTTTTGCGTTTGACTTGAATTCCCAAATCCTTATATTTTTCAGTCAAAAGTTCCTCGAAAATTTCGCCGTCAATACACTTACTTGGAACAATGCCGTATTTTGAATAGTCGTTTTCGGCACATGCTTCAATTTGAATTCCGTTATCACTAGCAATTTTAGAAATGGCAGACAAAATTTTATCTTTTTGCCAAACGCTAGGTTTGTGCAAGTTTTTATCACACCCCTTATAACTTTCAATCAAGAAACTGATTTTGCAATGTTTGGTGTGGCCTCTTAGCGCCCTTGCCAAATATTCAAACTTTTCAATATGCCAATTTTCATCTATGCCTTCCGTCACTAATATTGGGTCATATCTCCAAATAACAGGACAAAATTTTGAAAGCACTTTAAAACTTTCAATTCGCTCTTCAAGTGGTGGAAGATTTGCTTCAATTTCCTTTGGATATGCGTTGAGAGTGTATAAAAAATAATATTTGAAGTCACTTAATTTGTCAAGTTTATCTAGCATCGGCTTTGGATTTTTTGTCCAAAAAACAATCCCTTCAATATTTCCAGATGTTTTAACTTTCTTTTCGCCGAGCAGATTTGTTTCGACACTTTCAATCTTCAGCGATTCGAGAGTAATTTTTGCAATTTTTTCGTGTGCAATGGGATTTGGCACCAAAACAAAGCCTTGATCTAACTGCTTGAAAAACCAATCGCCATAAAACGCCGGAATGTCTGTTCGCCTTGAAACACTTAAAATCATTTTTTATCCCTTTTGCTTATTGTTAAATTGACACATCACCACCTGCGCCGTTTTACTGCTCCCCACCGCGCCATACTTAAAATATAGTTTTGGCATAACCACCCTCCTAGAAAAATTTTACAAATTTTGAATATAACGTATCATAATTTCAGCGATTTGACTTTTAAAATATCAATACCGTAAACATTTTTATAGATATCTGTGACGTCCATTGTGGTTGATTTTCTATAGTCCAACCCTAAGCCCAAGCATACTTCCCTTATTTTTTCTTCGCTCTCCCCTTCAATTTCAAGGTAAGCTGGAATTAAAGGCCATGCGTCAATATCTATTTCAACACCCTTGTATCTAAATTGGTGCCGTCTGTTTTCTTGATAATTTCGTGCTTTTAGCCCTATTTTGGTTAAGATTGTATCCATTTCGTTAAAATCATCAATGACGACCTCCGCCTCCTTCGTTCCGTCAATTTTTGCGGAATTTATTTCTTTAACTGTCAAGGTTGTTGTTTCTCCATTTGTTCTTAACCTAAGCCAACTATTTTTTTGTGGAGTTATCAAATCAAATGTTTTTCTTATTTGACGCCAATTCCCAATTTCAACCGCGCCAACTTCTTTTAATTTTTTTAATATATTGTTTGTATCAATCTCTAAAAACCTAACTTCATATTCAGTTTTCATTTTGTCCTCCTATACTCATGTTCATTATAACATGATTTTAAAAAATATTTGTTAAAAAAGATAAATTTTTTATTTTCTATGATAAATAATTTTCTTTTCGCCTAACTTTTGATATAATCAAAACATGGATTACGAAAAAGAAATACAGAAGGAAATTAATATTTGTTCACTGTGTGGACATTTACCAAAACTCACAGAGAAATCAATTCAAATCGGCACAACGCCTTTTATTATAATTGGAGAAAGTCCAGCAAAAGACGGTTGGATCGTCTCTAAAAGAGCCTTCTATAATCGAGAAGATAAATTGCAAGCAAGCGGAAAAGTTCTAGAAAAGTTGTTATGCATTTTAAATTTAACGATAGAGGACATATATTTCACTGAATGTTGCAAATGTATAATAGAAGATAGAAAGCAACTTGAAAAATGCTCTAAAAATTGTCTTCCTATTCTTTTTAAACAATTAGAAAATTTGCCTTGCAAAATTCTTGTTCCTATGGGGCTTCAACCAACACAAGCACTTTTGGGAAGAAAAATCAAAAAATTTTCAGATGTTGTTGGCAAAGAATTTGAAATGCAATTAGAAAATAAAACTTACAAGATTTTGCCAATCTACCACCCAAGCCCACTAAATCCAAAGGGATATAAAGGCAATATTTCAATATTTGAAAAACTGCAAGATTATTTAAGGTAGCAACACTTATATTTCCACAAAAATTGGCAATAATTAGGGTATGGAACTTGAAAGCGGATTTAAAGCGTTTTGGAGGCGCGCGTTTGATTTTAGAGGCAGGACTTCGCGCGCTGAATTTTGGTGGGGCGTGCTCGGCAATGCGCTTATCATGCTTGCGCTTATTATCTATTGCTTGTGAGTTTGCTTTGTTTTGAAAGCGTCATCAACGCGTTTAGCATTATTATGATAGTCCTCTTCTCGCTCTTCTGCTTGGTGGAACTTTTGCCTTCCATCTCGCTAATTTTTAGGCGTATGCACGACATAGGCAAAAGTGGCGCCTATATTCTTGTTTTATTCATTCCCGTTTTAGGCTTTATCTGGCATCTCTACCTTGTCACCCGCCCAACCGGGTATTATAGATAAAAATAAAGATTAAATATGACCGACCTAGAAAACACTAAAAAGCCATTGAAAAACAACATAACTTGTACGCTTGCAAAAGGCGAAAAAATCTTTGCCTTTAAATTTTATGATAAAACATTTTGTTGTTGAAATGTTTTTATTTTTTCAACTTTTATGTTAAAATTAGGATATGGAAATAATGAACGGAAAATTGGTGGCGGATGAAATTAAAAGCAGAGTCAGAAGCGAGGTGGAAAAACACAGCAAAAAACCTCTTTTGGCGTGCGTGGTGGTGGACGGCAACAAGGCAAGCGACATCTATGTGGCGTCCAAGCAGCGCGCGTGCGAGGAGTGCGGGCTGAGGTCTAAGGTGCTGCGCCTAAGCGAAGATGTGACAGAGGTCGATTTGGAAAACGAACTTAATCTTTTAAATGCGGACGATGAGGTATCCGCCATACTATTGCAACTTCCCCTGCCCTCACACTTAAACAGCGCCCATGCCCTCAATGTAATTAACCCCGAAAAAGATGTTGACTGCCTAACCGACAAAAATCTTGGGAAACTTCTTGCCGGAACTGCCTCTTTTGCACCTTGCACAGCAACCGGCATCATCAAACTTTTATTGCATTACGGCGTGAAGATTGAGGGCAAGCGCGCAGTTGTTGTGGGGCGCAGTTTGCTTGTTGGAAAAAGCGTGGCGTGCCTCCTTGAGCAAAGAAACGCCACCGTCACCCTTTGTCACAGTCACACCAAAAACTTGAAAGATATCACCTCGCAGGCGGATATTTTGGTGGTGGCGATTGGAAGAGCAAAGTTTGTCACCGCCGAGTTTGTGAAAGAAGGCGCTGTGGTTATTGATGTTGGAATCAACCGAATTGACGGCAAACTTTTTGGCGATGTCGACTTCGACAGCGTCAAAGAAAAGGCATCATATCTAACTCCGGTGCCTGGCGGCGTGGGACCTCTGACGGTGGCTTGCCTTATGGAAAACACCCTAACATTAGCAAAAAGGCAACTAGGAAAAACGGTTGATAATTTTTAGCAGATTTTAACAAGTTGCTAATTCGCCCATGTTTTTGTAAGAAAAAAATAAATGGAAAAATATAAAAAAAGAATAAATAAAAAAATTAAAAAATACGAAAAAATTGGCTAAAAATTGCGAAAAAATTAAAAATAATTGCATTTTTTTGACATTTTTACGTATTTTTAAGAAATTTTAGGAGGTTGATATGAATTTAATTGTGGCAGTTTCTTTAGATTACGCTATTGGAAAGGATAACAAACTTCTCTTTCGACTACCGACCGATATGGCATTCTTTAAAGAAAAGACCATGGGCAAGACGGTGGTCATGGGCGAAAAGACCTATCTATCTCTGCCCAAGCGCCCACTTTTAAATCGCATAAACATCGTGCTTAGCGACAACCCCAATTTTGTGGCGGACGGCGCGATAGTTGTGCATACGCTTGATGACCTTTTTAAGGAACTTAAGAAATATAGAAGCAAAGAAATTTTTGTGTGTGGTGGCGCCAGCATTTACAACCTTTTAATGAACTACTGCGACACGGCATATGTAACCAAAGTGGAAAAAATCGTGGACGCCGATACATATATAAACGACATTGAAGAGCATGGCTTTGTGCTGAAGGAAGTTTCGCCTCAAATCGAGGAAAACAATTTAACCTTCACCTTTCAAACATACCAAAACCCTAACCCTATTCGCTTTTAATTTTTGCCGTATATTAACCTCTCTTCTATTTAGCGCACCACGCCCGGTGCGTTTTATTTTAGCCTTTAATTTGAAATTTTTCGCAATACGCTTTGAGATTTTTAGCGTTTAAGTTATCATATTTCCAAGGAGGTTAAAATGAATTTGAAAAGATTGAAAGAGGAAGATTACGAAATCTACAACGCCATTAAAAAGGAAGAGAAGCGCCAGCGCGAGCATATTGAACTTATCGCCAGCGAAAATATTGTGAGCGAGGCGGTGCGCGAGGCGGTGTCCAGCGTTTTGACCAACAAATATGCCGAGGGGTACCCCGAAAAACGCTATTATTGCGGTTGCGAAAATGTGGATGTTGTGGAAAGTTTGGCGATTGAGCGCGCCAAAAAACTTTTCCATGCCGAACACGCAAATGTGCAACCTCACTCCGGTGCGAATGCCAACTTTGCCGTATACTTGGCACTTCTAAAGCCGGGCGACACGATACTAGGCATGTCGCTTCCCGCCGGCGGGCATCTCACACACGGCACCAAAGTGAACGTTTCCGGCAAGGTTTTTAACTCCATATCCTATGGGCTTTCGCCAGAAACCGAACTTATCGACTACGACGAAGTGGAGCGCCTTGCCAAAGAACACCACCCTAAACTTATCGTGGCGGGCGCGAGCGCATATCCGCGCAAGATTGACTTTGAGCGATTTAGGAAGATTGCCGATGAGGTCGGAGCCTACCTTATGGTGGATATGGCACACATCGCTGGGCTTGTGGCAACGGGACTGCACCCTAACCCTTGCAAAGTGGCTGACGTTGTGACCACCACCACGCACAAAACACTGAGAGGTCCGCGCGGAGGCCTTATCCTCTGCAAGGCGGAACTTGCGAAGAAAATTGACAGCGCCGTCTTTCCGGGAACGCAAGGAGGTCCACTTGAACATATCATTGCCGGCAAGGCTGTGGCGCTCAAGGAAGCACTTTCGCCTGAGTTTAAAGAATATCAAAAACAAGTGGTTAAAAATTGTAAGGTGCTGGCAAGTGAACTTAAAAAACTCGGCTTCCGTCTTGTTTCCGGCGGAACGGATAATCACCTAATCCTTGTCGACCTCACGCCATTTGGCATAACTGGCAAGGAGGCGTCCGACTTACTTCATGACGCGAACATCACCACCAACAAAAACAGTATACCAAACGAAAAATTGCCACCTTCTGTCACAAGCGGACTGCGCCTTGGCACGCCCGCCGTCACCACACTTGGCATGAAAGAAGAGGAAATGAAAATCATCGCCCGCCTCATCCACCGCATTGTCACAAAGCGCGAAAGTGCAGTTAAAGAGGTGAAAAAAGAGGTACTTTCGCTTATGAAAAGGTTTACAAAGTAAAGTTGTAGCAAGGAAGTTTTATAAAGAGATTTTACTGCAAAAATTTTAGTTAAACTTAGTTTTTAAATGCTTAACGAAAGTAAAACTTACATATTATTTTGGGCGAAAATATTTGATTAAAAAATATAGGTTAGTATGAAGTACAAATATTTAAAAATAAATATTTAATTTTAAAAAACAACAAATAAAAATATTTGCAAAAACGCATTAAAAATTGTTAGGTCTTTATTAAAAAATATATGAAACTTGAATAAAAATACCATTTTTTGCACTTTTTTTAAGTTTTTTTCGCATTTTTTACATATTTTTTTAAGTTTTTTGAAATTAACAAAATTTTTGATAAAATTATTTTAAAAGAAAAGGAGGAAAAATGAGTAAGGCAGATTATATCTATCTTAAAACCACCAACCGAATTTTGAAGGAGGGCGTTTGGGACACAAACGATGTGGTGCGACCAAAATGGGCGGACGGCGAAAGCGCGCACACTGCAAAAATTTTTGCCGTCAACAATGTTTACGATTTAAGCGAAGAATTTCCCATTGTCACCTTGCGTTTTACAAATTGGAAAGCGGCGATTGATGAAATACTTTGGATTTGGCAAAAAAAGAGCAATAATGTGAAAGAACTTAACAGCCATATTTGGGACCAGTGGGCGGACAAGAACGGCAGTATAGGCAAGGCATACGGCTATCAACTTGGCAGAAAGGCTAAGTATAAAGACGGAACGTTTGACCAAGTTGACCGCGTCATTTGGTACTTAAAAAATCAGCCCGCCTTTCGAAGTATGGTCACCGAACTTTTTGTGCATGAGGACTTGCATGCCATGGGGCTTTATCCGTGTGTACACGGCGCACAGTTTGATGTCACCGACGGAAAGTTAAACCTGTTTCTAAACCAGCGCTCCAACGACACCCTCGCCGCCGGCAGTTGGAATGTGGTGCAATATTCAGCGCTCGTGTATATGCTTGCCAAGGCGTGCAATTTAAAGCCGGGAAAGTTGTCGCATATGATAGTGAACAGTCACATATATGATAGACACCTTCCATTCATTGTCGACATCACCCTGTCGCGCGTTAAACTTATTGAAGAGAGGTTGACGGCGACGAGTTTAAAGACAGCGCGAGGACTATTAACCAAAGCGGACTTTGAGGCATTTAAGGGATTCAAAAAAAACCTTGCCGTGCCTGATAAAAATTTAGATAGACTTCTTAAAGAGTCAAAAGCCTTGGAGATTAAGATTGGCAGATTTGACCTAGGAAAGGACGATAAAAATTATTTAGACAGCAAAAAAGAAAATTTCGACTATGAGAAGTATTGCCAAAAGGTGACACGCACAAGTGCCTTTAAACGCGCGGAGTTTGTGGTTGAAGTAATGTTAAATCACCCAGAATTTGAAAAAGCGCTCTCCTTTGAAACGCCCGTACTGTTACTAGACGAAAAGGTAGACGACTTTTACAAGTTCCTCACACCAAAGATGAAGGATAATTCGGGCAAAATTGTCGACAACCCAAGCAGCAGTTTCGCTGTTAAGAATTACAACTATCAAACCGACGGCGTCAAACTTCAAGCAAAGGTGCCGGTAGCGGAGTAATGGAATTCGATATTTCAAAATGAAGTATAGAAAATTAAAAATACAAAATAACAGTAAACCAATTAAAAAATATCGAAAAAGTTGACAAAACGTAAAAACTTTAAACAAAAAAAATGAAATATTGAGGCAAAGTATTGACAAAAAACGCCCATTTGTGCTTTACTTATAAGAAAGGAGTTAGGGTAAAATTAAAATGAGCACTTGGGATATTATTAATTTAATTCTTACAATTATTGCCGGGCTTTTGATGGCATATCAAGTTCTATACATTGTGATTGGCTTATTTTGGAAGAAAAAGTTTAAAGAGACAGACATTGAGTCGAGTTACGGCGTTTTGATAGCCGGTAGAAACGAAGAACTTGTAATAGGGCAACTTATCGACAGCATTAAAAAGCAAAACTATAACCAAGATAAGATTAAAATTTTTGTTGTGGCGGATAACTGCTCGCCAAACGATAAAACAGCGCAAATCTGCCGTGAGAAAGGCGCCGTGGTTTTTGAAAGGCATAACAAGGAAAAAGTGGGGAAGGGCCATGCGCTGAATTTTCTACTAAAAAATATCGCAAAGGCGTATCCAGACTATAACCCCGACGGCTGGTTTGTGTTTGACGCCGACAACATCTTAGATGTAAATTACATCAGAGAAATGAACAAAGCCTTCAACAGCGGAAGTGGCGATGTTGTCACCTCCTATCGCGCCTCCAAAAATTACGGGGGGGGGATTTGCGCTATGGGCGCGTCAGTTGGCTTCGTTCGGGAGTGTAGATTTGTTCACACGCCAAGAACACTGCTAAATATTTCCACCCATATTTCCGGCACCGGGTTTTTAGCGTCAAGTAAGATACTAAATCCTAAGAACGGCTGGAGCTACACTTGCATAACGGAAGACTTGGAGTTTTCCCTTGACAACATTAAAATGGGCAATAAGATAATCTACTGCGATGACGCCATTTTCTATGACGAGCAACCAACAACTTGGAAACAAACCTATCGCCAAAGAATGCGTTGGCAAAAGGGCGCGTACCTCGTGTTCTCCGCCTTCTCACTTTCGTATATTTGGCGCATGGTAAAGTCATTTAGTTTCACCTTCTACGACAACCTCATGTACTTCTCGCCTATCACCACCGTGTCTACCGGCTGGGCAATTTTAAACGGTTTTGTGGCACTCATTCGAAGTTTCATCACCCTACTCACCGGTGCCCCTGTTGTGCCAGAAATTCTTTCCCTTCTTGGCTCCTTATTATACTCCTTCTTAATGCTATACCTTGGACTCTTCGTCTTCGGCTCGCTTGCCGTGATAAAAGATTGGAAGCGTATTAAAGCGACGAAAAAACAAAAGTTACTTTCCATGCTCGCCTACCCGATTTTTATAATCTGCCTCACCCCAATCTACTTTATCGCCCTATTTAAGAAGGTGGAATGGAAGCCAATCAATCACACCGCCGGCGTCAACATTGAAGACCTAAACGTTCAAGAACAAAAATCACAGAAGTAAAGAAAATCACCTACAACCACGAGACGGTTTCGTGGTTGTATTATACAAAAAATCCGCAACTTCCATTGCGGATTTTTTTGATTGGTGCGTCTGCCGGGACTCGAACCCAGAATATCGGTTCCGTAGCAAGCACTTTAAAATGCTATAATTTGCTATTTTTACACCATTTTCTATCATATTATATCATTTAATCAAAAGCCTATAACCCTTATAAAATAAGGCAAATAGACTTTTATCTTTAACATACAGCATCAAACAAAATCAAAACATAAAAACACATCACAAAACGGCACAATTTTCATAAACTTTGCAAAAATTATGCAAAAATTCGTAGACATAAGTAAAAATTTGCTAAAAACTATGCTTTTTAAAACCATTTTTAAAGTATTCAATTTTGAGAAGTTTAAAACTTCGCTATTTTATGCAAAATACTGCATACAAAGGAACAGACTTTATGTTGTTCTCAAAACCAAAATTTTTTGATGATATACGAATTGAGTAGGCTGGATTAAATTTTTGAATGTATTCATTTAAACTTTTTGAACGAGTGTTATCATTTGATTTTGTCTCAATTGGAATAATATCTTTGCCTAAGCGTGTGATGAAATCCACTTCTGCTTGATTTTTGCTTCTCCAATAAAAAGAGTCAAGATGATTACTTTTCAGTTGATTGTAAACATAATTTTCGGCAAGTCCACCTTTAAAATCATTAAAACTTGTATTTTCAAAAAGAATATCATCAATAAGAACATTTTGGCTTGCTGAACACAAACCAACATCATTCATATAAAATTTGAAATCCGTCAAACTTTTGTATGCCTCTAATGGAAGTTTGATTTGTTCAATTCTATATAACTGACTGGCAATTCCAGCAAGACACAGCCACTCAATCGCACCAGCAAACTCGCTTGAACGCCCACCACTTTTAATATCCGAAAACTTAAACTTGTGATTTTCCTTTGCAAGTTGCGTGCTTATGTTTTTGTAAACCATTCTGGTTTTAGGAATTTCGCTTTGCTTGTTGTATTTTCCCATATCATCAAAATAGGCGTTTAATATGTCATTTTGTTTAACTTTAACAATATCATAATTATTTGTTTTGACAAATTCATCCACAACATCTGGCATACCACCAACATACAAATATTTTTTATAGAGTTCAAGTGCCTGTTCGTGAAAAGGTCTGGCAAGGGCAGCGTTGGTCTCATAACATTCTTTAATCTGGCCAATTAAGAACTTGTTGTTGGTTGCAAGTAAAAATTCTTCAAAATCCATTGGATACATATTTAAAAACTGCACTTTTCCAACAGGAAAGGAAGAAATGCCTCTGTTGACAGAAACGCCAAGCAGTGAACCGAGTGCGATAATATGATATTCATTTGCATCTTCACAGAAGTATTTTAAAGAAGTTATCGCTTCAGGACACGCTTGAATTTCGTCAAATATTATAAGGGTGTGAATAGGCAAAATTTCCTTTCTTTTATAGTTGGAAAGTTTGCTTAAAATGCTTTGTGGCCTTAAATCCACAAAAAAATCTCTCAAATCTTTCTCTTGTTCAAAATTGCAATAGACAGTGTTTGCATATTCATTTGAACCGAAAAGATTGACAATATATGTCTTGCCAACTTGTCTTGCTCCTTGCAAAATTAAAGGTTTTCGAGATGAGGAATTTTTCCATTCAACCAACTCTTCATATATTTTTCTTTCCATAATTGCTCCTTTGACAAACATATCATATCACAATTTGTGTTAATTTGCAATCATTTTTTGCATTTTTTGGCACATAATTTTTGTCAAAATTTACACTTTTTGGCGGACAAGTCGAAAAAGTGTTTTAAAATAATAAAGTTAATTAGAAAATAAAATAAATTTAAGATATAAGAAAAAAAGAGTAAAATCCTTAAAAATTATGTTATAATAACAAAAAGGAATACTAAATTTATGGGGAGAAATAACGGGTTTCAACAAATGACCATACCTATGGCCGAGAATAGAAAAGAAAGCGATGAAGACAAAATTGCAACAGCAAAAGGTGTAGCAAAAGGCAATCAAAAAAAGTTTATAGAAGATAAAGTTTTTTTGCAAGAACTTGAAGATGTGGACAAAGACACAAAAGTAAGACAAAACTCAAGCGAATTGCTTGTTATCACAAAAACTAAAAAACTCGCGGCCTATGTAATTACAATTACAGAAAAATCTCCGAAAAAATTTAGAGCGGTCTTTGTTAATAGGATACAAAACTATTGTTTAGATTGCCTTGAATATCTAATTGAAGCAAACTCAATGCGTATTGATAGCACTCAAAACAGAGAAAGAAGAAAAGAATGTCAACACCAAGCGTTTTTAAAACTAAAATTGCTTGGATATATATCATTTTTGTCTTTGGAAAGTAATTGTATCTTGAAAAAACAGTATGAACAAATTTCCCTGCAATTGGCTGACTGTATAAATCTTTTAGTTGCTTGGCGAAAAAGTGATGCCGATAGATTTGGCAAAAAGCTATAATGGGCACCCGAAAATGCTTGTCACTTTTGGGGAGGAGGAATAAGCAAGCGATAAAGCGAAGATTTTTGCTTTTCATAAGCAAAAATGAGCAAAAGCGATGCTTTTGACGATGGATTATAGCGGTGACGCTTTAATTAAGATAAGATTTGTTGTTTAACCCAGTCTCTTTTGGCTGCGCTCGGCCAACTCTAAGAATAATGTAAACAATGTTAAAAATGATGGCTCGCTCAACAATAACAATGCAAACAAAAAGAGCGCTGGGCTGTGTCCAGATTTGCCTTTGAAGAACAAGTTTCCGGCTTGTTAAAAAACAGCCAGTTTATGATTGTTTTATGTGAAACAATACAGTGTGTAAGGCAAAGGAATCTTATCTTTTCTACTCTCTTTATAAGAGATAGAAGAATACGGTCATCTTGACAATCAACGAGAAATCTTTGAAAGTTTACCGAAAGGAAGATGACCATCGTTTTAAATACTTAAAGGAGTATACAATTTGTTAGAAGAAGCTTTTACATTTGAAAAATTATTTGACGCACACAAAAAGTGTAGAGCGTCTAAGCAACATAGGAAAGATACGATCTCCTTTGAAATAAATATATCACAAAATTTAATTATTTTATCAAAAGACATTTTTAGTAAAAAATATAAACCGGGCAAATATAAAATGTTTAAGATATTCGAGCCAAAAGAAAGAATTATTGAAGCACTTCCATATAAGGACAGAGTTGTTTTAATGGCTTTTTGTTCAAATATAATTGAAAAAAGTTAGAAAAATCTTTAATTTATGACAATGTTGCTTGCAGGAAAGGCAAAGGAACATTTTTTGGCATTCAAAGATTGCATAAATTTTTAAAGGATTATTATCACAAATTTGGCGAGTCTGG
>CALVNE010000024.1 GCA_944349515.1 uncultured Clostridia bacterium | reverse complement strand
AAGAGCGGAAGCGAGATGATTTTGTCGCAGTGAGATTTCACGCTCTCTCTTGTGCCTTTGCCTTCTGAGCCGATGACGATACCGATAGGTCCTGTGAGATTTGTGGAATAGATGTCATCTCCGTCTATTTCCGCGCCATAGATCCAAAGCCCATTTCCCTTTAATTCTTCCATGGCGTCTTTAAGGTTTGTGACGCGCGCGATAAGCATATTAGAAATTGCGCCAGCGCTTGTTCGCACCACAGTTTCGTTCACTTGACAGGAGCGCATTTTAGGAAGAATTATTCCATGCACGCCAGCACATTCGCAGGAGCGGATGATTGCGCCAAGGTTGTGTGGATCCTCTATGCCATCAAGTAGCACCACAAAGGCATCTTCGTTTTTAGATTTTGCCTTCGCAAGAATGTCACTCACTTCGCTGTATTCAAAATCAACAGTTTCGGCGATGTAGCCTTGGTGATGTGCTGTTTTTGATATGCCGTCGAGCGCCTTTTTCGGCATAAACTCCACTTTGATTTTAAACTGCTTTGCAAGTGAGATGACCTCATCTTTGCGATGAGCATAGTTCAAATCGACATACAATTTGTTTATCGTTTTCCCGTTTTTTATCGCTTCAACAACTTGATTTCTTCCTTCAATTAACATTTTTTCTCCTTTAATTCAACAAGTTTTTCTATGAATATTTTTGCTTTATAGATGTGTCATTTAAATTTTTTTTAGGTATTTTCGGTTATTTTTATATTTTTTACTATATTTTTTCAAATTTTTTGCATTTTTTAGCGATTTTTTTAATTGTTTTTTTAATTTTATATAATTTTTGATTGATTTTTTATTACGAAAAATTATAGCGAAAAATATTTGTAAAATTAAACAATTTTATCGGGAGCGGGTATAAGTTACTATTTCACCGAAAAATTCAAAATTTCATTCAATCTTTCGTTTTGCTTACTTAAATATAGGTAGCCAATTAGTGCTTCAAAGGCGGTGGCTTTTTTGTATTCTTCTTCATCGTAGTTTTTTGCTTTGTGCTTTGATTTTGCGTTTCTCGCTCGCCTTACAATATCTTTTTCTTCCTCGGTTAAAAGCGGAGTGATTTTTTCTAGCACTTCCTTTTGTCGTGACGCGTTACAAAACTTTTTCGCCAAATTGTGATAGTTATTTATTTTAGAATTTTCGCTGTTTAAAAGCACATACTCTCGCACAAATTTTGTGTGCACCGCATCGCCGATAAAGGCTAGTGCAAGCGGTGACAGCATGTCAATTTTCTCCATATTATTCCCTTTTAATATCTAAATCCACCACTCTTCACTTGAACGCCAATGGGCGTTCCTTCACTTAAAAATCGAAGATTTTTCTTCACTTTTCACTAAAAATCTTAGATTTTTAATTGTTAAACCTAAACAGCACCACATCGCCGTCTTGCATAACATATTCCTTGCCTTCGATGCGGACTTTACCCTTTTCCTTCGCTTTTAAAAAGGAGCCTGCTTCCACAAGGTCGTTGTAGGAAACAATTTCTGCCTTTATGAAGCCCTTTTCAAAATCACTGTGAATTTTTCCTGCGGCCTCAGGCGCCTTTGTGCCTTTTTTAATCGTCCACGCGCGCACTTCCTTTTCGCCAGCGGTGAGATAACTCATAAGTCCTAAAAGGTCATAACTTGCCTTCACAAGTTTTTCAAGTCCGCTCGACTTGATGCCGAGTTCTTCCTTGAACATATCGCGCTCTTCCTTGTCGAGTCCTGCGAGTTCTTCTTCAATTTTGGTGCAAAGCACGATCACCTTTTCATTTTCCTTTTCGGCAATTTCCTTGACCTCTTCCACATACCTATTCGTTTCGCGTGCTAAGTCATCTTCGCCGATGTTAGCCACATAGATGACCGGCTTGTTTGTGAGGAGGGCGAAATTTTTAAGAAGTTTTTCTTCGTCTTCGCTGTAGGTTAAATTTCTTGCTTGTCCGCCTTTTTCTAAGCACTCTTTAATGCGCGCAAGCATATTGACGGTGACGAGTAAACTTTTATCGCCGGTGGTCTTGACGAGTTTAGAGTTCTTTTCCAAAAATTTGTCGACTTGCTCAAGGTCTGCAAGGGCGAGTTCGGTTTCAATCGTTTCAATGTCGCGCTTCGGGTCAATACTGCCACTGACATGGATAATCTTATCGTTTTCAAAGCACCTAACAACATGCACAATCGCGTCAACTTCGCGGATATGGCTTAAAAACTTGTTGCCCAAGCCTTCGCCATGACTTGCGCCAGCAACCAGCCCCGCAATATCAACAAATTCAATGCTTGCTGGCGTGATTTTCTGCGTGTTATACATTTTGCCCAAAACTTCCAGCCTTTCGTCCGGCACATCCACCACGCCGACGTTTGGTTCAATCGTGCAGAAAGGATAGTTGGCGCTCTCCGCACCAGCACTTGTGATCGCATTAAATAGGGAACTTTTGCCCACATTAGGAAGTCCCACAACACCCATTTTCATATTTTTCTCCGTAATTTCGCTTTTAATTATACCAACTTTGTCGGCAAATATCAAGGAATATTAAATAAAACACACTTATAAATTTAATAAAGACAGATATTTAATAGGATAATTGCGAAAAATATGGGCGACAATTGTGCAAAATTAAGGGGATAAATAATTTTAAATGAATTTACAAAAAATTTGAAATTTATTGATTAAAAGTTTAAAAAAGGCAAGCAAAAAAACAGAGGATTTCTCTGCTTTTTGCCCTTATGCCTCTGCTCTGTCTTGTTCGGCGTGGGCGCCAACGGCAGTTGCGTTAGTTGGGGTTGCACTGTTGGTGTTTGTGCTATCTCCGCCTTCATTGTTGGCGTTGTTATTTTGTATGCTCATACCATTGCTACTTTTTGCGCCTCAATTATAGGTGTTGACATTAGTTGGTTACGTTCTTCCTACCTCTCTTCCTTCACCACCGGCGGTTGCGCTGTTATCTTTGTTTCTTGGCGTCTTTGCTCTTCTACCATTTTCCTTTTCCGCTTCATTCTGAGGCAGTTCTCTGCCGAACTCGCTATAAACAGTTTGCTGAAGCGTCTCAAAGCGCGCCTTAATTTGGTCCGAATTCCCTTTTACAAGGTCATCAGTATAAGCGAGAACGCCTTCTTCCTTTTCCTTAAGTTTATTTAAAGCGTCTATGTCATTTGCTAGCGTTGCCTCGGCTCTTTTTTTGCTAATATCGTCCACCCAATCAAGGACTTTTTGCGCTTGCGCTCGCGCCTCTTCATATTCTTTTTGCTCTTGCGCAATCTGTCTGTTTACAATCTCGTTGCCGTCACCGGTTTGCATATCAAGAATGGCGTCGGTTCGTTCAAAGTTGGTTGTTTGGCTTTTTGTTATGACTTCTACATCTTTGCCTTTTTCAACGCGCTCTGCTTGCTTTTCAAGATTTTTTCTGAGGCTACCATTAAGGCCTTGTCTTGCCTTTAAATACTCAAGTTGTTGTTGGTTTTGTTTATAAAGTTCTTGCCTAAACTGATCGGCAAAACTTGGCTCGGCGCCAATGGCTTCATTTAAGCGCTTTTCTATTAAAAGTTCGCGCTCATTTTTTAGTTTTGCAAGTTCTTCTTCTCTTGCTGCTTTGTCGGCTATGGCTTGCTTTCGCTCTTCTTCACTCTTTTCATAATTATCACGTAGGTTGTGAAAAGTTACAAGTTTTAAACCGATAGTCCGTTCATCTTCCATATCTTTTAACTTTTTGTTGTTTTCCGTTAAGATTTTTTCTTCTTTTTCGATTTCTGCTTGTCTTGCAGTTTCGTCCATTGCATCGACGCCGGCGCGCAATCTTTCAAGTTTTCCGCCATGGAGGGCGTTAGAATACATCAATCGCACCGCCTCTTGTAGGTCTTTATCCTCACCGGCTGCCGACCTAAGTTCGCCTACACTTGCAAGCACGTTGACCGAGCGGTTACTTATCTTTCTTGAAGCCTCAGAAATTTCCCCCTCTTTTTCGGCGATTTTCTTGTTCCAATGCGCGATATAGTCGTTGATAGTTGGAGTGCGTTCTTCGCCCTTCTCCTTTCCCTCGTTAATCTCCTTGTAAACTGTTTGATAGAGTTCCGGGTCGGTGTCAACTCTTTGCAAAAATTCGGATTGGTTGCCAATTTCTTCCAGTTCCTCGTCGGTTAAGGTGATAGGGTTGCCGTTTTCGTCTAAAATTGCGCCACCAGCGAGTAGAAGGGATTGTTGTTCATTTAGGGCTGCAATTCTGTCGTTGATATTCTCATCGTCCTTAGCGATTTTTTCTTGTTCCGCATTGATTTCCGTTAGTTGCTTATTTTTCCTTGCCTCTTTTTCTTCCTCGGTTAAAGTTGCCGTGTCCTCTTTCTTGTTTTCCGCCTTACGCTCACGCTTTAACTCCTTAACCTTTTCTTTGGCGAGTTTGGCGTTTGCGCGCGCAATGGCGTTGGACTTAGAAATTCTTGCCCACTCCCAAGGTTTGGTGAAGGTGACAGTGGCAAGAGCCATGCCGGCATTTGCGATAAGTCCTAACAAAGGTATGCCCACGATAGCACTGATGAAGAAAAGCAAAATTGACGGACCTAAAATGCCGAGCCCTACCTTTGCGGCGAGTTCGTTGGATTTATTTGGGTCATAGCCTTCGAGAGTGGTGTCTTCTGCATACGGCACATCAAGCACGCTTTTTCGCTTAGGAGCCTCATTTTCGTTTTCGGCGGGCGCTGCGGCAGGCGCTCCGTTTGGCGCACCACCGACTGCTCCTTGCGCATCATCGCGCGAAGGAGCCTCAGGAGTTTCCGGCATTGGTGCTGGTTCTGGTTCCGATTGTGGCTCTGGTGGCACTGGCGGAGTTTCCGGCGCCGGTTGTGGTTCAGGCGTCTGCTCTGCCTCTGGGCTTGGTTGTTCACCTGCCGAATCACCTTGTTTTGCGGCTGGGTCTGTCTGCTCTCGTTCTCTATCGGCATTATTTGAATCGCTCTCGGCAGAAGAATCACCACTGCCTGCTTCGTTTTCGTCAGCGGGGTTTCGCGTGTCCGGATTGGCTAGGTTGGCGCGGAAAACTTCTTCTTGTTCGGCGGTTGGTTCGCTTATATTTGCATAGTTTGCATAGTTGTTTCCGGGTTGATAATTTTGGGCGGTTGCTTGTGCAGTATAATTATAACTAGTTCCGTAATCGCTTGACGCTTGTTTTTCTTGTTCTTGGCGCAAGCGCTCTTGCTCTGCCCGTCGTTCAGCGCGCAAACGCTCTTCTTCGCGCTCTTTCTCTAACTGTTTTCTATAAATTTCTTCCATTGCCTCGTTGGAAGTTTGTGCATTTTTATAATCTTCGCCAAAAACATCTTCGGCACTGTCACCGCGCACAAACCCAGCACTGTCAAAGTTGTGGATAACTTGAGTTGTATCTCTTTGTGTCCAAGTATCTCTCATGCCGTATAGTCTATTTATTAAGGTGGCATTTGGTGCATGAAAGTCACCAAAAGAAGGATTGTTGAAGGTTGTGGTGCCGTATTTGTCGAGATATTGTTGTTGGTATTTTTTGTTATTTGCCATATTCTTAACAAAATTGACAAAGGCTCGACTTCCGTCCTTATCATGGTTATATGGAATTTCTATCGTTCTAGAATTCGGATAATCTCTGTTAACCGTGGTTAAACTTTTATCTTTAATTCTGAACATTATGCGATCGTCCTTGGTGACGCTTACCCCTGTTATTTCGTAAAATCTGCCAGCATGTTCCTCGCCCGTTTCATTGTCTTTGACTGATAGGTAAACATAGGGTTTTCCACCCATTTCCATAAAGTCCATAGGGCGGGTTAAAACGGCGCCATTGCCGTCAAATTGATAACTTGTTGAAAACAGTTTTACCTGCTTACTTTCATCATTTTCGTCGCCGAGTGTTTTGCTTATTTCGCTGTCAAAATACACGGGTTCATTTGCTATAACACTTCTAAGAATACCCTGCATTGTAGGCGAGTCTAAATTCATATTATCACCCAAAAGACAGCCATGCTTATCTTTGCCGTCCTTAAAATGATTTTTAATTGCCATATCAACAAATTTTTCTGACACATCTATATCAAAAGGATAATCTTTATTTTCATCAACAATATTTAAGTTATCTTTCCCTTTTAATTGATAGCCAAAAGCGGAAAAAAGGAGCCCTATATCATCGCCTAAGCCCTTGACGCGGATATCAAGTTTTTTATCTAACTCCAAGTCAGTTACTGGCACGTCCACAAATGGCAAACCCTTGTCTTGAAGAATTTTTGCAAGGTTGTCGTCAGAGATATTCAAATAAATCTGTTTTCCTCCTGGCTTAGTGTAAAATGTAGCGATTTTTTTTTCATTTTTGCTTACTGTAATAAGCGGTTCTATTCCGTCCACACTTGTGTAGTAATTAGTTACAGAGAGGGCTTGCTCTCTTTTAAATCTATCTTTTGGCAATTTAATAATTTGCCTATTGCTCTTATATATTTCTCTTGTGTAATTTAAATCACTTAGTTTGCCTCGTAAAGGAGATTGTCGCTTCATACTCATTTTATCGGCAATTTCTTTTTTTGGCATTTCATTATCTTTTTTTTCTTCCGCCATTTTCACCTCCGCTCTATCTTTTATATTTTACCATATATTGGTAGTATTTGTCAAATTTTGACTAAAAAATATCATTTGGATAAAGTTTTTGTGGTTAAGCGCGCTTTTTCGCGATATGTTGCGCAAAATTTTAAGGAAATTAAAATAAATTGTTGTGTTTTTTTCTTTTTTTTGCTAGAATGAATATGATTTTTAAGTAAGTTTACTTTTTTACGTGCAGTTTGCGTATAAATTTTGAGTTTTAAATACCAAATTTTATAGGCGCATAAGGGCGTTTTGGCTAAAAAAGTAAAAGTTTAGGAGAGATTATGGGACTTTTTGGAAGTGAGAATAAATCGCAAGTTAAAAAATTGAAGAAAATCGCCGATAAGGTGGTGGCGTTTGAAGAAAAATACCGCACCTTTTCGGATGAGGAACTAAGAAATTGCACCGCTGACTTCAAGGCGCGCTACAAAAATGGCGAAACGCTTTTAAACCTCTTGCCTGAGGCGTTTGCGGTTATGCGTGAGGCGTCGGATAGAGTTTTGAAGATGCGCCATTTCTATGTGCAAATCTTAGGCGGAATTGCGCTCCACCAGGGGCGTATTGCCGAAATGGGCACCGGTGAAGGCAAAACGCTGGTGGCGACTTTGCCGGCATATCTCAACGCACTAACCGGCGAAGGCGTGCATGTTGTCACTGTCAATGAATACCTCGCAAAGCGCGACGCTGAGTGGATGGGCAAAGTTTACCGCTTTTTAGGGCTTTCGGTCGGCATTGCAGTCTCCGGCATGCAGGAAGCGGACAAGCGAAAGGCGTATGCGTGTGACATAACCTACTGCACCAACAACGAACTCGGCTTTGACTACCTTCGCGACAACATGGCAATCAACAAGGCTCAGCGCGTTCAGCGCGGACATAGCTTTGCCATTGTCGACGAAGTGGACTCGATTTTGATCGACGAAGCGCGAACTCCGCTCATCATCTCTGGGCGCGGAATGAAGTCGAGCGAGCAGTATATTTCCGCGCAAAAATTCGCCAAAACCTTGAAGCCAGAGGACTACGAAAAGGACGAAAAAACCAAGGCAATCAACCTCACCGAAAGCGGTGTGGAGAAGGCAGAGAGGTACTTTAAACTAGAAAACCTTTCCGACGTCGACAACCTTGACCTAAACCACCACATCAACAACGCTTTGAAGGCAAATTTCATCATGTTTAAGGATGAAAACTACATCGTTAAAGACGGCGAAGTGGTTATCGTTGACGAGTTTACCGGACGCCTTATGCCGGGCAGACGCTATAACGACGGCTTGCACCAGGCAATCGAGGCGAAGGAAGGCGTGGAGATTAAGGACGAGAATAAGACCCTTGCCACCATAACTTTCCAAAACTACTTTAGGCTCTACAACAAACTCTCCGGCATGACCGGAACGGCAAAGACGGAAGAAGGCGAATTTAGGGCAATTTACAAACTTGACGTTGTGACAATTCCGCCAAACCTTCCAAACATTAGGCGCGACGAGCCGGACATCATCTTCTCCACCGAGCGCGGAAAAATTAAGGCGATTGTGGAAGAGATTAAACGCCGTCACGATGTCGGGCAACCTATCCTTATCGGCACAATCACCATTGAAAAGAGCGAACTTATCTCTAAGGCGCTTAAAGAGGCGAAGATTAAGCACACTGTTTTGAACGCTAAAAATCACGAAATGGAAAGCCAAATTGTTGCTCAGGCGGGCAGGAAGGGCGCTGTTACCATTGCCACCAATATGGCGGGGCGTGGTACGGATATCCTCCTTGGCGGTAACCCAGAATTTATGGCGAAAAAGAAGATGAAGGACGAAAACTTCACCGACGAGCAGATTTCTTACGCCACCGCTTTTAACACCGTTGACGATGCCGACCTTAAACGGGCGCGCGACCGCTATCAACAACTTTATGACGAATTTAAAAAGGTGACCGACGCCGAAAAGGAAGAAGTTAAATCTTTGGGCGGACTTCACATCATCGGCACCGAGCGCCACGAGTCAAGGCGTATCGACAACCAGTTACGCGGACGCGCTTCGCGTCAAGGCGACCCGGGTTCCAGCGTCTTCTTTATTTCCTTTGAGGACGACCTCATAAGGCGCTTTGCTGGCGATAAGTTCAAAAAACTTGCCTCCTTCTTCCGCTTAGAAGAGGACACGCCTATTCAACTTAAAATAATGTCGAAACAGATTGAAAGCGCTCAGAAAAAGATTGAAATGCAAAACTTTGCCATTCGTAAAACCGTTCTTCAATTCGACGACGTTTTGAACGCGCAAAGAGAGATAATCTATGCTCAGCGCAATCGCGTCCTCGACGGCGAAAGCGTGCATGAGGAAGTTATGAATATGTTTCCTCATCTTGTATCCACCTTTGTCAACCGCTGTGTGGACGCCGACAAACCGTATTTTGAGTGGGATTACGCCAAAATCAACAAGGAAGTGGAGAACGGACTTTTAGAAAAGGGCGGAAATGTGATAACCGAGGACCTATGCGAGGGCTTTGATATCGACGACTTCCATGAAAAACTTTTGGAAATGGTAAAGGCGCGCTATGATAAGAAGATTGAGGACGCTCAAAAATTGGGCATAAAATTCAGCGAGATAGAAAAATTTATCCTCTTAAAAGTTGTCGATACCAATTGGACCAATCATATCGACGATATGCAGATTATGAAAAACGAAATTTTCGCACGCGGATTCGGCAACCAAGACCCAGTGCTGGCGTATAAGAAAGACGGCTATGAGATGTTCGACAAAATGGTGAATAGAATTCGCGAAACAACTTGTCTGCTTCTTCTTAATGTCAACATCGAAATAAGGCGCCGAGAACCAGTGCAAAATAATAGCATTAAAAACACCGAGGCAAAGACCTATGACCCGCAAAAAGACAATCGCCCCGAGGAGCGCAAAATCCAAAAGACGGTTGTCAACACCGAAAAGAAGGTGGGTCGCAATGACCCTTGCCCATGCGGAAGCGGAAAGAAATACAAAAACTGCCACGGAAGAGATTAAGCCTTTTTGCTTAATCTTTTTTTAACATAACATATCGGCTTATCTAAGGTGAAATTTTAAAGATACTGCCTATTGACAAGGCGGGGTTTGTATGATACAATTTCGTCAAAGGAGAGAAAATGAACACAGTTGAAAAGATAACAAATGTTTTACTTGATATCTTTGACGGAACTGCTGAACGCTCGGCAACCGAAATGGCGATTTCTGAAAACAAAGAAAAGATTATAGCAGCGCGCGCCGAACTTGAAGTGTTAACAAAACAGAATGCAGAATTGGAAGAATTGATAGCAGAAAAGTGGAACCCGAGGGAACTTTCGGAAACGTTGTCTGATTATTTTACCGGCAAAATGCATGAGAATACTTTTGATATGATCAATGGAATGTATAAGAATGATTTTGAAAATTTTTTAGATCCTTTGGTAAAGGTAGCAGCGAGAATTCTTGTAGATGCGATAGAGTCGCTGGAGGAAGAAACGGAATTTTTAGAGAACGGTCTAAAAAAACTTAACGACCTTAGGCAATATATCACACCTACTAGACGCGAGGAGGTCAAGGACGTAGTCCAAAATATGATTGTCGAGCAAATGAGGAAGTTTGAGGATAGAACTGTCTATCTGATTACCGATGACAAAGGCGTTGCAGTTGGGCTGTTTAAAGAAATTTGCGAAGTTGTGGGCGTTCTAAACGACGGCTCAGACCGCTCACCTATTCCGGGTGGAAAACTTGAAATGTTGGTGACGCCAGAGGAAGTTGTTGTATTTGACGGCGAGGACGAATTTAGCCTTGACCTTGATGACAACACCGCCGTGAAAAGAGAAAAAGAACCTATTGACCGCGACAGAGGCTAGCCGAAATCTTTTTTTAACCAAAACGCTTGACAAATTTTTCTTATTATGATAAATTATCTAAAGCAGTAAAAGTACTGTCCTTGTTTTTGGCATAGACCCAAAAACCATTTAGTCCAAAAGGAGGTAGAAAGATGAATAAGTATGAACTTATGTTTATCATCGCTTCAAAGGTGAGCGACGAAAAAAGAGAGGAACTTATCGCAAAATTTAAGTCCTACGTCGAGTCGCACAAAGGCACCGTTGAGGGCGTGGAAAAAGTTGGTATGAAAAAGTTTGCTTATCCAATCGACTTTGCTAGTGAAGGATACTACGTTATCTTCAACATGACCATGGATCCAGCCGAAGTTGACGCGATGAACAAACTTATGACCATCACCGACGGCATTGTTCGTCAGATGTTTGTAAAGAAATAGGAGAGAATATGAATAAGGTAATACTAATTGGAAACTTAACAAGAGACCCTGAACTTACCACCACAAACGGTGGCGTTTCCGTTTGCCGTTTTTCCCTTGCCGTGACAAGAAGGTTTGCAAATGCCGACGGCGAAAGAGAGGCTGATTTTTTAAACATTGTTGTTTGGAGAAATCAAGCAGAAAATTGCGCAAAATTTTTAAAGAAGGGGTCTAAGTGCGCAGTTGTGGGCAGAATTCAAACTTCAAGTTACGAAACGCAAGAGGGCGCTAAGCGCTACACAACCGATATTGTTGCTGACGAAGTGGAATTTATCACCACCGGCGCAAGAAGTGGTGACGGCGAAAGTATGACGCCAAGTGAACCAAAACGTGAACCACAAAAACAAACTGCCGAACTTGAAGAGATTGAAGACGACAGTTTGCCATTCTAAAATTAAAAAAAGGAGAGAGACATGAGCGAAGTTAAAACCGAAGAAAAGGTTGTTACGAAAAAGTATCGTAAGCCGTCTAAAAAGAAAGTTTGCGCTTTCTGCGTTGCCGGCGAAAAGACGATTGACTATAAAGACGTTGCAAAAATAAGAAAATATGTCACCGAGAAAGGAAAGATTTTGCCAAGGCGTCAAACCGGCGTTTGTTCTTATCACCAAAGAGAACTTGCTAACGCCATTAAAAGAGCAAGAAACATGGCACTTCTTCCATATAATGGTGACTAAAAGGAGAGGAATATGAAAGAGAAAATACACCCAGATTATCATGAAGTTACCGTTACTTGTGCGTGCGGAAACACCTTTAAAACCGGTTCGTGCGTGAAGGGCGACACCCTTAAAATTGACATTTGCAACAAGTGCCACCCATTCTACACCGGCAAGAAGAAAGTTGTGGACGCCAGCGGAAACGTGGAAAAGTTCAACAAAAAATATAACCGACAATCAAACTAACAACAAAAAGCATATTGGCGAGGGTCAATATGTTTTTTTATGGCTTAATTAAAATGAAAAATTTTTTACCAAAGGTATTTTTAAAGGTTTAATTTTTGCTAAGTTTGGACGAAGAAAAGATATTTTTCGCGTCAAGTGTTTTAATGTTAAAAATTCGTGGATATTTTTAGCCGAAAAGTTTTTTAGTCGAAGGAACATATTACGCACAAAAGGAGATTATATGGCAACCGATTTTGCTAAGTTTAAAGAGGATAGAAATAAGAAGATAGTGCTTATTTTCACGCCGTCGCACGGCAACTTGGGCGACTCCGCTATAACGCTTGGCGAGTTGGAGTTTTTTAAGGAGCGGTTTAAAGATTATAGCGTCTACGAATTCACCAAAAACGAAACGCTTTTTTACAAAAATCAAATTAAAGACCACATCACAGACAAAGATATTATCGCCTTCACCGGCGGCGGCTTTTTAGGTTCCATTTGGAAGGCGGATAATAACTATTTTTTAAAAATCATAAAACTTTTTTCCGACAACAAGATTGTTGTTATGCCTCAAACGATATATTTTTATGAAGATGACGATAAACTTAAAGAGAGTTTTGTCATAGGCACCTCTCTTTGCCGAGATTTAACCATTCTTTGTCGAGATTATCAATCTTATCAAACGCTGAAAGACTTAAAGGTGAGGTGTAAGTTTGAGTACGTTCCCGACATCGCTCTCTATTGCCAACCAAACTTAAACTTAGAGCGCAACAACAAGATTCTACTTTGTTTCAGAAGCGACCGCGAAAAGGTGTCTAGGCACTCTGGCATCATGCGCTTGCTTCACGATTTGGAGATAAAATTCGACCGCACGGATATGGTCATTCCGCGGATCATTACCAAAAAGGGGCGCTATAGCACCGTAATGAAAAAATTTGAGCAGTTTGCCAGATACCGAATGGTGATAACCGACCGCTTGCACGCCATGATATTTTCCACAATTACCAACACGCCTTGTATCGCTTTCGACAATGTCAGCAAAAAAGTTTCTGGCGTTCACGAGTGGATAAAAGATTTAGATTACATACAAATTGCCAAAGGCAACTTGACCGAAGAGATGCTCAACAAAATTTTCAACAGCCAGCATGATAAAGCTTACACCAGCGCCTCGCTAAAATCTGAATTTGACAAAATAGAGAAAATCCTGCGGGGGGGGGGAGTCGGCATAGTCATAATTTTAAATCAGCAAATTAAAGCCCAACTTTCCGGGCTTTTTTTGTTGCTATTTTAAATTTGTAAATTTTCTTCATGAAATAGAGGGCTGTCAAGAAATTTGCTGACTGTCATATCAAAACCACCAGCGATTTTAATTGTTGTTGAAAGTAAGTTATCTTTTATAGTTTCATGTATGATATTTTTCAAGGTTGAATGAGAAATACCGTTGTTCATGGCAAGGCGATACTGTGTCATGTTTTTTTCTCTCAATAACTCTGAAATTCTCAATGCAACCGCTCTATTGACTGAATTCATATCTACCTTACTTTAATTGTTTCATAACACTCACAATAACTTCTTTCCCTTCGTTTGAAAGGCTGTTAAACATATTGAGCATTTGTTTGTCGTTTTCGTTGTAATTTGTGCCGAGATAAAAAAAGTCTTGTGGAGTTATGCCAACAAGTGTCATAAAATCAAGCAAGGTGCTGACTTTAAGTTCCACACTTTTGTTCAAAATTCTTTTTATGAATTGCTCGCTGTAACCAAGTTCCAAACTTGTTGCTCTTGCAGAAAGGTTAGCCTTATTCATGAAATAGCCGATACGATTTAACACTTCGTCATAGTCGATTTTGTTCATATATCAAATTTCCCTTATATCATATATTATATTTCATGCAAATATATAACATACAACCACAGTCAGACCCTATTTTCTTAAATATTTACAACTTTCAGACGCTGTATGCTTGATAGGTTGACGGATTATTTTGTAAAATGACTAATAATCAATCATTCAGTGTCTAAATTTGACAAAAAACATACATTGTATGATTGATTTGCAAGGGAGAAATTATGAAAACTAAAATAAAAACAGAAATATTTGATGAATTTGAAAAGAAACACCCGTCAAAACACCCTATTAAAATTTGTTTGGAGTGTGGAATTAGTTTAACAACATACAAGAAAGCAAAAAATAACGATGTGAATGTTGATTTTTTCGAATTGAGTAAACTTATCGATTACATGGGCGTAAAAGTTGAAGATATAGTATATTTTGAACCGGAAAACGAAGAAGATAGGGAATATTTGAACAGAATAGAAAAGATTAAGTATCTAAAAGAAAATGGCGTTATAATTTTTAAGCGCAAACCGACTGAATTCCCTACAGTCTGACAGCGAAAGAATAATTTTTTAGCGAGAAATCTATTGCATTTTTGCGAAAATGTGATATAATTTTTATATGGAAAACCAAAGAGTTGCGTTGACAGAAGAAAAGAATCACCTTTTAAGCGAATATGGCGAAGATGTGGCGAAAAGCGAGGGGGTTGTTAAGCCGGAGATAAACTTTGCCGAGATAGAGGAAAAGTTTAAAAGGTACAGTCATGTGGAGGACGTCCTTCACAATGGGCTTATCGGCAGTTTTGTTGACGGCAAGTATGAGATATCCGACGAGTTAAAGGATGATTTGAAAAAGTTAAACAAGGTGCTTGCTTCGTCCGACGGGAAAACGCTTGTTTGTCATGCCAAATATCGCGATTTTCAATTTAACTTTGAGGTCGACATTGAAAGATTGGAAATTTTTTCCACCGCAAAGTTGTATTTATTAGAGGAAAAAGAGGAAGAAGAGGGCGCTAAGAAATTTAAAACTTTAATTTCCAGCGAGGTTGCGCCGAAAGATATCAACATTGAAAAGCGCGCCATGGAAGTTTGGCATATCTTTCTCGAGGAAGAGGAAAATGAAACGAAACTTTCCGAACTCGACAGCATTATCATTCGCCTTTCCAAGGATAGGACCTTTGGCAAGGATTTAATTGAGGTTTTGTCACAACTTTACATCTTTCAAATGCTAAAATTTTTGGAAGGCGTGGGCGAAGCGGGCAAGGAGGTCGTCAAGGAGTACAACGAATTTGTCAGGCTTATCATCATTAAAAAGCCTTCCATTGTTAACAATCATGTGAAACTTAAAGAAGTCCTCGACAAAATGCTTTCCGAAAACGAACTTATGGTGGAAATTAAAAAATCGCACGAGAGCGAGATTGGCGAAATCTATCGCGAATTTTATGAGCCACTTGAAAAGATAAGCGCGAAAAAGGAAAAGAGCGCGGAGGTCGAAAGTGCGCCTAAGACCATGGAAGGCGCGGAAATAATGGATAAGGAAGTTAAAAAGAAATCTGCGGGCAGGTCGAAGGGCGAAAAACCGTATTATCCAAATCCAGCAAAGCCGGGCAAGGTGGATACTTTATCGAAAGTGAAGGTAAGTGGTGGCGCGGGCGTTGCTAAAATTAAGCCGACCGCAGTAAAAACGCCGACCCCTCCGAAAGTGGAAACATCAAAGCCACAAGAACCGAAAGAAGTAGTAAATAAGGACACGAAAAGTACGGTGCCGACGAATACGCTAGAAGAAGAGGTGAGCAAAGGGCTTGAAGATGAATTTAACATCAAAATTGAGGAGCGTGTGCTTGAAAACATGGAGGGCGATTTTAATGTTGGCGCGGAGGTAATGACAAGCAAAAATTTGGAAGGCGGGTTCGACAACTTGGTAGATGAGCGCGTGCCAGAGGGCCTAACCGACAAAAATTCGGCAAAAAAGGCGGTTATCGACAATCAGCTTAATCTTTAACTTAATTTTGCAAAAATAAAAAGCACAATTTTGTGCTTTTTATCTTCTATAATAATCTGTCAACAAACTGGTGTATTTGTTATATTTATCAATAATGTTTGTGTATATGTTCTTACCGTTTTCTTGAGTGGTGTTCATGACTTCCAGCACCTTTTCATACTCCGATGTTGGGTTCGCCTTTATGCTCTTAAACAACTCGATATTCTTTTTGTAGCAAACCTGTGCTGCCTCGTTAAACACCTTCAAAAGATGAGGAATGCCGTCTGGATTTGCCTTCTTCTGCTCGGCATAATCTTCAAAGAATTTTTCAAAGTTTAGCACATAGCCTTTGTTTACCTCGGAGTCTTTTTTGTCTATTATGGAGCCAAATAATTTAAACATAATTCCGTTACTGCTCTTTTTGTGGTAGAGCGAGAATAGCCCGTTGATTGCCTCGTAGAAAAGTTGCTTATCTTTCTGATTCAACCCATTTACTGTGGCAGCGTAAGAGCCTTCCTTGAAATAAAAATTTATCAAATGCGACATATTTTTCCTAATTAGCGTGGAATCATCGTCGGCACTTGTGATTCTAATAACATACTTATTATCTGTTGTTCGCATTCTTAATCTCCTTTTATATCAAGCATTATAACACATATTTTTCAAAAAGTAAATACCCTTTTAAAAAATTTTTGCCTAATGTTTGTTAATATTTTTCGTCGCAAAAAATGCACATTTTGAATTTTAAAACCATGCGAAAATACGATAATTTCGTCTAATTTGGGCGAATGTGGATATTTTGGGTGCATTGAGACAATCTATCTTAAATTTTTGTCTTTCTTTTTCGTTTGAGGCAATAATTAAAGAGAGGTTTATGAAAATATTTAATCGTTTGCGCGGTGGCGCGTTTGTGCTTTTGGTGAGCGGAATTATCTGTAAGTTTTTGGGCGCCTTTTTCCGCCTTCCACTGACAAATCTATTGGGCGTTGAAGGAATTGGTATCTTTCAACTTGTGATGTCGCTCTATTCCTGCGCGCTGGTACTAACTGCGGGAGGCGTCAGCACGTCACTTTCCAAACTCATCAGTTCCGCCCGCGCGAATGAGCATACGGAAAAAATTTCTAAGTATCTTAAACAAGCGCTTTTCATATCGGTCGGTGTTGGGCTCGTTATTGGGCTAATTTTTCTCATCTTCGGCAGATATATCGCGCTTTTCCAAAGCATCTCCAGCGCTTCGAGTTACTATCTTTTCATTTTGCTACTTCCACTTGGCGCCGGGCTTGCCACGCTGAGAGGATACTTTCAAGGTCACCAAAATATGCTTCCAACGGCGATAAGTCAGGTGATAGAACAGGTGTTTAAGTTCGTCTTTGGACTACTTTTTGCCTATTATTTTTCTAAATTTGGGCTCGCCGAAGGCGTTTTCGGCGCATTTTTGGGAGTGACGATAAGCGAGGCGATAGCCCTTCTCTATCTGTTTATCCATTTTGCAGTAAAAAAGCAGACAAAGCGCGAAATTTTTAGTAAGGAATATGAGCGAATTGTTAAAAAGGAATTTCGCTCGGCGGTCTTCCCGCTGACAATCTCGGCATCCATTTTGCCAATTGTCAATGCCTTTGAGGGGCTTATTATCATTCCTCGCCTTATGCGCGGGGGCTTGACAAGCACTGTTTCCACCACATTATACGGCCTTCAAGCGGGCGTTGCTGGGGCGCTTCTTAACTTTCCGCTTATCATTTCCATTGCCGTGACGACCTCACTACTTCCGAACATTTCCTATCACATTTCGCGCGGTGACGGTGGCAAAAGGCTGATTGAAAAGGGGCTGAAAACCCTCCTTTACCTAATACTTCCCACCACTTTTGGTATTGTGGCAATTTCTAAGCCGGTTTTCGCCTTTATGTATAGCGACGTGACGGCGTCCATGCAAGATGTGGCGTTTAATCTGATGTTTTACGGCGCATTTTCTATCATCTTTACGGCAATTATGCAGTTTGTGGTCATGCTTTTGCAAGCGAACGGCGAGTTCAACTATATTCTCTTAATTACAGTGCTTGGTGGTATGGCAAAGGCGGTGCTTTCCTTCACTCTTTCGGCGGTGAGTTCGATAAACATCTATTCTGTTATCTTAGGCAACATCGCCATGACCACCATTGTCTGCCTACTTGGGCTTTATCGGCTAAAGCGTATCGTTTCCTTTTCGCTTCCTGCCATGCAAGTTGCCACTCTACTTTTCGGCACCTTTTTGATGTTCGTGGCGGTGTATACCTTTGTGCAATCGTCCTATTTTTCGCCGATTATCAACATTCTGCTAGGCATATTTATCGGCGTGATTATCTATGTTGTGCTGACAATATCGTATTTAATCAAACTTTTTCCAAATTATCACGCAAAAAGTGCGTTTAAAAAGACGAAATAATGTGAAAGATCATTAAAGGAGGAAGTTATGAATAAACAAGAAATGATAGCAGAACTATCAAAAAAGGCGGACGTTTCAAAGGTAAAGTGCGAAAAGGTGATTGACGAGTTCAAAAACCTTATCCTTGAAGTTTGCAAAAAGGGCGAAGAGATAAACTTACGCAATTTTGGGCGCTTCAAAATGCAGGAAACAAAGGAGAGAAAGTTTATCAATCCACAGACCAAACGCTACTACATCTCTCCGCCAAAGAAAATCATCTCCTTTAAAGGCTACAAAAACTTCAAATTCGCCGAACAATGAAAATGCAAAAATGGGTATTTTGAACAATTACCCATTTTTATATATTATCAAAATTAAAATTTTATATCATGAGGCACAATATGTTTTATAGATAGCAAATAATATTTAAGTAAATATCAATATCTCTGAATTTTGACCCAGAATTTGACCCAAATTTTTAATTTTTTTTGGTCAAAGAAAAAACGCAATCTATATATTGATTGCACTTATTCTAGATACCACTACATATTGTATCTTTGGTGGCTCGAGGTTCGTATGAGGACTTACTTAGGAAGAAATCCGAATGGCCGAACACGGATGCTAACTTGACCGCTCCGACTGGGATTCCCTGGTTCGACAAGCGGATGCTTGTAAAGCCAAAGGCTTTAAGCCCCGGGGTAAATGCGAAAAAATAAAACTGCGATAAGTTTAATTTAAATACCGGCGAAGACGAACTAAAAAAGTAGCGACCAACTCGCCAATGGAATGCGAGTTGCGTTTGGTCGCTAAAAAGAAAAAACAAGCGAAAAGGCGAAGCTTTTCAAACTTGTTTTGAAAACGAGCAAAAGCGCAGTTTAATATAAATACCCGCGAAGACAAGCTAAAAAAGTAGCGACCAACTCGCCAATGGAATGCGAGTTGCGCTTGGTCGCTAAAAAGAAAAAACAAGCGAAAAGGCGAAGCTTTTCAAACTTGTTTTGAAAACGAGCAAAAGCGCAGTTTTTTCTTTGGTGGCCTGCCCGGGGCTCGAACCCGGGACCCCAAGATTAAAAGTCTTGTGCTCTACCAACTGAGCTAGCAGACCATATTTGTTATTAAGTTGTTTCCTTGCTCAGTTGTTAGAGCAAGCTCTTCCGAAGTCAAAAACGAGTTTTGACTTGGCTTTGGCTAGAAACAAGCGCACAGGCTTATTTCCTTAACGCGTCGCCCCAACTGAGCTAGCAGACCAAATCAAATATTAAGTTGTTTCCTTGTCAAACTTGATTTAAACGCGTCTTTAATATACAACTTTTTGCAAGGTTTGTCAAGATATTTTCATAATTTTAAATTATGAAATGGCAGGGGTGGCAGGATTCGGACCTACGAATGCACGAGTCAAAGTCGTGTGCCTTACCACTTGGCTACACCCCTATAGGTTTTGCGACTATATTTGTTTTTAAATATCCGCCTTGTCGCACTGAGCGAGATATGCTTTTGTCCCACCCTAAACCATGTTTGTTAGGCATACCTAAGGTTGGTAGGATGCGCCTTTTGCAGTAGGCGCTGGCTGGGGTGGTAGGATACGCCTTTTGCGGTAGGCATTGGCTGGGGTGGTAGGATGCGCCTCAGGTTGATTTTCTGAGAAAGTCAACCGCCAGCCACGCGCACGCTTACTTTCCTTGTGGCTGAGCCTACGGCACCGTAGGTTCGGTGAAACGAAGTTTCACGGGGAAACCGAGGTTTCCCCAAATCCTACCACATGACCTAACTTTTATTGTTAGGCATTGGCTGGGGTGGTAGGATACGCCTCAGGTTGATTTTCTGGGAAAGTCAACCGCCAGCCACACACTTGCCAACCTGCCTTGTGGCTGAGCCTACGGCACCGTAGGTTCGGTGAAACGGAGTTTCACGGGGAAAAGCGAAGTTTTTCCCAAATCCTACCACATGACCTAACTTTTATTGTTAGGCATTGGCTGGGGTGGTAGGATTCGAACCTACGGGTGTTGGAGTCAGAGTCCAATGCCTTACCGCTTGGCGACACCCCACCGAAAATAAATATGGGGTGATCGAAGGGGATCGAACCCTTGACCTCCAGAGCCACAATCTGGCGTTCTCCCAACTGAACTACGACCAC
>CALVNE010000023.1 GCA_944349515.1 uncultured Clostridia bacterium | reverse complement strand
CAAAACAAGTTTTGACTTGGCTTTGGCTAGAAATAAGCACACAGGCTTATTTCCTTAACGCGTCGCCCCAACTGAGCTAGCAACCCAAATTAATGTATTAAGTTTTGTTTCGCTCAGCTGTTAGAGCAGGCTCTTCCGAAGTCAAAACAAGTTTTGACTTGGCTTTGGCTAGAAATAAGCACACAGGCTTATTTCCTTAACGCGTCGCCCCAACTGAGCTAGCAACCCAAATTAATGTATTAAGTTTTGTTTCGCTCAGCTGTTAGAGCAGGCTCTTCCGAAGTCAAAACAAGTTTTGACTTGGCTTTGGCTAGAAATAAGCACACAGGCTTATTTCCTTAACGCGTCGCCCCAACTGAGCATTGAGCCCAAATTAATGTATTAAGTTTTGCCTTATTGATTAAGCAAACTTTCAGTTTAATTTCTAGGAAATTGTCACTAATTGCCTATAGAAAAAACTATGTGTATTATACAACACATTTCTTTAAATGTCAATTGTTTTTTTAAATTTGTTTTATAATTCTCTATCTATTTTTGTGTTGATTTCGCCGTGAAGTCTTTCGAAATCCATCAAATATCTTTTTATGGCGTATTCAATCTCCTTGTTCTTTGAGCGCCCATTATAATTTGCAGTATAATCCAATTTTTCCTGCAAAATGTTCGATATTCTCAGTGTATATCTCAATTTATTCATAACACGCCTCCCTCTAAGAATTTTACTAAATCATAAGCAAAAATTCATAAAAATGACGGCAAAATGGCGTCACTTTTTCGACTTTTTTCGATGTTAAAAGATACTTTTAACACATTTAATTCGAAATAAATATATATTATGTTATGAAAAATATTAAATACATAGACAAAACGGCGCTGATTTGCAATTTGGAGAAATATTCTAATAAGCAGATCTGTCTTATGGTCAAGTCGAACGCATACGGGCATGGTATGGCAGAGATTGTGAAAATTGCAACGCGCTATGTGGAGGCTTTCGGGGTGATCAACATAAAAGAAGCGGTTAAGGTGAGGCTGTTGACAAAAAAGAGAGTGATTGTTTTTGCACCCGTCACAGAATACCGACTTTGCAAAAAACATGATATCGAATTTATTGTGGAGAATGAGGAAGATTTAAGAAAGGTTATCAAGGCTAACTGTGCGCACCTATGCCACCTTGCGATTAATGTGGGAATGAATAGGTTTGGAACAAAAAGCGAGATTGTTCTAAAAAGCATAAACAACATTTTGGAAGAAAATGATATTAAATTAAAGTCGATATACACCCACTTCCCCACGACAAACAAAAGGAAATTGACGAAAAAACAATACCAAAAGTTTTCTAAGCTTAAAAGTTGCATTTCGCAAAATGCGTCTGTCTTTCTTGGCGGTAGCGGAGTGTGGAAGTACGATTTTTGCTATGACACGCTTAGGCTAGGCATTGGCGCTTATGGGTACGAAAATGGAGATAAGCCGGTTATGACGATTTTCTCAAAGGTGATTAAAAAATATTACTGCAAAAAAGGTGAGTATATTGGATATGGGCGAAAATATAGGGTGACGAAATCGGGCTTTTATGGTGTTGTGCCGGTGGGATATGGCGACGGACTTTTTAGGTGCTTATCTCAAAAATTCTGTGTGAAAATAAATGGGAAACGCTATAAAAGCGTGGGAAATATTTGCATGGACGCCTTTTTCGTTAAAATCGACAAAAACATTAAGGTTGGCGACGATGTGATTGTTATGGACGACGCTAGTTACATTGCCAAAAAAGCAAGAACGATTCCATACGAAATCTTAACAAGTTTCTCTAAGTTAAGAGGGCGGACGGTGGTGGGCGCAAGAAATTTTGCGCAAAAATAGTTATTTGGCAAATTTTTTTGAGCCCTGCGCGCGCAAAATTTTGCGCCGGCGCGCTTTCTCGCGCCGGCACGCGCGCCTTCGGCGCGCCTTGCGCCCCCCCCGAAAAAACACTCAAGCCTACTTTTTCGCCCCTACATAAAGCAGCAGATTTTCTTAAAAGACATACCGCCCCGTAAAAGTACATTTTGCCGAACGCCCCCAAAAAAACTCCTTTATTTCAAACACCCTCCACAAAAAACACTTTTCGCCCGCCTAATGAAAACAGCGAACTTTCTTAACCACTCTCCATGCAAATCACTCAAATTTTTCTTTTCCACTTGCCAAAAAATTAACATCTTTTAAAATGCCAAATCTCGGAAAACACAACGCAATCCTTTTTACACCAAAAAAACAACCTTATAAAAAGAAAAAAGTCGCTAATTTAAAGCAACTTTTATTTATCTTCTTTCTTTTCTATCCGTTTAAGGTCAATTCTGCCCTTTTCGTCAATCTTGATAACTTCAACCTCAACAGAGTCGCCAACCTTGACAACATCTTCCACTTTGTTTACTCGCTTTGAGGAAAGTTTAGAGATATGAATCATGCCCTCTTTGCCCATGCCAAGGTCCACAAAAGCACCAAAAGTGGTTATCCTTGCAACTTTACCGTCATAGACATCACCTACTTCAATATCTTCCACAATGGAGAGAATAATCTTCTTCGCCTTTTCGTTCATCTCTTCATCAACCGAGGCGATAAATACGCTACCGTCGTCCTCGATATCAATCTTCACGCCGGTTTCTGCGATAATTTTGTTAATGGTCTTTCCGCCGGAACCGATGACGTCTTTAATCTTTTCAGGGTCGATTTCAAAGGTGATAATCTTTGGAGCGTACTTCGAGATATTTGCGCGAGGCTTATCAATGCACGCGAGAAGTTTGTCCATAATATACATTCTTCCGATTCTGGCGCGTGTGAGCGCTTCAAGCAAAATCGGCTTGTCGATGCCATGAATTTTGATATCCATTTGAATAGCTGTCACGCCCTTGCTTGTGCCGGTAACTTTGAAGTCCATATCGCCCAAAAAGTCCTCTAAGCCTTGAATGTCAGATAGTACTGCAACTTTATTTGACTTTTCGTCTTTAATAAGTCCCATTGCAATTCCCGCAACCGGCGCCGAGATTGGCACACCGCCGTCCATAAGTGCAAGCGTTGAACCGCACACGCTTGCCATAGACGAGGAACCGTTTGAAGAGAGCACCTCGCTGACAATTCTGAGCGCATATGGGAAAACATCCTCTTTTGGCACAACTGGCTCAAGCGCGCGCTCAGCAAGTGCGCCGTGCCCTATCTCGCGCCTACCCGTTCCGCGAATCATCTTCGCCTCACCAGTGGCGTATGGTGGCATATTGTAGTGGTGAACATAGCGGTTGACCTCTTCATCGTCCAAGCCGTCAAGTTGTTGAACGTCGCTTACTGTGCCGAGTGTCAAAGCGGAAAGCACCTGCGTTTCGCCACGTGTGAACACCGCACTGCCATGCACGCGTGGAAGGACGCCAACTTCGCACCAAATAGGGCGAATTTGCTCCAGCGTTCTGCCGTCTGGACGGATACCTTTGTCTAAAATTTTAGCACGAACCTTTTCTTTGGTCAGCTTGTAAAGCACATCGCCGATTTCGCGCTCTTTCTCTGGGTACGTTTCAGCAAAGTGTTCAAGCACTTTCGCCTTAACATCATCTTGTCTCTTTTGACGCTCGTGCCTATCGAATGTGTCAAGTGCCTCATCCAAAAGTTTGTCAGCATATGCGCGAACATCACGGTCGATTTCTTCCGGAATGGTGTAGTAAGTAATCTTCTCGTTGACAGGCTTGCCGATTTGCGCTTTGACGTCTTTAATAAATCTAACAATCTTTTTAATCTCTTCATGCGCGAACATGATAGCGTCCAAAATGGTTTCCTCAGGCACTTCGTTTGCGCCTGCCTCCACCATTAAAACCGCCTCTTCCGTTCCCGAAACGGTGAGGTGAAGGTCACTCTTTTCACGCTCCTCTTGGTTTGGATTGATGATGAATTTGCCGTCCACAAGCCCAACAAGCACCGAGCCGGTTGGCCCTTGGAAAGGAATGTCGCTTATAGATAATGCGAATGAAGAGCCGAGCATAGCAAGTGGTTCTGGGCTGACATCAGGGTCGATAGAAAGCGCGGTTGCAACAACCACGACATCGTTATAAAAGCCCTTTGGAAAGAGTGGACGAAGTGGTCGGTCAATCAAACGAGAAACGAGAATCGCCTTGTCGGAAGGACGCCCTTCTCTCTTTTTGAAACCGCCCGGAATTTTTCCAACCGAATACATCTTCTCTTGATATTCCACGGAAAGCGGGAAGAAGTCGATACCCGGCTTTGGCTCTTCGCTCATTGTCACATTGACCATGATAACGGTGTCGCCAGAGCGCACAAGGCACGAACCGTTCGACTGCATACAAAGCGCGCCGGTTTCAAACACAATCTCCTTTCCAGCAACCTCAAGTTTAAACTTTTTTGCTAATTCTGTTTGCATAATAAACTCCTTTAAAATAACAAAAAGGAGGACAAAAAAGCAATGCCTCCCTCTTTTAAAAACTATTTAATTTCTCTTATGTTCAACTCTTTGATAAGTTGTCTGTAAGCCTCGATATCTCTATCTTTTAAATATTGCAAAAAGCCCTTTCTTTTACCAACCATTTGTAATAGACCGCGTCTTGAGTGATTGTCTTTTGGGTTCTTTTTAAGGTGCTCTGTCAAATGATTGATTCTGTTTGTGAGAAGTGCCACTTGCACTTGAACGGAACCGGTGTCATTTTCAGATTGCTTAAATTTTGCAATGATTTCGCCCTTGTTTTCCATTTTTAACCTCCATTAATAAACTTATCTGCAGAAACAAAGTTTAAGGTCGAAGGAGTCCATAAAACTTTGCATTGCATCAATCGACAACGAAATTATAGCATAACCAAAAGAAAAAGTAAAGGCTTTTGAGCAAATTTTAACAAATTTTGATTTTGTTTAACACAAAATGACGCAAAATGATTTAAAAGATAATGTTTAAAGACTGTTTAAATAAAACTAATATAACATTTTTGTTGATTTCCGCACCTTTTATATAGTTTTCCTCTTTGCTTAATTTTGTTTCTTCTCTTTGAATACTCCGCTAAATAATCTTCCCGAAGGGCTTAACGCGCTCGGCGGAGAGTTCAATGTTAAACACATATTTCTCGCCGTCCTTGCGATAGCGAACAACCGCACCGCCCGAAAGCACCAAATAGTTTTTGACGACCTTTGTCACCTCGCTTTCAATTAAACTCCCTATCTTTGAGATATTTTCAAATTTATCGTTCACCAAAATTTCGTCAAGTCTACAAATCGACATTTTACTCTCCTTATTAATCAAATTCTATAACAATTTAAAAATAAGTTATGCATGAGAAAATTATTTTTAATCCGCATAAATTTAGGTGTTTTTATTTAACAAATAATTTACAAACACTTATTTTAAACATGCTTTTTGATATTTCGCTTAAAAAATCCCAAAATTCCGCGATATTTATAGGTGCAATCAAAAATTTTCTTACTGCCGTTATGGATGTTTTCAGCAAGAAGAGTGAACGCGCGCGCACTTTCACAGTCGGTGAGTATACGCCCATCCGATGACATCCTTCCAACATCATCATCTTCTGGTATCACTCCCACAAGCGGTAAACCCATCGCCTTCACAATGCTTTCAAGGCTCAACATCTCGCCATTTAAAAGTAAGTCGCCTCGCATTCGGTTGATGACCAAGTATTTACTCTCGATTTGGTATTTCGAAAGAATGGAAAGCACCTTGTCGGCATCGCGCAGGCTGGATATGTGCGGAGTGACCACCACAATCGCCTCGTTTGCTGGATACACCGCCCTGTGAAAGCCCGCCTCCACCCCCGCTGGGCAGTCGAGAAGGATATAATCGAAGGAATGGTCGATGATATCGGTGATATTTTTGATATGCTCGCCGGTTATCTTGCTTGACGCGTAAGAATGAGAAGATGGCAGAAGATAGAGCGACGGATAGTTATAGTCCTGCACAAGCGCCTGCCGAACCCTGCACTTTCCACTGACAACATCGGTTATGTCGAAAATCACCTGCTTTTCCATACCCATAACAACATCAAGGTTGTTAAGCCCAATGTCAACATCTAACATCGCCACGCGAAAGCCAAGGCGCGAAAGATACACGCCCAAATTCGCACACACCGTTGTCTTTCCAACACCGCCCTTGCCACTTGTTATCACAATCTTTCTTGCCAAATTCACCACCTCTTCAACGATTATAAATCTTTAGAGCGCTCAAAAAAAAGATAATCGAGCGATTATCTTCTCATATTTTGTCTTATTTTGGCAAAACTAATTTATAAGGTTATTTTTGAGGCATTTATAAACTAACTTATCTATTGCTCTTCACAAAAGGAAGCGTTTAAATCCGCCTTAACGATCTTTGCTTTAACTATGTCTCCGACTTTAAAATCGCCCTTTATTTTGCATTTGATGTAGTTTTTGCTATATCCATAAAACACTCCGTTCTTCTCTTCTTCAAGCAAAATTGTGGCCGTGTCGTTTTTTTCGATAAATTTAAGTTTGTCGCGTTTTTTAATCTCTTCAAGCACCTTTTCTCTTTTTGTTTTCACGCTTTTTGGTAGGTCCTTATAGAGTTTTGATGCCACCGTGCCTGTGCGATTGGAGTATGGAAAGATATGTAGGTCGGAAAACTCAATTTCTTCGATAAATTCCACAGTTTCGCGGAAATTTTCTTCCGTTTCAGTTGGGAAGCCGACAATCACATCGGAGGTGATGCCAGCAAGCGGAAAATAGCGTCTGATAAGTTCCACGGTGCGCCTAAAATCGGCGGTGGTGTATTTTCGGTTCATTTTCCTTAGCACTTCGTCGCAACCGCTTTGAAGAGATAGGTGGAAATGTGGGCAAAAATTTTTGAGTTTACTTAATCTCTTCACAAAATCTTCGCTCACCAAATTGTCTTCCATGGAAGAAAGTCGGAGGCGAAAGTTATATTTATCCAGCCTTTCGAGTAGGTCGATAAGCGTGTTACCACCCGCCGAATAGGAAGAGACATCAATGCCAACAAGCACAATCTCTTTGACATCCTTTGGCAGTTTTTCCACTTCGTCTATCACGCTCTCCACACTACGCGACCGACTCTGCCCACGAAGGTATGGAATTATGCAGTAGGTGCAAAAGTTGTCGCACCCATCTTGAATTTTGATAAAGGCGCGTGTCAAAGTTTGCGCGCTAAACATATCGTCTTCATAATTTTTGGGTAGTTCGTAGATATTTTCGCCCTTATCAGTAAAGTGGTCGATTATCTTAAGTTTGTTTGCCACGCCTTGAATGAAAGTGACACCCTTATCTTCAAACTGCATCGGCCTATTTTGACTTGCACAGCCAAGCACATAGATACGAGCGTTTTCATTAAACTTTCGACAGCGCTCAATCATCTGACGTGACTTTCGCTCCGCTTCATTTGTGACCGCGCAGGTGTTGATGATATACGCATCCGCCTTTTCCAGCGTGTCGACCGCTTCGTATCCAAGTTCGCGCAGTTTAAAAATGAGAGCATCGCTCTCATACTTATTCACCTTACAACCCAATGTCAAAACTGATATTTTCATCATTTATCCTTTACAATACATTCTAAAATTTGCAATAACTCTATACCTTATCTCAAAAGCAATATTAAAAAGGTTAAACTAAGAATGAAAAGCGAAAGAAAACCAATAGTTTAAAAGTGAAGAATGAGGAAGAAATTTTGCCCAAATAATATGTTAGGTAAATCATGCATGGGCGCTGGGAAAAATTTTGTTCCAAAATTTTTTGGTGCGCTTGTTTTTTTGCATTTTAGCGACACTTACATATTTATGCACAAGCCCACCTCGCGCGCTTTCGCGCGCCCAGCGCCCAACCCACACTCTCTAAATCTTCCACAACTGCGAACTCATGGTTCGCCTTCACTGGAAGTCGCAAGACTTCCCTTCTAAGTGGTTTGAATACATTCAAGCCACGAAATGAAGTGCCGTTTGCGACGCCGAAGAGGACAAACCTACGGAGCGAAGAACGAAAAGTGAAAAACGAAAAGTTGTGGATAGGTTTGATAGTAGTTTATTTAAGATACAATCAAATCCTCTTTAAGTCGCGACAAATCGCCAACGAATGCAATGAGTGCGATTTCGTTTGGTCGCGAAAAGGCGAAAACAAACGTAAACGCGATGCTTTTCGAACTCGTTTCGAAAACGAGCAAAAGTGCAGTTTTCGCCTAGTTATCGCTTAGTATCGACACCAAACTCATCATGGCAACCGACGCGGTTTCGCACCTTAATATTCTTTTGCCAAGCGACACCGACACCGCGCCCGCCTCGATAAATTTTTCCTTTTCTTTTTGCGAAAAACCGCCCTCGGAGCCGACGATTATGGCGATGTTTTTACATTTAGAAAGGTTCTTTAACTTTTCGCCAACATCGGTGCGTTCATTTGCAAAAAGCACAATATCGAAATCCTTAAAACGCTCAATTATGCCCTTGACGTCGCTCACTTTGCTAATCTTTGGAATTATCGTTCTTTCACACTGCTTGCACGCATTCAGTGCGATATCGTAAAGCCTTTCCGCCTTATTCTCGGTGACTTTTGCAATGCAGTATTCGCTCATAAACGGCGCGATTTCGCTCATGCCGATTTCTGTTGCCTTCTGCACGATAAACTCAAACTTGGGCTTTTTTGCCACCGCTTGAAAGAGGACGATATTTTTGCTTGGATTTTTAAGACACTTCGATTCGCCGTTGATTTTGCAAACCGCAACGCCCCTGTTTATTGTTTCAATTTCGCAGACATACTCGACATCGGTGTTAATGCTAACGATGATTTCCTCTTTCGCCTTCAAACGCAAAACATTTTTAAGGTGATTATATTCGTCACCCCGAATGTAGATTTTGTCGCCTTCTTTTTCGCCAAAAAATCTTCTCATAAATACCTCTCTACATTATTTTACACTAATTTTTTAATTTATCAAAATGAATTTTGCAAATTTCCATATTATCTTGAAGGAATTTAATCGCAATTTTACTTTCAAATTTCCTCTTTGATAATATCCACCATTTTGTCTACCACATCTCCTTTTTTGCGCTTCCTTGCGGCGCTAGAAATTATGTAGAACATCGAAAAATACACCACAACAAAAAGGATATACAAAACTAGGAAAACCGGATATGGCACGCCCAAAACTTCCACGATATCGTTGCCCGGCATAAAATACATGGGGTCGCTTTCAATTTCCAGCACAAAAATTTCAAAAAGTGCATACACCAAAATGCCGGCAAACACCACTAAGTCCTTGTGAATATTCTTGAACTCAAACTTCGTCATTTTCAGCGTCATGAACAAAAGTGAAAGGATGAAGATAAGGGAATGCGTGGCAATGGAGTAGAGGTTTTCAAAGAGTATGTAAGTGTTGTTAAATCCTACACCGGGATATGCAAAAAACACAAGGGTGCAAAGAAGTCCGGTTATACTTGTTGTATTATACAAAAACCGCTTATTTAGCACGCACGAGAGAAAAACCATAAAGGAGGAGATGGCGCACCACGGCCTTGGAAGCAAAATGTGCAAGATATTTAGAAAGGAAAAATCGGTTGTCTTTGCAAAATTGACCACTCGCCTTGTCACTTCAAAAAGCATTAATATTGCCAAAAAGCACCATAGCACTCTTCGCTTTGCTTTCTCGCTCTTACCGCGTAAGAAAACGGAAACCAAAACAACAATCGCTATGCACGCCAAAAGCGTTAAGATATGCAGAAGTCCCCACCTGCCGTTTATTGACGGATTTGGATAACTGCTGGTTATCCACTCAACAAAACTCATTTGTCTTAAACCATAACTCCTTTTCTCTAATTATACATAATAATTGCGCATTTATCAATTCTTTTCAACATTTCTTTTCCCATATTTATAAAATATTTATAGTGAAAAGGCTATTTAACGCCATACTCCTTTAAAAGTTTTAAATATTCATCGAAATGGTCTTGCCTAATCGGCATTGGCTTTTCGTCCTTGAAGTGGATAAGTAGACATGGCGAAATGTTGTGGTAACTTGACAAAAATTCGTAGCCTATTGCCCGCCCCTCTTTTATCAACCTCTTTACTTTTGCGTGATAGTTAAAATACATAAAAAAAGTATGCGTCACTTTAACAAAAATATGTTTTAGGTCATATGTAAAAAAGAAAGGAGAAAATATGAGAAACGCATACACCCTTATGGAAGGAAACTTAAGCACCATGACGCAAAACACCCGCCTTGATATAATCGGCGAATTGGAGGCGATAATTCAATACGAGTCACATATAAATAGTTCCACCGACCCGACATATCGCGAAACCTTGCAAGATATTGTGGACGAAGAAAAGGTGCACGTTGGGCAACTTTTTGGACTACTATTTATGCTTGACCCCTCAAGCAAAGAACTGTTTGAAAAGGGTCTTAATGAGTTTACAAAATCAAGCGGAATGAGTTTCAAAAGTTAAAGCATAAATGATAAAAGGAAGTTTTAAAAACCTCCTTTTTTATTAAAAACATTTTAATTTTTTAGATTTTTATTAAAATTTCAAATTTTTAACGAAACATCGCGTTTTAAATTAAAAATTTCACTCCAGCCCTTTCAAAAATCTCACCGCTTTCACTCTGTCCTTGCTGTTATAGACGTATGAGCCGGAAACCAAAATATCCACGCCTAAATCGCGAAGTTTTTGGGCGTTCTTCTCATTCACTCCGCCGTCAAATTCAATTTTAAAGTTGAGGTTGTTGTCGCGCTTAAAATGGTTGACCTCAGCCACCTTGTCGTACATCTCTTCTTGCGTATCTTGCCCCGATGCGCCCGGTTCCACACCCATAACAAGTACCACATCGGCGCTGTAAGCGAATGCGCGTATCTCTTTAAATGGCGTGGCAGGTTTAAGGCTGATTCCGGCAAGCACACTACATTTTTTGATGTAGTCTAAGACCTCCGCCAACATATTCTTATCCTTAAACGCCTCGTAGTGCAAGGTGATAATGTTGGCGCCGGCGCTAATATATTTGGAAACATCGTTTGCCGGCTCGTTGACCATAAGATGACAATCAAGCATAATGGCGCTCATGCTGTTTAATGTTTTCACCACATTGTAGTCGAAGGTGTTTTTGCCCACGAAATTTTCGTTCATGATATCGCAATGCAGTAGTTCCGCATGACCTTGCATTTCCTTGGCATAGTCGACGATATTTTGAAAGTTATCTATCGGGTCGGTGGAAACCGCCACATCAACAATCCTTTTCATATAGACCTCACAATTCTTTTTTTATTAAAATAATGAAAAATATTTAATTTTAACAAATTATTCCATTTTTTATCGCATTTTTTATTTTTTTTGACGCTTTTTTCACTTTTTTTCGAAAAATCGGCAGTTTTTTTTGCATTTTTTAAAAATCGGATATTTTCTTAACGTATCTTTGTAATTCCCCGCTTTTCTAAAAAACATTTTTTGACCGCAAATATATAATAACATACTGCACAAAAAAATCAAAATTTTTTCAGATTTTTTATGTTTTCTCTTAGAATTTTATAGTTTTCATAGCGAGTTTTGTTTATCTTACCCTCTTTTACGCGTTTTATTATTCCGCAATCGGCACTTGTAATATGCTCGCAAGACTTATATTTGCACTCATGCGCATATTTCACAAAGTCGGGATAATAACTTTTAAGTTCCTTTTCGTCCACATCCAAAAGTTCTTCGGAAAGTTTGGAAAAGCCGGCGGTGTCCGCAAGGTGGTTGTTTTTGCCTAAGTCGTAAAGTTCCACAAGGCGAGTGGTCTGTTTTCCGCGCATAACCTTTTTGCTAAAATCGCCAATTTGTGTCACCTCCTTTTTTAGTAGAGCGTTGATAATCGATGATTTTCCAACCGCACTTTGACCAGCAAGCGCAGTTATGCCTTTTATATATTTTTTTAGTTTCATAACGCTTTCGTCAAGTGTGGAAACGCTGACAATTTCCACAACGCCACTATAAATCTTTTTAACGTCGCTAACAAAACTTTCGCTTAAATCGCTTTTATTTATGCATAGCACAGGTTTTATACCTTTCACCACACAAAAGACTAGTAATTTATCGACAAGCAAAAAATCAGGCTTTGGCAAGCACGCGATAACGATAATCATCGTGTCGACATTTGCTAGTGGCGGACGAATGAGAAGATTTTTCCTTTCCAGTACTTTTTCAATCACGCCGTTTTCACACTCCACCTTATCGCCAACAAATATCCCGTCTTTCTTCAGGTTTCGTGCCGACATGATGATAGGCTTTTTATCTATTTCAACCGTAAACTTGTCGGCATTCTTTTTGAGAATTAATCCCTTCACTTGCCACCTCCAAGTTTATTTCGAAGTTGTCCGCACGCCCCTTCAATATCTTCGCCCATGGTTCGACGCACAGTGGCACTGATGCCATGCTCGTTTAAAATGTTCATAAGCCGATATGCTTCCTTTCGCGATATGCCATTTAGGTTCTGCTCTTTAACGGAGTTGAGCGGAATTAGATTGACATGGCAACTTCTACCTTTAAGCAAGCGCGATAGTTCCAACATATCTTCCGCACTTGAGTTGACGTCCTTGATGAGAGCATACTCAAACACCACACGCCTGCCAGTTTTAGAAAAATAGTAGTCGCACGCGCTTAAAATTTCGCTTATCTTATAGGCGTTTGCAACTGGCATAATCTTCTTTCGCGTCTCATCATTCGGCGCATGAAGAGAGATTGTGAGCGTTATAGAAAATCCGTCATCGGCAAGTTTTTTAATTTTATCCACAAGTCCACAGGTGGAAAGAGAGATGTTGCGCTGGCTGATGTTTAACCCCTCTTTCGCCGAAATAAGCAAAAGGAATTTTGTGACATTTTCGTAGTTGTCAAGCGGTTCTCCGCATCCCATAAGCACCACATTTGTGACTCCGCGTTCCTTGTTCGTTCCGCCGACACTCTTATTGAAAAGTAGCACCTGTAATAAAATTTCGCCAGCGCTTAAATTTCGTTTAAGTCCGCCGATGGTCGACGCGCAAAACTTGCACCCCATTCGACAGCCAACTTGAGTGGAGACGCACACCGTGTAGCCATATTTATACTTAAGTAGCACGCTCTCGACAATGCTCTCGTCGTCAAGTTTCAGCGCCATTTTCTTTGTGCCGTCAGCACTCTCCAAAATCTTTAAAATTTCATACTTTGGATATTCATTTGCAATTTTTTCCTTAATCTCTTTGGAAAGATTGGATATTTCTGCTAAACTTTTCGCCTTATAGAGCGCGTCAAAAATCTGGTCTGCGCGATAGACAGGCAGACCTAAATTTTTCACATATTCTTTAAGTTCTAAAAGCGACAAATCTAATAACACAATTTCTCCTAAAATCTATATCCATTTAAAAAATCTTTAACATCCAGCACCTTTCCGCCCGGCGCTTGACACTTCAAAATGGAAAAGGTATCTTTTGCGGTTTTTACTAAAAATTTCTTCTTGTTCTCAGTCACAACATCGCCTATGCCCACATTTGGCAAATCGCCCGCTTCCACCTTTGCCTTAAAAACCTTTATTCTATCTTCGCCTAAGTAAAAGTAAGCGGTTGGGTTTTCAACATACGCCCTGACCTTGTTCACAAGTGTTTCGGCGCTCTCGTTAAAATCTAAAAGCGCATCTTCCTTTTGAATTAGTTTTGTGAAGGTCGCTTTGTTATCGTCTTGCTTTGTAAATTTCACAGTCTTATTTTCAATTTCCTCTAACACCTCAAGCAGTAACTCCGCGCCAACATCGGCAAGTTTTGGAGTGAGGGAAAGGTAGTCGTCCTCGCCAGAAATTTCCACTTCCCTTTGAAGGATTATGTCGCCGTCGTCCATACCAACATCGGTTTTCATAATTGTGACACCTGTCTTTTTGTCGCCATTAAGTAGCGCCGTTTGAATTGGCGTCGCCCCGCGGTATTTGGGTAGCATTGACGGGTGCACATTTATGCACATCTTTAAATCTAGGAGCGCCTTTGGCAAAATTTTTCCATACGACGCCGTCACAAAGATATCGCAGTCGATTTTTTTGAATTCGTCGATATAATCTCTTAGTTTTGGAAACTGATAGACCTTTATACCCATACCTTCCGCAAGCGCTTTAATCTCTGGCGACTGCAATTTCTTACCCCGGTTTGCCGGCTTGTCCTCTTGACAAACCACGCCCACGACCTCGTGTTTTTTCACTAGTTTTTTAAGCACAATCTCCGCAAAATGTGGTGTGCCAAAGAATAGAATTTTCATTATCCCTCCCCGCGTTCAAATTTTTCGCGATAGCGCTTGCCCTCGTCGGTGTAGTCGACAAAAAGCACGCCGTCTAAGTGGTCAATCTCGTGGCAGACACATCGCGCAAGGTAGTCCTTTGCCTCAAAGGTGAATTCTTTGCCCTTTCGGTCGAACGCCTTGACAAGGACGTATTTTGGTCTTTTCACATCGCAATAAAAGTCAGGAATCGACAAACATCCTTCGCTATCCTTCACTGAGCCTTTGGTCTTTAAAATCTCGGGGTTGACAAGTTCCAAGTATTCGTTTTCGTCTGCCTCGACAACAATAACTCGCCTTAAAACGCCCACTTGTACGCCAGCAATGCCGACACCGCCTTTTTCAATCATCGTCTTTTTCATATCGTCTAAAAGCGTGGCAAGTTCCTCGTCAAAACTTGTCACCGGCTTAGACTTTTTCCTCAGCGTTGCATTTCCTATTTTAATAATGTTTCTAACTGACATCTTTTTCTCCTATTTAACTTTATTAAAAATCTTAAATTCCCTTAACTTAAATTTTGTGGATTTACCTCAAAGAAGATGGATGATTTTGCCTTTTCGTCAATACACTTATATATCTCGTCTTCGATTTCCTTCGCCTTGCCAAGTTTAAACCGCGTGAGAATTTGATAACGATATTTTGTTTTAATTCGATTAAGTGGCGATTTCATCACATCGAGATAGATAAAGTCATCTTTAAACTTTTCTTTCACTTCCTGCACCTTATTATAGCACACTTTTATCTCTTTTGCCACAATATTTTCATCTTCGTGCGAAAATAATATTCGAAGCACCTTTGTATATGGCGGAAAGTTGGTCACCTTTCTTAGATTTGCCTCTTTTTTGAAGAAACCTTTAAAATCGTAGTTCTGCGCATAGCGGTAGACATAGTGGCGCGGTGAATAGGTTTGAAGAATGACCTTGCCCTGCTCCTTGCTTCTTCCAGCGCGTCCGCTTACCTGCGTGATAAGTTGAAAGGTGCGCTCGATTGAGCGGTAGTCCGCTTGATATAGACTCTGGTCGGCATCAATTATCCCAACCAAGATGACATCCTCAAAATCGTGACCTTTGGCTATCATCTGCGTGCCGACAAGTATGCCAGGCTTTGCCTCGCGAAACTGAGAGAGTATACTTCTGTGCGCGCCTTTGGTCGATGTGGTGTCGTTATCCATGCGAAAGATAGGAACATCTGGAAAATATTTTTTAAGTTCTTCCACCACTCTTTCCGTGCCAATCGCGCCCTGCTTTATGTTGTGGCTACCGCAACTAGGGCAGATGTCAAGAGCGCGGTAACGCTTTCCGCAGTAGTGACATTTCAATTTGTTTTCGTAATGATGATAGACCAGCGAAACGTCGCAGTCCTTGCACTTTGCCACATATCCACACTCCCTACAACGCTGGAAAGAGGAGAAGCCTCGGCGATTAATAAAAATCATCGCCTGTTTTTTCTTTTCGACGACATTGCCTAATTCTGCCATAAGTGGAATGGAAAAGATTTCGCTGTTGCCGTGCCTTAGTTCGTTCAGCATGTCGACAATCACTATCTTTGGCATTTCCATTCCATTGACGCGCACTGGCATTTCCACAAGTTGATATTCGCCTTCAAGCGCCTTTAAGTAACTGTCGATGCTCGGCGTTGCAGAGCCTAGCACCAAAATGCAGTCGTTATATTTTCTTCGAAACTCGGCAATCTCGTGAGTGTCATAGCGCGGATTGCTCTCTGAGATGTAACTTTGCTCATGCTCTTCGTCGATTATGATGATTCCTAAATTCTCAATCGGCGAAAAGATGGCAGACCGTGCGCCAACCACCACTCTCGCCTCGCCAAAAAAGATTCTTCGCCACTCGTCAAAGCGTTCGCCAGCGGATAAGCCACTGTGAATGAGCGCCACCTCTTCGCCAAAGCGCGCTTTAAAATTCGCAAGCACCTGTGGAGTCAGCGAAATTTCTGGCACAAGCATAAGCGCGGTTTTGCCGTTATTTAGCGCGCGCTCGATTAAATTCATATAGACTTCCGTCTTTCCGCTTCCAGTTACGCCGTGAAGAAGATAGGTTCTATTCTCTTTAACCGTGTCCACCGCACGCTGTTGAAGAGGGGTGAGTTCGCGTTTTTTTAGCGCTATCCTGTCATAGTCCACCGCACGCTTTTTCTCTTCAAAAAAGACTATGGCATCCCCTTTTTTGACGAGTGCGGAAAGTGGTGCGTAACCAAACTTCAAAGAAATATCACTAAATTTAGCCACCTTTTTTTCTTTTAAAAACTCGATAATTTCTGCTTGTTTGCGCGCGTTTTTAGGCAGAGTTATATCTTCACTTTTCAATTTTACGAATCTAACTTTTAACTCTTTAATCTTCCCTGTTCGCATCTCACTAGGAAGAAATAGTCTAAGAATAGACGCTAGTTTCAAATGCAAGTTGTCCGCCATATAGTGCATAAGCGCAAGCATCTCTTTTTTAATCAACGCAAAGCCGTCCACCGTGCGAATGATAGACTTGACTTTTGATATATCGTAGTCGGTTTTGTCCGTTATATCCACAACAAAGCCTTCTAAAACGCGTGCGCCGAAAGGCACAAGCACCCTTTCGCCAAGAGTGACATCTAAATCATCTGGAATCTTATACACAAATTCTCTATCAAGCGCCTTGGCGTCCTGGTCGATTATGACATTAGCAAATTTCATCTTCTCTCCACTCTTTTTATTTTCCACCGAAAAGTTATCACGCTTATACTTTTCAATTTTCCTCTCTTTAAAATATTCTAACTACAAGTTTATAACTTGTTTACCTTGGCAGTTTACTCAAAAACCTTCACTCTTTTTAATTAAAAAATCACCACCCTAAGTAGGATAGTGAAATTATAGCACAAACTTTTTAAAAATCAAACTATTCTCCCTCGCCAGTGAAAGTGATTTGACCGTTATAGATTTCGTCCAGCGCTAGCGAGATTGCCTTTCTATCTGCGGTGGCAAGTTCTTCACGCCTAACAGCCTCAATTTCCTTTGCACGCTTACTTGCAAGCACCGAAAGAATATACTTATTTCCCGTTTTTGCAACAAGTGCGTCGATTGGTGGTTTGTTCATCATAACTTTCTTCTCCTATTAATTCGCATATATTTTAGCACATTGGCGCGCGTTTGTAAAGTGTTTTTTAAGAAAAAGTTTTCCTTACATCTAAGTCTTACGCGCGGAGGCAGTAAAGCAGAAAAAAATGAGCAAAAAACGTGAAAGTTAAAAATATTAAAAAAAATGGTGCTTTGTTAAAATCAATATTCTAATACAAATACAAAAACATTTCGCTCCGAAAATATTCATCAACGAAATCTGTAAAAAAACCTTTCAAAAATCAAAAAACTCGAAAAAATCGCCTTAAAAAGACAAAAAAAGTGAAAAAAAAGTGATTTTTTGCATTTTTTTTAATTTACAAAGCCTAGTGAAATCAAAATTGCCCTATCCACCTCTTTCATTTTAAAGTTATCAATGCACGCCACCTTCTCTTTGAGTCTACGCTTGTCAAGCGTTCTAATCTGTTCCAAAAGCACCACCGAATCCTTTGGCAAGTGGTACTTTTGTGAGGAAAGTTCGATGTGCGTCGGCAATTTCGCCTTGCTTAGTTGGCTGGTTATTGCCGACACTATGACGGTTGGCGAATACTTGTTTCCAACATCGTTTTGAATTATTAAAACAGGACGCACTCCACCTTGCTCACTCCCAACAACGGGGCTGAGATCGGCAAAGTATATTTCTCCCCTTTTAAAATTCTCCATCATACCTTCCTATTATATTTTGATAGTCGTATAAGTCGACGCGTTCTAACTCGTGCATATCCTCATAGATTGCCGAAAGTTCGCCGATAGAGGCATAGTCCTCCTCTAATATCATCTTATGCCTTTTATCCCCGCAAGTTGATTGAACGACAAAATCTTTTAAACTTTGTCCGTTTTCTTCAATTTTCTCCACTTTGCTTAAAATTTCATCGTACGGATACATAAATTTTCTCCTGTTTCTCAAAATTTAATACTTCTAGTGTGAGAAGTTAATAAATTTTTATTCATTCGTACGCCTTCAACACCTAAAAAGGACAATGAAAAAATAATGATTAAAAATAATCATTTTTCAGTGAAGGGAGTGAAAACTTGTCAATCTTTAACTAATACCGCCACCGCTCCCACGATATCTTTTGTGTGTGAAAGGGAGATTTCCACCCGCTGACCTTTTGCAAAGTCCTTTGCCTTGCCATGAAGAATGATGATTGGCGCGCCGTTTTCAAGATGATTTAATTCGATATCTTTGAAGGAAAAACTGCCACTCTCCACATTTAGACACTTAAAAACCGCCTCTTTAACTGCCCAAAGTGACACCACCTTTTCTTTTCTATTTTTAAACTTCTCTATGTAAGCAATCTCATCGGTAGTGGCAATCTTTTTCAGCAACCTTTCCTCATCCTTCACTCTTGAAATATGCTCAAGGTCAAAACCAATCATCTCTCTTCTCCCGTAAAAATTTCGCTAGCAATCTTTTGCGCTACACTATAATCATATCCCTTATAGACGAGATGCGCAAAGCATTTTTGTTTGTTTTTTAAGTTTTTTTCGCGATTTTTGACGAATTTTTCGGCAAGTGCCCGCGCGCGCTCTTCTTCGTCCTCATCTTCAATATTTAAAAGAAGTTCGTCGATTATTTCCTTTTTTACCCCCTTCTCTTTCAACTTTTGCGCAATGACGCGTTTGCCTTTACTGCCCGAAAGCGCTTCAAAATAATTTTTCGCAAACGCCTCATCGTTGAGGTAGTTATACTCTTTAAGTTTGTTTACGGCGCTGTCTATCGCATACTTAGAAAACTTTTTGCGCAAAAGGTAATCTTTTAGCCCTTTAGTGGAAACATTATAGCGTTCAATGTAACTAACCGCGGTGGAGAAGGTTAGTTTTTCGTCATTTTCTTTCTTAATCGCCTCCAGCCTATCCTCGCCTATCTCCTGCCCTGTCTTTAAAGAGTAACTTGCCAAAATCTCGTCGAGAAAGACGCCATAAAAAACATCATCTACATAAAGATGATATTTCATTGGCTGTTTTGACTTCTTAATTTCAGTTATTTTCATTTAGTTATCCTCTTTTCTTTCCTCGTGATAAAAGACCTCCTTCTTTTTGCGAAGGGCATAGTTTATCTCTTTTTGCGTGCTCTCGCCGATAAAGCCGTCAATGTTGATAACATAAATGGCGTCGCTTAGGTCAATCTTTTTAAAGTGCGCCCTTATAATCTTTTCGCGCTCAAGTTTTGTGTCGTTTCGCCCAGCAAAGTCATAGACACACTGCAAAACGCAGTAACCAAAGGTCACTTCCAAATTTCTGGCAATTTTAATCATCTCATTTTGATATTTCATACTACCGCAAAGCGCTATAACCTTCATATTTCACCTCTACCTTAACACTTCACTTGCCACTTTTGTGTAGGTGCGAACAAGTCCGCCCGCACCGAGTTTTATCCCTCCAAAGTACCTCACCACAAAAACGCAAACATCACTTAGTTTTTTCTTTTGCAATACCGACAATATCGGTTTGCCCGCCGTAGAGGAAGGCTCGCCGTCGTCCACCGCCTTTTCTAAGAAAGGCGATTTCAGCGAATAGGCATAGCAGATATGCGTGGCCTTTTTATGTTCCTTTCTTAAAAACGCAAGCGCCTCGTTCACCTTTTCAATATCGCTACAATTTAGTTTATAGCCAATAAATTTAGATTTTTTCTCGACAATCTCCACGACATTATCAAAAGAAATTTCCATAATGTTATTTTATCAAAATTGGGCGCAAATTGCAAATATTTTTATAAAAATCGCAAAAAAATCACTTTTTTTAAGATTTTTTCGTGTTTTCGAGGCGTTTTTTGCATTTTTTATTTTCTTGTTATAAAAAATATATCAACCTTACAATGTCAGACTTAAGACATATTTGCACAAAAAAAGAAGTGGCGAAATTTTACCACTTCTCTTTCAGAGGACCTAGTCCTCTTTCACATAATAACTTCCCTCGTGTTGTGTTGGAGGAAAAGATTCACCTTTTTCAAGGTATGTTTTTCCGCCGTTTTGACC
>CALVNE010000022.1 GCA_944349515.1 uncultured Clostridia bacterium | reverse complement strand
TTTATAGGAGAAAATATGAAAAAAGTTGATACAAATTTATATAACACATTAAAGGAGCGTGGACTTCTTTATCAATGCACCGATGAAGAAGCACTTAAAAAACTACTTGAAAGTGGCAAACCTATCGCGCTTTATGAAGGTACTGACCCAACGGCGTCTAGTTTGCACATCGGTCACTGCGTACCTTATTGCATAATGCGTAGGTTTCAACAGGCAGGTCACAAGGTGGTGCTTTTAATGGGCGGAGCAACTGCGTCTATCGGCGACCCGACCGGCAGAAGCGAGATGAGAAAGGTACTTGACAAAGCGACGATTGATGACAACATTCAAAAAATCAAAAATTCCTTGAAGGTCTTTTTGGACTTTGAAGGGGAAAACAAGGCGGAGATTGTCAACAACAAGGATTGGTTTGAGAATCTCAGTTACATCGACTTCATGCGCGATATCGGCAGGCACTTCAATGTCAACAAGATGCTGGCGAATGAAATCTATGCCAACCGCATTAAGGAGGGCGGTCTGACCCTTTTTGAACTTGGATATATGCCGATGCAGGCGTATGACTTTATCCACCTTAACAAGACGCACAACTGCGTGCTGGAATGGGGCGGTGCCGACCAGTGGGGAAATATCGTTGCCGGCGTGGAACTTGCAAGGAAGTTGAACTTTGAAAAGGGCACCAACATTGAACTTGTGGGCGCCACCAATCCACTTTTACTTACCCCAGAGGGTAAGAAAATGGGCAAGACGGAAAAGGGCGCAATTTGGATAGATAAGGATAAAATTTCTGCCTATGACTTCTATCAAGGTATCTACCAAACGCCAGACGCGTGCGTGGAAATGATGTTCGCGCTTTTCACCGATATTCCTATGGACGAAATTCGTGCGCTTGTGAAAGAGGATATCGTTAAGGCGAAAAAGCGTTTGTCGTTTGAACTCACAAAATTTGTGAGAGGGGAAGAGGACGCCAAGATTGCCGAGGAGGCTTCGCGGGCGCTGTTTAGCGGAGAGGGAAGTTTGGATAACGCTCCAACTTATGTTCTTGAAAGCACGCCAATTCAATTAAACGACCTTTTGTTTAACTCCGGTCTTGTGCCAACCAAGTCAGAAGGAAGAAGAATGTGTCAGCAAGGGGCAATTTCCGTGAACGGCGAGGTCGTGAAAGATTTTGCATATGTTGTGGACAAAAAGGACTTCAAAGACGGAATATGTCTACTCAAAAAGGGCAAGAAAAATTATATTAAAGTGGAATATAAAAAGTAGAAAATTTAGAAATGACACTAAAAAATGTTAATTATGTTTGACAACCGCCATTATTGTATGCGATAATGTGTAGACAGAAGTGCCATTGTGTCAAAACAAGGCAAAAATGAATAAATAAACAAGACGGAGGGGAAAATGAGTAATAGATGGAAAAAGGTGTTGGTGCTTTTAAGTGGGTATATAAACTTTGTGGCTTTCGCGATTGTCGGCGGTTACATTTTTGTTAAAAGTGACAATGAGGACGTCAAAAAAACGGCAAAGTTGACGCTTATTTTAACCTTAATTTTCACTGGTATAAGCGCGCTACTGCTAATCTACAACCAATTTGGCGGAATGTTTGACGGCTATTACAGTGGTGCGGCTTATGATGTTTACACCATTATCTCGGGCATAGTGGCAATTGCTAAAGCAATCGTGTATGCGGTGTTTATCATCATAGAACTTGTGAAAAAAGACGATAAAAAAGAAGTGGAAAATAAAAAAGAAGCAACCGATTGATTTTTGATTATTAATTAAAACTGCCAAAAACGCGCGACGAAATTGCTTGCCGGTATATCTAATTATATTAAATGTTGGTTAAAATTTGTTGCAAGGCTGTTCTCTGCAAAATTAAGCATTTAACTTATATCAAAAGGGCACGCGCGACGAAGTTGTGTTTGAGTGAGACTGATGCTGAAATAAACTGTGTTGGCGGGCGAAGCGCTCAAATTTGTTAAAATTTATAAGAAATATATGAAAATAAAATTTTAACATCATAAAATAAAAATTTACTTGCATTATTTCAAAGATAAAGAAAAAAATCTAAAAAATTTGCGAAAATTAGTAGATTATTTTTTCTTAATATTGTAATATAATAACAAGGGAGGGAAGATTATGGCAAAGGCAGGAAAGGATTATTTTGGTTGGAACAGAGTTCTAAGCATAATTCTTGCTATCATTCCTGTTACGGCGTTCATTTTGGGCTTTGTAACAAGAATTGCTGAGGGCAAGATTGTGGCTGCAATCGTGAGAATCCTTTTGGGCTGGAATATCATCTGGCTTGTAGACCTTGTTATGATGATAGTAAACGGCCGTATTTGGCGTCTTATCGACTGCTAAAAAGCAAAGGGCAACAATAAAATCCGCGCCGAAATTTAGTCGCGGGTTTTATTGTTATAAAAAGAGATTTTGCAGTCTTATGTTCCATAAAACAAAACTTCAAAAAAAAGGAACTTAACTAGTTTTTAAGTTCCTTTTTATTTTTAGGCGGTTTACTTATTTTCCTCGTCGGTTTGCTTTGTGTTTTACGCGTTTTTATCGTCTTTTTTTGACGCTTTGCTGTCCGACTTACGCTTTTTATTAAGTTCTTTTTGACGGTTCTCCGCTTGAAGATATTTCTTCCTTTCAAGGCTCAATAGGTATTCTGGCGATTTTATGTTTTCAAGTTGATGTGTCAAAACGTCAATCTTTTCGCTGATTACCGTGCGTTTTTGCGCGAACAGTTTAAACTCTTTCTCGGTGGACTTAGAAACTTCTTTATTGTCCTCTTTTCTAAGTTCAACAACCTTTTCGCGATGCTCTTTTTCTAGCGCTTCAAGTTCACTTTCAAACTTTTTGATGGTTGCTTCAAGTTCGATTGCTTCCTTCGTGCGTTCTTCCTCCGCTTCTTTTCTTATAGTATCTCTGTGGATTGTGCCTTTGCGGTCGTAGGTTTCTTTGCGCTTTGTTTCAATCTTTTTGATTTTAACATTTCTCATGAAGTAGCCCACAACGGCAATCACAATGGCAAGCCCGGTGATAAGTGAGGCGATAAGAAGTAGCCAAGTGAAATCATCGTTTGTTCCGTCGGTTGTGTCTTCGGTGGTGCTGTCGTCAACGTTGTCTGTGGAATCATTTTCAGAGGTCGAGGTGGCGAACACTCTATCTTCGTTTATATCATATCCGCCGGCGTTCATGGCGTCCATAGCGCTGTCATAGCCTTCGCTAGCATTGTCGGTATCGGAACTAATTTCTGTGAAGTTGATGTCGTAAATGACCATGGTTCCGGTTGTTAAATAGTCATCACTGTTGAATGCAAGGTGGAGGGTGGAGGAGGTATCTTCGGTGGCGTAGATGTGGAGGGTGTACTCGGCATACTCGTCGGTGGAGATAAGGTTTGTCATGTAGTCAAAGCCGGACAATCCCACAATTCCGCCGTAACTAAACTCAGATAAGTCCTTGTTATGGCTGGTGCTTTGGTAGATAAATTTGGTTTTAAGTTTAAAAGTTAAGGTGTAGTAGTTTCCGCTTGTGAGGTCGAAGGTGAACACGCTGTCGATTGTGTAGGTGGTGTTGGACTTCGTTTTAAGCACAAACACACGCTTGTCGCTATCCTCTTCGCTCAGTTTAAAGTAGTCGTCGTCATTGAAGTAGGTTGCGTTGACAATTCCGCCTTCCTTATAGTCGTCATATCCAGAGGTGGTGTAGGCGCCGGATTCAAAGTCTCTTAAATCGTCGGTCACATTGTTAGTTGGAAGGTTCATGTAGAAATCGGTCATGTCAACAATATTGTTGTCGCTAACATTCACCTCTTCAAAGTCGGCGGTTTCCAATGTGGTTAGAGCAAAATTGTCGAAGTAGGCGTAGCCGGTTGTTTTATCATTAGTTGTGCCGAAGTCAATTTCAATATACACGTTTTCTGTGCCTGTGAAGGTTTCAAAATAGACGGTGTAATCTTGCCACCTATTCTCGCTTGCCACGCCTTCCTCTTCATATAGCAGGACGCCGTCCTTATTATAGATGCTTATGTTCAGCGAGGTAGGTTTGTTTTCGTTGGTGGAAAGTGTTTTAAACTTGAAGTTGAGTTTGTAATAGGAGTTTGCGCTCAGTTCAAAGGTAGGCGAGGTGAGTGTTTGATAATTTGCTGAGTAGTTGTGGAGCATTAGGATGTTATCAAAATAAGTTTTTGTATTGTCAGAGGCTAACGGGTTGCCAACATTTGCCCAAAGGTATGGATTGTCGCTGACCGCTCCTCCGTTTGCGAGGTACTCTGCGTAATATTTTTCGTATTCGCTTTCTTTCGTGTTGATAACACCGCCAAAGGTGAGTCCTTCGCCACTTTCAATCGCCCAATCGCTAGGCGCAAGCGGATAGTTGCCGTTTTCGGCTTGAGTTTTATTGAAGTTGCCGTTTGCAATCGTTAGTTCTGCTGTGTTTTCGTTTAAAATTACCACCGTTCCGCTGTTATTTTGTGCCTCGCTAAATTCGGTGTAGCCCACCTCTTCAAAGGTGATATCGTCAAAAACTACGCATCCGGTTGCACTTGTGTCGCTGGAGCCCAGCCCTAAAACGATGTTGATAGAGGAATTGTAAAGTTCGGAGCCTTTAATGTAAACCTCCAAAACGCCATAGTCGTTCGTGAAGTCGTTGTCAGCATTCGAGGTGGCTGACGCGCTTCCGCTTGCCAAAGGATAGTTGGTGGAATTTAAAAGAGGAATGGCTTTATAGATGTTTTCATTTTCTTCAATTCTCAAATACGCTGTGCCGTTTAATTCGCTTATTTTATAGTAGGCGTTGACTTTGTACATCTTATGTGTGTCGATATCTATATCCTTAGATTTAACTTCCACATAGTCATCGTTTGCCCAAAGTGCCATAGCGCGACTGTTTTCGTCTATTGTCATATTGCCTTGTTCGTCGATAACAAGGTTGGCGCTGAGGTTGGAGCCGGCATAGTCAAAACCTGTTATCTTTTTAAAGCCATCTTCGGAGCCGAGCGCTATAACCTGCGCGCTTCCATTGCCTTGCTTAGTCCAACCGCCAAGCCCATTTGTTCCGATATCGCCCTCAAAGTTTAAGTTGGCGTTTACATCGATGCTGTTATTTTTGCTAAGGTCAAGATACTTTGTTAATGCAATTTCTTGACTTGTGCCATTTGCCCCGTTTGTTTGAGTGAAACTGTTGTCTTTATTTCGAAGGTAGTAATCATAGAAGGCATTTTGGCTGTACCTTTGAACAATCACCTCATCAAAGTAGACAACGCCGGTGCTAACAAAGTTTTCTCCGCCCAGCCAAAGTTGTAAACTAACTTCTTGTGCGGTATCGCCTGTTGCTACATAAAAGTGGAAGGTCGTCCATTCTTTGGAGATAACTTTTTCGTAGGAGAGGTCAATCTCGTTCCCATTTTCGTCCACAAGCCCTTTGAGATAAATCGAGCCGTTGCCGTATTGTTCAAGGGAGTCATAGGTCGTTTTTAGCGCGTAATATCGTGCGCCGGTCACGGAGTAGGAGCCAGAGTTGGAACCGCTTGAACTTGGGGTGAAGTTGACGGAAGAAGTGAAATATTCGCTGTTAGCGCCAAAAATATAGTTTACATCACTCTTTCTAACATAACTTGTTCTTCCTTTAATCTTGACTAGCAAAAAGTCGCCCTCTAAAAATTCGAAGTTGTTCGAAGTGCTTTCGTCACGCATAATTGTGACGGTTTCGTCTTGAGTGTGGCTGTCAGCGTCGGTGCTGTTGTTGTCATACAAGGTCGTTCCGCTTGGCACAACAATTCCGGTGACGCTGTTTATGCTGGAATAGATATAAACGCCCTCGCCTTCTCCGTCGCCATCGGCATCATAGTTATAGCCGATATAGTCATCATCAGTGTAGAAAGAGCGGTTGGTGGTGTAACTGTCTTGAAGATTGCCAGCGCTTGAGAGTTCCTTTCTAACATAGTATTCACTGCCTGCGTATCTTATTTGCACATAGTCGCCAAACTCTGCATCGTTGTAAGCATCGCTATCAACATTTACTGTGCGGTCGAGAGTGTTTTGTTGGTCGATATACTCATGATTTTCTAGGTAATTGGTGTCGCTTTTAAAGGCAACTTGGAAGGAATAGAAAGAGTTGGTTTCAAGAGTCAAGGTGTTCGACTCAAAACCTTCGCGCGTGTCATTTGTGGAGTCACTATTGCGCTTCGAGTTTATCATCAGAATTTGGTCGTCGCCAGATTTAGCGTTAGGGTTGACCGAGAGATGAAAACTCGAGTTTTTATACGATTCAAAGTTTGACCCAACATTGATAACTCCGGAAGTTGTGTTTGCGTTATCCAAAATCTTTGACCAACCGGACGGGCTTGTGTTAATCGAGTTGGTTGTGCTGCTGTTAAAGTTACTGTTTGTCAGAGACACTTCCGTAATATGTTCGTTTAAGTAATCTATGGCGCCATAGGCATAGTCTTTAAAAAAGGTTGCAACAATGCTTGTCACAGAAATAGGCACAAGTAGAGCCAAGATAATTAAGCAAAATTTAAGATTGAATACATTAAGTTTTTTCATAAACCACCTATTTAAGATAAATTAACTACCATATTATAATACATTTGTCTATTAAAATCAAATATTTTTTAAAAAAAATATCAATAATATAATCATGAACTCGAAATTCTTAGCGCGTAAAGACACTTTTAGTGCCGTGAAAGAGGAAAAACTTTCGTTTAAAGCGGTTGCAATTTTAATTTTGTGTGGCATGATTATCGGCTTTCTAAATGGTTTTTTCGGCGGAGGCGGTGGCATGGTGTGCGTCCCTCTTCTTGAAAATGTGCTTCATTTAGAGAACAAATATTCCCATGCGACAGCAATCGTCGTTATTTTTCCAATTTCTTTCATAAGCGCCATAATTTACCTCTTCTCTGGCACGCTTGAAACTTTGCCGCTTGTGACGGTGGGACTTGGCGTTGTTATCGGCGGAATTCTCGGTTCATTTGCCTTAAAAATTCTCCCGCCCAAGGCACTTAGAATAATCTTCGCGCTCATCATGCTGGCAGGAGGGGTGAGGCTGATTTTGTGAGTGAAGGAACGCTGGCGCGTTCAGTGAAGAGAAGGCAACAAACGCAAAGCGTTTGAGTGAAGGCGAATCGAAGATTCGCAGTGAAGGGGAGCCTCCGGCTCCCAGTGAAGGGTAACCTGCGGTTACCAGTGAAGGGAAAGCGTTGCTTTCCAGTTGCGGTAGATTTTAGAATAAAAATGTTGTTGAAATTTGCTTTAAATGTTTTATAAAAGTTATGTTGCATTGTTAATATTCTCAAAAATATACCAACGTTGGAAATCTTTGATTTCCCTTCACTGAAAGACGAAGTCTTTCCTTCACTGTGAACCGTTGGTTCACCTTCACTGGAAGGCATAGCCTTCCCTTCACTCAAATGCTTGCATTTGTTGCCTTCACTCAAACGCTTTGCGTTTGTTGCCTTCACTAAAAAATCTCTGATTTTTCTATGGGAGTTTCTATGATTTACTTTTTTTACATACTTGCCGGGGTTATTTCCGGTGTGTTTGGCGGGCTTGGAATGGGTGGCGGGACGCTTCTCATTCCTATTCTCACCATTTTTCTAAATTTCGACCAAAAGTTAAGTCAAGGGATAAACTTAATTAGTTTTTTGGTTATGGCTCTCTTTTCCATGTATATCCACTATCGAAACGGCTACATTGTCACAAAACATATCGGCTGGATAATCGTGTCTGGCATGTTATTTTCGGTGCTGGGCGCTTTCTGCATGACCATTCTTCCTTCCAAAGTTTTGAAGGTGGTGTTCGGAGTTTTTCTGTGTATACTTGCCGTAATAGAACTTATTAAAGCGTTTAAAAAGGAGCCTAAAGTTAAGGCAAAGAAAGAGGTTAAACATAAAAAATAGCGTTTTGGCGCATTAATCTATTTCTAGCAAAAGTTTTTCGCGAGTGCAAGAAAAACCACAGAAACGTGGTTAAATTTTATATATAATTTGAATTTTACAAAGTAAACTATGTGATATAAAATTTAAGTGGATTAAATTTTTCTAACGCAAAAATAAATTGTGCCATCACAGTTTGTGTTACCATTACCTCGCCCAAACGCGACTTTGTTGCACTTGGTTTGACCCCAGAAAATTTAATTCATATATTTTTTCACTTTCTAAAATCTACCACAACTGCGAGGCGCCGCCTCGCCTTCACTGGAAGGCTATGCCTTCCCTTCACTGAAAACCAAAGGTCTTCCTTCACTGAATGCGTTAGCATTCCTTCACTGGGAGCCAAAGGTTCCCCTTCACTCACTCTAAACTTTTTAGCCCATATTACAAAAAAATAGTAGACAAAATCACTTTTTTGTGTTATATTTATTTAGAATATTTTTACGGAGGCAAAATATGGTTGATAAAGAAAAATGTATTGGCTGTGGGACTTGTGTGGCAATATGCCCAGTGGGCGCCATAAGTTTTGATAGCGACGGAAAGGCAGTCATCGACAAGGCAAAGTGCATTCATTGTGGTGCGTGCGAGGCTAGTTGCCCGGTCAGCGCCATAAAATTGGACTAGTAAAAAGAGGTTTTTATGGAAAATATCGCTTTTATTGAACTAACCGAAAGGAAGTTGGAACTTAAAATTGTGCAAAGCAGGCAGGGGCGTTATCGTGTGCTTGAGGACGTAGTTAATCAATACGATTTGACAAACGACATAACCAAAGACTGTCTTTTTTCGCCAAAGTCGCGCACTGACATTTTAAAAATGTTAAACATCTACCGCTACACCATTGAAACTTATGGCGTGACGAAAATGATTGCTTTTGCGTCGAATATCATCGTAAAGGCGCGAAACTATCGCGGGTTTTTGGACGAGATTTACACTCACACCGGCATGAATTTCCTCTTAACAAATAACGACGAAGTGGTGAAAAGTATTTATCAGGCACTCATTAACAAAATAGACCTCTCTAAGGGCACTTGCGCGTACGTTTGCGGTTACAGCACCTTTATCATTAAATATAATAGGCGCAATGTTGCCGACTATTTCGTTGTGCCATATGGATATATCAACTTAACCGAAAAGTACGCTAAATTCGAGGATATGACCAACTTTTTCAAAAAGGAGTTGAAATCTTGTCCGTTTGTTGTCAATTTTGAGGACGAGGGATTTGTGGGCGCCGGCGTGCCGTTTATTGACATTTCGCGCGTTTCTAAGAAACTTTTAAGATATCCTATTGACATTGACAATAACTACACACTCACCAAGGAGGGTGTGGAAAAGGCTATTTCTTTCACCAAGGACCTTGATGTGGAGAAGATAAAAAAGGTTAAAGGGCTTTCCTTTGAGGGCGCGGATAGTTTGCAAGGCGGACTTGCTATAATTTCGTCTATTTTCGACTTTTTTGACATAAGCGAACTCTCGGTCACTGACGGCGACAAAATGGATGGCAAGATTATTGAAAATCTTGTTGGCACGCCAAGTGAGAGATATAGCGATTTGGTGCTGAACAGCCTTGACAACTACTATGAATTCAAAAAAGAGGGTTTGTCGATAAACTATAACGTTTACAGCATGGCGATACTCCTCTTTAAGCAGTTGAAAGTTGTGCACAAACTGCCAAGAAACTATGTGAAATCGCTCAAAATTGCCTCATATATGTTCGATTCTGGCAAGTTTATCGACTATAAAAACTACGAAAAACACGGCTTCTATGCCATTCTGAACTCCGGCATCTCGGGCGCGTCGCAAAAGGACATTTTAATTGCAAGTTTTGCCTGCGCGTGCCAAAATTTAGACAATTTCAACCTTCCTGAGATTATGAAATACAAGGAAGTTTTGACCGACGAAGATGTTGACGCTATTCGAAAACTTGGCGTGCTTGTTAAACTTGCTGTCAACTTAAACGCGTCGCGAAAGAATGTCATTCAAGATATTATTTGTGACATACTTGGCGACTCTATCATAATGAAAACCGTGATCAAAAGCGATGCTTCTTTCGAAATTATGCAGAGCATGAAACTTGCCGACGACTTCAAAAAAATCTTTAAAAAGAGTTTACAAATCATTTAAAGAGGGATAATGGCAGAAAAAAATGGCGTTAAGAGAACATTTATCATAATAGGCATGGTGCTTTTGGGCATTGTGCTTTGTTATTTTTCTGTTGCCATGTATTTCTACTATGGTCGACCTTACGACATCAGCGGAAAACTTTCCGTTTGGAATTTGATGAGCGACAGCGAAATAGGGGAAATGTACCTTGACGCCACTTACGACGTTCAGTACGGCGAAGTGGAGCGCTTTGTGGGCGTAAATGTGGACGAAGGCGGATATGTAGTTACTTGTCACCATAAATTTTCTAACTATAACGGTGAAACTATCTACCTTTACGCAAGTTCGGGCGAGGTCTATAATGGCGATATCGTCTTTTCCAGCGAAATTTATAACTTAGTTATACTAAAAGTTAGAACTTTGGCGGGCGACACTTCCGTGAGACTGCCGTATGTCAGCACGGGCGGGGTGACCTCGTCGTTTTTCGGGACTAATTATCTAGCAATCGGCAGTCCGTCAGAAGAGGGCAACATTAACACGGTCAACACGCTCTACAGCACAATCGGCTATGTCACCACCACCTTTGACCAGCGGACGGTTGTCGATTTTGTTTGCACCGACAGCGTCATGTACACCATAGAAAACTATGAAAGCACCTCGCAAGGCGCCATTTTTGATAAGACCGGCAAACTTATCGGCTTAACCTATGCCTATGCGGTGGACGAAACTAGCGCCGACTACTATGCCGTTACGCTTTCTCAAGTTAAGAATATAATAAAAAAGTTGAAAAATGACGAAATTGTCAAATTTTCCATTGAGGGGTTCGACTTTGAAGAACTTTCCGTTTACTACGACTTTAGATTGAGCGAAACGCAGGTCTTTGTTGGCGGAAAATGGGTAACTTTAAGCGGAGAAGTTTTAAAATTTTATCAAAATGGCGCGCAAGGTATATATCTCACCGAAGATTTCACTTATAATAGCGTCACTCTCGGCGAAAATAACATAATCACCAGCATAAGTTATAACGGATATTCTAAAGCAATTTCTTCGCGCAAGGAGTTGTGCGACACACTCTACTCGCTTGACAAGGGCACAGTTTTCACCTTGACATCTACCAATTTAACGACCAATTCGGTTGTTCGAACGCAATTTTCTATTTAGGAGGGAATATGAAAAAGTTTAAGTATGCCATTGAAATAGGCGGAGGATTCACCAACATCTATATGCGCGGAGCGGGGCTTGTTTTAAAGGAACCAACTCTCGTGGGTGCGGAGCCGACCGAAGAGGGGTATAAGGTGATTGCGCTTGGGCAAGACGCCAAAAAACTCATTGGCAAAACCAAAGATAACATTGAAATTTTCACGCCGTGCATTTATGGCGAGCATTCGAACTTTGAATATAGCGTGGTGCTTTTAAAGCACCTTCTCTCCAAAGTTGGCTTTAAGCAGTTTGAAGATAACGTCATCATTTTGTCGCCATGCGGTGTGACGGCGCGCGAAAAGGACAACATTCTTCGCGTGGCTGAGGCGTGCAATATGGGGCAGGTGGAGATAATCCCGGCTGTTGTTTGTTCGCTTATCGGCGAGGGGCGTAAGATTGACGGCTCCACTGTCAACATGGTGGTCAATATTGGCGGAACTTACACCGATATCGCCGTGGTCAATATGTCGAACATCTTAAAGGGCGCCACGCTTTCGGTGGGCGGAAAATCTATCGACGCCTCCATTGTCAACTACCTTGCCTTCAAGGACGAACTCGTCATCGGGCTTCCAACGGCGGAAAATCTTAAAAACGATGTGGGAAGTTTGTATGACAACGACACCTTGAACATGGAAGTCACCGGCGTGGACCTTAAAACAAAATCGCCAAAAACGGTGGTTATTCACTCCATGGAACTCAAAAATGCCATTGAGCCCTTTTACAGCGAAATTCTGCGCGCTATTGACACCACAATAAACACCCTTCCACCAGAGGTTGTGACGGACATCATCAACAACAAAATTCTCGTGTGTGGAGGATGCGCAAAACTCCAAGGCTTAGACAACTACTTCAAACAGAACCTCAAATATCCGGTTGTCATTTCCGACGACACCGACTATGTCACCATTATGGGCGCCGGCAAACTGCTCTCTGACCCACCACTTTTGCAAAGTTTAATTAATAACCTTTAAAGTTTTGGCAAAATTAAAAATTTAACGAGTATGTGAAACAAATCGGCAAAAAAATCGTCATTTTGTTTCACATTTTTATTGTATTTTGGAAAAATTTATGATATAATTTAATAAAGTTTGTTTAAAGGAGGAGTTATGTCAGAGCAAGAGGAAATTTTAACACTACTCAAAGATAAAGAAATTTGTAAGCGAGAGTTAAGTGACCTTGTTTTCGGCACAATTGAATTAAGGGAAAGAGAAAATAAGAAGTATATTTACGTTCATTTTCGCGAGGACGGTTTAAGTTTGACGAAGTATGTTGGTGAATATACCGACGAACTATATAATCTCATTCTAAACAACAACAAAACAGCGCGGGAGTTGAAACTTAGGTTGCGCCAAGTTGAAAAACAACTAAAAAAGTTGAATTACATCGAAAAAGATTTGTCCGAAAAGGTGGCTATGAATATCGACTTTGCGCGTAGGCACATGGTGGACACAGTTTACAATCAGGCGGTTTTGGAAGGGGTGGCAACAACTTATCTCGATACCGAAACGATAATTGAGGGCGGGAAGGTGAGCAACATGACGCCAAATGATATTTTGAAAGTTGTCAACCTTAAGCACGCGTGGGAGTTTATTTTGAATAAAAATGTCATTCAATCGCCAACAAACTTTTCCTTGCTTTGCGATATCAACAAACTGCTTGAGGAGGGGTTCTATTACAATGCCGGGCAAATACGTTCTGTGCCTGTTTCAATTGGCGGAACAACATGGAAGCCGGAACTTCCAATTGAAAGCGTTGTGAAGGAAGAACTTGAAAAAATTTTAAGCGCTAACCTTGAAGTGATAGATAAGGCGATTGAACTACTCCTATATGTCACCAAAAAACAAATTTTTATCGACGGCAACAAAAGAACATCGGTTATTTTTGCTAACCACTTTATAATATCACATGAGCTAGGGCTGTTGGTGATTCCGGAAAATAGGGTGGAAGAATATAAAAAACTTTTGATTGCCTACTATGAAGGGGAGGACACCGAAGAGATAAAAAGATTTTTAAAAGAGAAATGCTATTTAAAAATTTAATTTTGTAGGCAAAATTTGACTTCATGTGAAACAAATCGGCAAAAAAATAGTCATTTTGTTTCACATTTTTATTGCATAAAAAAATCATACACCGATTGATGTATGATTTTTAAATTTAGCCTCTTTTTCTTGCTCTTTTTCTTGCAGCCTCGCTTTTCTCTTTTTTCGCTACGCTTGGCTTTTTATAGGCTTCTTTCTTTCTGATATCGCCGATAATGCCGTCTTTTTGGCACTTTCTTTTAAATCTTTTAAGTGCGCTTTCAAGACTTTCGTTTTCGCCAACCTTGACTGTTGTCAACCTTCTCACCACCTTTCAATTCGAAAATTCTTATGTTATTATAAGCATTTTTATGACATTTGTCAAGCAAATTTTAAAAAAAAGCCTTTTTTTAGTGAAGGAAATTGGTGTCCGCACCAATTTCCTTCACTCGAAAATCTTCGTTTTTCGCTTTGTCTTTTTCAATTTTTGTGTTAAGATACTTGTTATGAATAGTTACGACCTTGAATCTTTGAATGAAGAACAGAAAAAAGCGCTTTTCGCCACCGACGGTGTTATTTTGGTAACCGCGGGGGCGGGGAGTGGTAAAACGCGCCTTTTGACGCACCGAATTTGCTATCTTATCACTGAAAAGCACGTTTCGCCTTACAATATTTTGGCGATAACTTTCACCAATAAGGCGACAAATGAGATGAAGGAACGCGTGCATGAGATGTGCAGCCATAATGTTTGGATTTCCACCTTTCACTCGATGTGTGTGCGAATTTTACGGCAGGAAATTGACTTTTTGGACGGCTATGACAAAAATTTCACCATAATTTCGGAAACCGACCGCGCCAAAATCTTAAAGGAAATTTGCAAGGACCTTTCGCTCGAAGACGACGATATCTCGAAAGTGGAACATCACCTTGATAATATCAAAAATAAGGGCTTGGATATAGAGGAATATTTCGCCGAACTTATGCGCTACGGCAACGAGCAGATGATGAAAAAGTATCAGTCGGCGGTCTTTCGTTATGAGGAATACCTAACTAAAAACAACTGCCTCGACTTTGATGACCTCCTCAATAAAACTCTCTTTCTCTTCCAGAATTTTCCGGAGGTTTTAAAGCGCTACGCCGACCGCTTTCAATATGTTTTGGTGGACGAATTTCAAGACACAAATTTGGTGCAGTATAAACTTATCAAACTCCTTTCGTCGGTGCATAAAAACCTCTTTGTCGTCGGCGATGAAGACCAGTGCATATACTCGTGGCGCGGAGCAAATTTCCACAATATCTTCAACCTTAAAAAGGACTTTGAAAACGTTCAAGTTTTCAAGTTAGAGCGCAACTATCGCTCGACAAAAAGCATCTTAAACCTTGCCAACAATGTCATATCCAACAACCGCGAGCGTATGGAGAAAAAACTTTGGACGGAAAAGGACGACGGCTTTCCGCCCGTTGTTTATTCCGCCTTCGACGAGCGCGATGAAGCCCTTTTTGTGGCGAACGAGATAGAAAAATTAAGGGAGGAAGGCTATTCTCTTTCCGACTTTGCCGTCCTCATGCGCATAAACGCCCTTTCCCGCCCGATTGAGGAGGGCTTGCTTGCCTATAACATACCTTATCGCGTCTACGGCGGACAGAAATTCTTTGAGCGCGCCGAGATTAAAATTTTGCTCGCATACCTTAGCATTTTCGTCAATAAAAAGGACGAAATTTCCCTTTTAAAGGTGATAAATTTTCCAAGGCGCGGTATAGGTGACGTGGCAATAAATAGCCTTAAACTTGAAGCGGAGGGCAATCTTTTAGATTACTTGCTGAGCGAAAAGTTTAAGTATAGTAGGTACCATAAAAAACTTGAAAATTTTGTGGAAACTTATCGAAAATTGTCGGACGAAATAAACTCCCTTTCGCTTTACGACTTTGTTAAAAAGTTAATAAAAGATTTCCGCATCGACCTCGAATACGCTGGCAAGGATGAAGAGAGCATAAATAGGATGCGAAATATCGACAGTTTCCTCGCCTCGGTGAAGGAGTTTGAAACGGAAAATGAAGGCGCGACGCTAGCGGACTACCTCGCGGGCGTTATGCTGAGAAGCGATCAAGACGAAATGGGCGACGAAGGCTATGTCAGCCTTTCCACCATTCACGCGGTGAAGGGGCTGGAGTTTAGAGTTGTCTTTGTCATCGGCTTAGAGGAGGGCATTTTCCCGCTCTCTCGAGCCATGAATTTGCCAAGCGAAATGGAGGAGGAAAGGCGCCTTATGTACGTGGCAATCACGCGTGCGGAGGAAAAAATCTACCTCACCCATGCCACACGGCGCTTTATGTATGGCAAGTCGAGTTACGAAACGGACAGCCGATTTTTGAAGGAACTCGGCATTGTGGATAAAACTCACCCTAATGTGGAAAAAAGGAAGAAGAAAAACGACTTTTTTGTGGATGAAAAGGAAGAAGAACCTTTCGACTCTGGCTTGAAGGTCGGCGACATTGTCTTTCACAACCGCTTTGGTGAAGGCGAGGTGATTGATATTTCTGATGACGGCTTGGTGGGAAAGATAGATTTTTCGGGAAGCGTGAAGGAACTTATGCTCAACATGGCAAAACTTAAAAAGGAGGGCGAAGATGAATAAACTTGACCGCATGAAATTTTTGGTGGACGAAGTCAATAAGCATAACATTAATTACTATGACCTCGACGCGCCAACGATATCCGACAAGGAATACGACGCGCTTTACTATGAACTTGTTGACCTAGAAAAGGAAACGGGCGTCATTTTGCCAAATTCGCCCACTCAGCGCGTCGGAGGCGAGGCACTTGATAAATTCGTCAAAAAAAGGCACGAGGTGAGGCTTTTTTCCATGAACAAGGTGCGCTCGTTTGATGATTTAGATAAATTCATGCGCGATATGGCGGAATATCAAAAAAATCCGACATTTTCGCTAGAGTATAAGTTTGACGGACTGACCATCGTCATTGAATACGAAAACGGGCGATATATTTCGGCAACAACGCGCGGAAACGGCGAAGTGGGCGAGGTTGTCACCGAGCAAGTGCGCACCATTAAAAGCGTGCCTCTTTCCATTCCTTTCAAGGGCAAACTTATCGTGCGAGGCGAGGGTATGATGACCATGCACGCCTTTAAAAAGTACAACAAAACGGCAAGCGAGCCACTTAAAAATCCGCGAAATGGGGTGGCTGGCGCCATTAGGAACTTGGACCCGAAGGAAACAGCACGAAGAATGTTAGACTATTTTTCCTATGACATCCTCTTTGCCGAGGGAGAAAACTTTAAATCGCAGGAAGAAATGCATAACTTTTTAAAATCGAACAACTTTTTAACCGGCGATTACTTCAAGGTGGTTAAAACGGCGCGCGAGGCGGAGGCGGAAATTGAAAAGGTGGACGCCGTTAAAGACAAACTCGATGTCATGATAGACGGAATGGTCATTAAACTCAACGAAACGGCGCGTCGAGAGGAAGTCGGCAACACTAACAAATTCCCGAAGTGGGCAATGGCGTTTAAGTTTGAAGCTCTTGAAACTTCCACTCTTTTAAAGGATGTTGTGTGGCAGGTTGGAAGAACAGGTAAAGTGTCGCCAACGGCAATACTAGAACCAGTTGAGCTTGCGGGAGCAAACATTTCGCGTGCAACATTAAACAATATTGAGGACATAAGAAAAAAGGGAGTTATGCTTAATTCGCGTGTATTTATTCGCCGTTCTAATGAGGTAATTCCAGAGGTGCTTGGCTTGGCTGAAAAATATGAATATTCAAAGGAGATAGAAGAGCCAGAGCTTTGTCCATGTTGCCATTCAAAACTTGTCAAAAAAGGACCACTTCTCTATTGTAAAAATCGTGATGGCTGTATGGAGCAGATTATCTCGCGCCTTACACATTTTGCCAGCCGTGAAGCGTTTAATATTGAAGGACTAAACGAAAAATCTATCTTAAAATTCCACGCCGACCTAGGCGTCAACGAGTTTTCCGATTTATTCACTTTGAAAGTGGAAGATTTACTGAAACTTGAAAATTTTAAAGATAAAAAGGCGAATAACATTGTAAATTCCATAACAAAATCGAAGGAAATCGAATTCTACCGCTTTTTGTACGCCCTCGGCATTTTGGAAGTGGGCATAAAGACGGCAAAGGACCTTGCGAAAAGGTTTAAAAATATCGAAAACATCAAAAACGCCACGTTAGAGGAACTGCAAGAGGTGGAGGATGTTGGCGAAATTATCGCACAAAATGTCATTGATTACTTTTCTGATGAAGAGAACATCAAGGAGATAGAAAGGCTCTTCTCTCTCGGCGTCACAATACTAAGCGAAGAGGACACCGCGCTAAGCGATAATTTGAAAGGGCTGACCTTTGTGCTTACAGGAACCTTGCCTAACTTTTCAAGGCCTGATATGAGCGCACTCATTGAAAAACATGGCGGAAAGGTGTCAAGCTCCGTTTCTAAAAATACCTCTTATGTTTTAGCAGGCGAGGAGGCAGGCAGTAAACTAGACAAGGCAAAAGCGCTTGGCGTGAAAATTATTTCAGAGGATGATATTTTAAAGATGATAAGCGAAAATGGGTGATTTTCTAGTGAAGGAACACTGACGCTTTCACTGGAAGTCGTAAACTTCGCATCACTGATAGATTATTGTTCGCTTTCATTTTTTGTAATTTTCTAGCACTCTGTAAGCATAAATTATAGCGTATAAAATTATTGCAAGGAGTGAATAATGAAAATTAAAGCAAAGATATTTAATTCCGACGAGAAAAAGGGGATAATCAAGCCGATTGTTAAGGGTGTTTTTGTGGCGCTCGCCGTGTCGCTTGTTTCCATTTTGCTTTTTGCCTTTTTACTCAGGTGGACAAACATCTCTGAAAGTTTAATTGCGCCGGTAAACCAGGTGATAAAAGGGGTTTCCATTTTTTTGGGCGTCTTTTTCGGGCTTAAAAAGGTAAAGCACAACGGCATAATTAACGGGCTTCTAATTGGATTTTTTTACACAATTTTCGCCTTTTTAGTTTTTTCTTTGCTCGACGGGGCGTTTAGTTTTGACAGATCGCTTTTAAACGACATCATCTTTGGCACAATTATCGGCGCCATTTGTGGCATAATTTGCGTCAATTTAAAAAAATTTTAGATTTTTAATTGACATACGCCCCAAATTCTTATATACTTAAATGGTAGTTTGACTTTCGTTAAGGGGCAGTATGGCTAAAAAATTAAATAGACAAAAAAAGAACTCAATAATGAACTTCGTTGCGGTGGTGGTTTTAACTATCATCGGCATTGTGCTTTCTGTTTGCAGTTTTACCATTCCTTACACAACCACAACCTTTAATGGTTTTGCAAATTCCATCTCGCTCGGTTTAGACCTTGCGGGAGGTGTTTCTGTTGTTTACGATTGTTCGCTGTCTGAAACAAGTAACACAAGCGACCTAAATTCTGCAATTGACGCCACTGTGGCAAGGCTGGAGTCGGTAATTGGCGGGGAGTACTCCGAGGCGGTAATCACAAGACAAGGGACTAGCGAAATTCGAATTGAAGTGCCGAGCGTTACAAATAGTGATGATATTTTCGACCTTATTGGTGACCCAACTCCGCTTTATATGACCCTTGAACAGGGTGCGGTTGAGGACGGCGACCTTTACATCTCCGGCTCGGACATAGAAAACGTCTTTGTTTCCTATCAAAACAGCGCATACGGGGTGGTTATCAACTTCACGGATGAGGGCAGAACCAAATTCTCTAACCTCACCAACAGCGCAGCAAATGGCAGCCAAGAGATATATATCTACCTTGGCACACCTTCTGCGTCCACCAAGCCATGGAACACCCTTACTTGCAAAGAAGCGATAACAAGTGGAAGCACTTTTATTTCAGCGGGCGAGGGACAAAGCTGGACATATGATGAGGCAGAGGAATATTCGCTTAGAATTATGTCCGGCACCTTTAATGTTGCTTTGGAACTTAAAGAAAACTCCGTCATCTCCGCCACGCTTGGCACCAACGCTTTAAAATATTGCCTCATCGGCGGTGCGGTTGGGCTTGTTGTTATTCTGCTTATTCTGTGGCTCAGATATGGCGATTTTGGTCTTCTCACCTTCTTTGCGCTTGTCATTTACATTGTGCTTATGGTCTTCTTCTTACAAGCAATTTCCTTCGTGCAACTCACCTTGCCGGGACTTGCGGGAATAATACTTAGTATCGGCATGGCGGTGGACGGCGCAGTCATTATCTTTGAAAAGGTGCGCGAAGACTACCGTGCTGGCAAAAAAATTCCAATGGCGTGCAAAAACGGCTTTAAGCGAGCATTTTGGCCGATTTTCGACTCGAACATCACCACCATTTTTACATCGCTTATTCTATATATTCTTGGCACGGCGTCCATTCAAGGCTTTGCAATCACGCTATTAATCGGTATAATTTTATCCATGTTTATGAACCTTGTCATTTTAAGATTCTTCGTGAAATGGTATCTTCCGCTCAACAGCGTAAAGGCAAAACCTTTGCACTTGCCGAAGCAGTTAAGACCTGCAAAGGAAGAGCCTATCGTTGAAGTTGTGCCGGCGGGAGGTGAGACAAATGAATAAACTATCTAAGAAAAAAACTCGCTTTTCTATCGACGAAATGCTGGAAAAAAGTAAGTTTAGTTACACAAAAAATTTAAAATATTTTTTAATTGCACCAATAATCATTACCGTTGTTGGGATAATTCTTCTTTGCACACTCGGGTTTAACCTTGGCTTTGATTTCACCGGCGGAACGAACATGACAATCTACATGAACGACAGTATTTCCGCGCCGGCAAATTCCAATTTCAGTAACCAAAGTTATAACCTAGACGATGACGCCGACTACCGCGAGGCAAGCGAAAAGGTAGAAAGGGTGCTCGAACTTTTTGGGCTTGACGCAAGCACCATTCAAAAGAGCGAAATTAGCATCGGGGTCGACGAAGGACTAGGCTACACCATTTCAGACGGTGACGCCCTCTTAGTTAAATTCCAAAACGCCGACAGCGAAGATGTGGAGACGCTTAACGACAGAATTCGGTTGGCATTTTTGGTGGAATTTGGCTATGTGACCGACCTTGATGTTGAGGCGTGTGTGACCATTCAAAATCCGGGAAGTTACATCGATAGCGCCGAATTTTCCGCACTTGTACGCAACGGCGGTGTGACAACAGCAAGCGCCTCTGCCGAACTTATGATGAAGTCATTTTTGGCACTTTTTGTGGCAATTGTGGTGATACTTATCTACGTTGCTTTCCGCTTCGAACTCACCAGCGGGCTTGCGGCAATTTTGGGACTTTTTCACGATGTCATCATCACAGCGTCCGTTATGCTCATCTGCCGAATTGAGATAAACACCGCCTTTATTGCCGCGCTTATCACAATACTAGGCTACTCGATAAACAACACCATTATCATCTTTGATAGAATCAGAGAAAATTTAAAAATGAGCAAAAATCTCGGCAAAATTGACAATAACGCCATTGCCAATCGTGCGGTTTCTAGCACCATGATGAGGTCGGTACTGACAACCATCACCACCTTTGTTATGATTTTCTTTATCACCGTTATAGGCGTTTCTGATATTCGTGAATTTGCCTTCCCAATCATGGTGGGCATAATCGCTGGTTTCTATTCTTCCGTTTTCATCACGCCGGGACTGTGGGCAGTTGCCTACCACCCTTCCAAGAAAAAAATTGCAAGAATGGAAGAAAAGCGCAAGAAGAAAGAGGAAAAAGCAAAGCGTGGCGAACAATACGAGGTTTAAAGAGAGAGGAAACTCTCTTTTTTTTCGCGCTGAGGCGTGAAAAAAGTGAAGGCGAACCGTGAGTTCGCAGTTGTGGAAGATTTTAGAGCGTGAAAATGGGGGGGGGTGAAGAAGAGAGAGTTATTTAGGTAAAAGTATATTTCCAGTCTTATCAA
>CALVNE010000021.1 GCA_944349515.1 uncultured Clostridia bacterium | reverse complement strand
CGTTAGCAAAATTTAAAATTTAACTTGTTTAAATTTTAACATCACATAGTTTATATTATCGGAAGTCGAACCAAGCGCGTAGCATTTGAGTGAGACTGATGGTCATACATACAATGTGATGAACACAATTTATTGTGTTTTTGCGTTAGCAAAATTTAAAATTTAACTTGTTTAAATTTTAACATCACATAGTTTATATTATCGGAAGTCGAACCAAGCGCGTAGCATTTGAGTGAGACTGATGGTCATACATACAATGTGATGAACACAATTTATTGTGTTTTTGCGTTAGCAAAATTTAAAATTTAACTTGTTTAAATTTTAACATCACATAGTTTATATTATCGGAAGTCGAACCAAGCGTGACGAAGTCACATTTGAGTGAGACTGATGTTCATTCAAACTGTGATGGCGGGCGAATCACGCAAAATTCCTTAGAATTTATTAAAATTTTATGTGAATAAAATTTTAACATCACATATTTTATATTAAAATTTGAAATAACCGGATTTTAGTGCACTCTGTTGTTCTCTAAATATGCAGCGCGCATCTTTCTTATAGGCTCAGCATGACCATCAATCTGTTCCATTGCAAGCCCTTTTGCGTTCTTTTCCACAGCATACTCTAAAATGCTTTTTTCTGTGCGCTTATAAAGTTTTTCAATTAGCACGGCGTTGGAGCCATACGCAATTTTTCTTGGCAAAATTAAAAACGCCTCCGGACAAACATCAATAATACCCAAAATCTCGTCAATCTCATACTCGTCGGAAAGGTACTTATGCTCGTCGCCCACAAGGTTTAGTGCCACCTCTCTTTTTGTTATGTCGTCGCGAAAAAGACAATTGCCAAAGTTGCCAAACTTGTCCTCAAAAACTTTATCGCCTTTAATTGAAGATTTAATTACCATAATTCGCCTCCTAAATTTTCAACTATATTTTAACATATATTTTTGTCATTTTCAAGACCTATTTTTGATTTTTTTATAAAAAACTTGCTAAAAGCATGATATTTACGCAAATTTTAGTTAAAATACTCCACCTTTTTAAGATATAGCCCATTTGGAGGCATGGTTTTCCCCACCAAACTTCTATCGCCCGTTTCAAGCACTTTTAGAATATTTTCTTCGCCCACTTTGTCGATTTCTAAAAGTGTGCCAACAATTATCCTCACCATATTGTAAAGAAAGCCGTTGCCGGTTATGGTGAATTTGATTTTATTTCCGCTTTTTGTCACTCTTATATCGTATATTTCGCGCTCAAAGTTTTGAACGGTTGCGTGAGAGGAACAGAATCCCTTAAAGTTGTGTTTCCCCAGCAACAATTTTGAGGCACTTATCATGCGCTCCACGTTGACGCTATACGGATAATATGTGACGAGGTTATAGTCTGTCGCACAGCGCGTTTTAGATGTGTCAACAATATACTCATATGTCTTTCGCTTGGCGTCAAAGCGCGGGTGAAAATCTTTTTTGGCTATTTTCACACTTTTCACAACCACGTCATCGCTTAAAAGTTTGTTAAGCGCCACGCGGAAATTTTTAAGAGGGATGGGCGAGGAAATTTTGGCGACCGCCACCTGACCAAGCGCATGCACACCCTTGTCTGTGCGACCACTACCCTCCACCTCGCACCTTTCATGCGTCAGCAAAAATATCTTTTCTTCAAGTTCGCCTTGTACGGTGCGCTTACCGTTTTGTTTCTGCCAGCCATAGAAGTTGGAGCCGTTATATTCCACAATCATCACAATTTTTCTTTCCATGTTTTTATTATAAAGGAAAAAGTCAAAAATGTAAACAACATATTTAAAAAAGTTTAGCACCAAACTTGCCTTTTTATTTGACAAAATATTTTTAAATTTTTAAAATATTTTTAAGTGGAAAAGTAAAATTCGAAAATGATTAATTAATGCTTTATATTTCCTTGCAAAACTTAAAAAAGGTTAAAAAATTCTCTCGCAAAATTTTTTATCTAAACTTGCGGCACTTAACCTTGCACTGTAAACTTAACATTTTCGATTAAAAAACACTTTTAAAGGAGTTGTTATGAAAAAAACAATCGACGGAAACACTGCGGTCGGCATGATCGCCTATAAACTTTCTGAGGTCATTCCAATCTATCCCATCACGCCGTCCTCGCCAATGGCAGAGTATTGCGACGGGGAACTCAGTAAGGGCAAAAAGAACATTTTTGGCACCTTGCCCACCCTTGTGGAAATGCAGTCCGAAGGTGGCGCAAGTGGTGCTCTTCACGGCAGTCTTACGACCGGCGCTCTCTCCACCACCTTCACATCCAGTCAAGGGCTTCTTCTTATGATTCCAAACCTCTACAAACTTGCCGGCGAACACTTGCCAGCAGTTTTGCACGTGGCAGCGCGCACAGTTGCCACCCACGCCCTTTCGATATTTGGCGACCACAGCGATATTATGGCAATTCGCCAGACCGGCGCCATACTTCTTTCCTCAAACTCCGTGCAAGAGGCTCACGACTTTGCTCTCATCGCACACATTTTGGCACTTAAAACCTCCTTGCCGGTGGTGCACTTTTTCGACGGCTTTCGCACTTCGCATGAGATACAAAAAATTGAAACGATATCCGACGAACAAATTAAAGCGCTTCTGCCAAATGAAGAGATAAGGAAATTTAAAAGCGAGGCAATGAACTCGAAGTCGCCTTATCAAAAAGGCTCGGCGCAAAATCCTGACGTCTTTTTCCAAAACCGCGAGGCATCAGCGCCGTCATACACCCGTGTTTCAAAGGTACTTAAAGAAGTGCTTTCCGACTTTAAGCGCGTGACGGGAAGGGGCTATTCCGGTTTTGAGTATGTTGGCAAAAAGAATGCCGAAAATGTGATTGTCAGCATGGGTTCTTCATGTGAGTGCTTAGAGGAAGTACTTGCGGACAAAAAGTTTGCTAGCACCGCGCTATTAAAAGTTCATCTCTACCGCCCGTTCGCCTATGAAGAATTCAAAAGGGCGTTACCAAAAAGCGTGAAAAAAGTGATTACCCTTGACCGCACGCGCGAGTTTGGCGCCCGCGATCCGCTTTATCTTGATGTGTCTTGCGCACTTGCCGGCACCGACATTTCGGTTCTCGGTGGAAGGTACGGACTTGGCGGAAAGGACTTTACGCCCGATATGGCGGTTTCCGTTATCAACAATTTTGAGATGCTAAAAGACAATTTCACCGTCGGCATAGAGGACGATGTCAGCGCCTCCTCGCTTCCAAAATCTAACTACTCACCACTCACCAAAAACTTTCAAATGAAATTCTATGGGCTTGGCTCGGACGGCACCGTTTCCGCCAGCAAAAGCACGATAAAAATCCTTGGCGAAGAACTCGACAAATACGTGCAAGGATATTTTGAATATGACAGCAAAAAGTCGGGCAGTTTAACAAAGTCGCATATCCGCGTCAGTGACAGCCCAATCAAGAGCACCTACCTCGTGCACGAATGCGATGTCATATCTATAAATAACTTTTCCTTTGTGCATAGGTATGACTGCCTTGAAGGCTTAAAAAATGGCGGAACAGTGCTTTTTAACACCATTTTCCGCGCTGATGAGATTGATAAAGTGTTGCCCGCTTACTATAAGCGCACGCTTAAAGAGAAAAACGCCAAAGTGTTTTGCCTCAACGCGCAAAAAATTGCCGAAAGCGTGGGCTTAGGTAATAAAATCAACATAATAATGCAAACGGCGCTTTTTAGAGTGTCGAATATCATCGATTTCAATGACGCATACAAAGAAATTGAGCGATATGTTGAACTAACTTACGGCAAAAAGGGCAAAAGCGTCGTTACAAAAAATTTGAAGGCGATGGAAAAGACGGTGGAGAACATCGAAGAGGTAGATGTGAAGAGTTTGACCACCTCCGGCTCCGACATGAACACCAAAAAGATAGATGACAAGTTCTATAACCTTGTTATGAAAAAAATTGAACGCCTGCAAGGTGACGAAATACCAGTGTCCGCCTTCGACAAGTCCGGCAAAGTTCCGCAAGGCACTGCGGACTTTGAAAAGCGCGGGTTTGCCAGCCATCTTCCTAAGTATCTTCCAGCGAACTGCATACAATGTGGTCAGTGTATCATCGCCTGCCCGCACAACGCCATAAAAGCGGTGCTTGTTAAAGCGGAAACAATGGAAGAAGTGGAATTTGCAAAAGCCTTTGGCATGAATGGTTACCTATACCGCGTGCAAGTGTCGCCTGAGGACTGCACCGGCTGTGGCGTATGCGCCAACGTCTGCCCTAGCAAGAATAAAGCACTTGTTATGCACATGGCGAACGAATTACTAGAGGAAGAAAAGAAAAACTACGCCTTCTGTAAGACGCTTAAAACCGAGAAAAACACTCCGTTCTCCACTGACCTTCCAAAAGGTTTACAGTTTAGAGATTGCTACTTTGGCTTTTCCGGCGCGTGTGGTGGCTGTGGCGAAACGCCGTACATCAAACTTGCCACCATGCTTTTTGGCGAGCGTATGCTGATTGCCAACGCCACTGGCTGTTCCAGCATATACGGCGGTTCCTTCCCGTCTTGCCCATACTTCAAAGACGAAAACGGCAACGGTCCCGCATGGGCGAACAGTTTGTTCGAGGACAACGCCGAATTTGGCCTAGGCATGAAACTTGGCACCAACTACTCTAACCCCGACCAAAGCGTTTGGATAATCGGCGGAGACGGCTGGGCATACGACATCGGCTATGGCGGACTTGACCATGTGATAAACTCGAGCGAAAATGTCAACATACTCGTCCTCGACACCGAGGTTTACTCCAACACCGGCGGACAAGCGAGCAAGTCCACCCCGCGCGGAGCCATGGTTAAATTTGCCAGCGCCGGCAAGCACACAAAGAAGAAGGACTTAATTTCCCTTGCTATCGCCTCAAAAAATTGCTATGTTGCCGGAGTCAGCCTCGGTGCAAATATGGGGCAGTGCATTAAGGCGTTTAAGGAAGCGGAAGCGTATAATGGACCTAGCATAATTGTCGCCTACTCCCCGTGCGTCAACCACGGCTTTGATATGTCAACCACAATGGCAGAAATGAAAAGCGCCGTCGACTGCGGGTATTGGACGCTTGTGCGTTACAACCCAAATGAAGGAGTTGTGCATCTCGACAGCACCGGCGATTATATGAAATACGAGGAATTTTTAAACAGTGAAACGCGTTATTCCAGCCTTAAAGAAATGAAAAAGGCGGACGCGGAAAAATTGCTTAACGAAAGTAAACTCGACGCAATGGAACGCGTGGAAACATTAAAAGCCTTTTCCAAAAAGGTGGATAATTAAATTTTCGCAAATTATTTGACAAAATTTTAAAACTTTATTAAAATACATCTAAATTTAAAAGATAACAACTATAATAGTTTGGAGAGAATATGGAAGATATTTTTAAATCGTGGCTGGTGGAAACGCCTATTGCGCATCGTGGACTGCACGATAAAACGAACCCAGAAAACTCACTTGGCGCCTTTGAAAAAGCGGTGGAAAGTGGCTATGCCATTGAACTTGATGTTCAACTTTTATCTGACGACACCGTGGTGGTTTTTCATGACGATTCCCTTTCGCGCATGACCGGCAATGACGGGTATATCAAATTTTTAACGAAGGAAGATTTGAAGGTTTTAAAACTTAGTGGCACTAAAGAGCATATTCCAACATTAGAGGAAGTATTAAAACTTGTTGACGGTCGCACCCCGCTTTTAATTGAAATTAAAAATCAATTTAAGGTGGGAAAATTGGAGCAGAAAGTCATCGACCTTTTAAAAAATTATAAAGGTGAATTTGCCGTTCAGTCATTTAACCCTTACTCGCTTAAATATTTCAAACACCACGCACCGAATATTTTGCGAGGGCAACTTTCCGGATATTTTAAAGGCGAAAAACTTTCCTTTCTCAAAAAATTTGTGTTAAAGCGCATGGCTTTCAATAAGTCGGTGAGCGAGCCAAACTTCATCTCGTATGACGCCTCAACCTTACCGAACCGTTTCGTAAGAAAGTTTAAAACCTTGCCCCTGCTCGCGTGGACGGTGCGCAGTAAAGAGGAATACATGAAAGTGATTAAGCACTGCGACAACATCATCTTTGAAAACTTCGTTCCAGAAATTTAGAAAGAATTTTTATAATTCCTAATCAAAACAACATTTAATTTACAAATAGCATTTGCGCTATTATTTCAAAAAACAATTATGTCATAAAGCAATAAATAAATTTTTAGCGTTATAAAAACACAAAATATGGTGTAGCATGCATTGAATACTACACCATATTTTATAGTTTGCGGTTTTTATATACGTGTTAGATTTTTATCTAATTTTCGCAAATCAAATTTATTTGTAGTGAGAAAATCATAAATAATCAACCCATAACTTTTCACTGATAGACGTAGGCTTTGCCTTCACTCTCACAACGCCGCACTTTCACTATCTAAATCAATTTTTGATTTTGCGTGCGCTTTGCCCGGCGCGCTCTAAAATCTACCACAACTGGAAACCTCTGATTTCCCTTCACTGCGAGGCACTGCCTCGCCTTCACTGAACGCGCAAGCGTTCCTTCACTGCAAAAATCCCTGAGTTTTGCCTTCACTCCGTTATAAAACTTTCATAAATTTGAAAGTTTTATAACGGCAAGTCTTTCTTCTCAAATCTAAACACTCCGACAATGAAGGTGACGATTGCAATTCCTAAAAGTATAGCGAATTTCCACGCGAAATCTATCGTGCCGTTCAGTATGGAAACGGTGTCAAATAGCGAAATGATTGAGAAATAGTTAAACACGTTCATAGCATCAATGCGCATTGCTGACGGAACCACGTTTGACCCAAACAAGCCTAAGATTGTGCAAACAAGCATGAATATGCTAAGCCCGCCACCAATCGACATGGAGTATTTCGACCTATTAAAGATTGCCGAACACATAAAGCAGTAACCAGCGAAGGCGAACATGGTCAAAAATGCGCCCAAGTTGAAAAGACATATTTCAGCAAAATTTATAGCGAAATTGTTTCCGCCAACAATCCAAATTGAAACTACGCTTGTGACCGTCACTAACAAAAACATAGCAAGCAGTGAAATCATAAGATAAGCCATTTGCGTGCAAGCCACCGTTCTTCTCTTTGTTGGAGTGGAAAGCACATATGCCATAGAGCCGGAGTCCACTTGCCCAGCAAGCAGTCCGTTTGCCACCATGATGACGAACACCATTGGAAGAAGTAGACCCGCAATGCGGTAGAAGATTGAGCCGATGATAAGTCCGTAAATATCCATATTGCCAAGTTCTTCAAGCGCCTCAGCCACCTTCTCAGGAATTTGGTCGGTTATGCTTTCAATTGCCTCATCGCGTGCCGACGCCTTGATACTTGCGTCCGTCATATCTGGATATTTAACCTCGTCGCTATATTCCTCTAGCCAAAGTTCGTAAGTGCTAATGGCGGTGTTAGCCAGCACTTTTGCGGCAACTGCTTGCATTTCAATTTCGTCCTCGGTCATATCAGTGCCACCTAGTTGCAATTTTGTGCTGTTGTATATAAGATTGATAACATAATTGTTCGCCTCGGCTTTAAACGCGCTTTCGCTATATTCAAATCCGTCATTACCCATTTGACTTTCATAGGAAGATATAGCATAGGTGGTGAGCGCCTCCGCTTGCATAGCATAGCCGTTTGCCACCGCCTCAGTTTCACCGAGCGCAATATATCGGTCATACGCCACATCGCCGGAATAATCAATAAGGTTGGTTTTCAGCGATTCTTTCAATTCATTAAGCGCACTATCTAAAGCCGTTAAATACGCCGGATTTTGCGCGCCGTCAGTATATGTGTCATCAATATAATCGTTCGCATTAGGTAAAGCAAAAGTTGGATTATCGTCGTACACCATGAAAAGGACATACAAAAACTGCGCAAGTTCGTCCTCGGTCATATCAAATCCCATAGCTGGTGCAAAAGGCGCAAATTGCGATGCGAGGCTGGCGCTCACCTCGTCCTTAATTGTATTCTTTTCGTCATCGGTCGGTGCACGTCCGTTTTCCGTTTCAAAATTTGTGATTGCCATGGTGTAATTTCCGGTCAAACTCCCAAACATACTACCTATCATGCCGAGCGTTTCGTCGTCATTGATGTTGTGCGCGAAAGTCACCGACATATTGTAGGCGTCGTAACTATCCACACTATTTTCCTTCAAAATGCTCTGTTGGTCCGCCTGTGTGAAAACATCTTTAAGCGAGTCGCGGATATCGTTGATTGCCAAACTTCCCAGCACAATAATGACAATGGCGAGCATAACGCAAGTGGCAACTGTAACGCACACCCACTTCACCCAATTTGCCTTCATAGACTGCTTAAAAAGTGCCTTACTAAAATACATCTTCCCCTCCTTTTAACTCTTTCTTAAGAATTTCCGTGAAATGCTTTTCAAGGTTGTTTTTAACCTCAGAGATAAATTTAACTTGATATTTCGATAGCGTTTTAAAGAGTTTGTTTATTTCGCTGTCGTCAAGGCGCACGGTCACCTGAAAATATTTTTCTTGGTCGCGCACAATGGTATACTTTAGCCGTTTAAATTTAAGATAATCCTCTTTGTTTAAAAATTCAATTTTAAATGATTTTGTGGTGGAATTTTTTAAAGCGTTAACATCGGCGATATCGATAATTTTTCCATTGTAAATAAGTGCCACGCGGTCGCAAGTTTCTTCCAATTCGTCGAACATCTGACTGCTCATAAGAATGGTCTTTCCGCGCTTTTTTTCTTCCTTAATTAGTTCCAAAAAGGTTTCGCGCATAAGCGGGTCAAGCCCTGTGGTCGGTTCGTCGAGAATGAGAATGTCCTTATCTGCCATAAGCGCCGCCACAATCGCCGTTTTTTGCTTCATACCTTTACTCATGCGCTTTAGGTTTGCCGACGGGTCAAGTTGTAAACGCTTGATAAGTTCATCTGCATAGGTCATATCTTTAATTCCCAAAAGTTCCGCTTGCGCCTTCAAAAACGCGATACCGGTGTTAAGGTCCGGAAAGGCAATTTCGCCCGGAATGTAAGACACATTCTTTTTTATCTCGCACGAGTCTTTCCATGAATCCAGCCCCAGCACTGTCACCTTGCCCGTTTTAGGCTTAATGAACCCCATGATATGACGAATGGTGGTGGTTTTTCCACTTCCGTTTGTGCCAACAAAGCCAAAGACCTCGCCCTTAGTGACGAAAAAGTTCAAATCAAAAACCCCTCGTCCGCCACCGTAGTCCTTTGTCAGATGCTCAACCTTAATCACTTCTTCCATTTCAGCATACCTCCAAAATTTTTGTCCTCCTTATAGAAGGTCATGAAGTAGTCCTCAAGCGTCAGTTTAAGTTCTTTAAAGGCTTTAATTTTATAAGGCGAGACAAGCGCTATGAAGTCGTTAATCTGCTTATCATTCACCGCCACGTGCACGATAAGGTCGCCCTTTAACACCTCTTTCACGCCAAATTTAACCACCAAATCTTCTTTAAACTTTGCCTTAGGGAAGGATTTAACAAATTTTTCTAAATCTTCAACATTATCAAACTTAACTTCATACAACTTATTTTCATTGTGCTTGATAAAGTTGGCATTAAAAATGGTCACAATGCGCCCGTCTTTAATTATCGCAATACGGTCGCACGTCGCCTCCACCTCGTTGAACATATGGGAGGAAAGAAGAATGGTCTTACCACGTTTCTTTTCCTCTTTGATAAAGTCAATAAACACCTGTTGCATAACTGGGTCCAGTCCACTTGTCGGCTCGTCTAGGATAAGCACCTCTGGGTCGTCCATAAACGCCGTGACAATGGCAAGTTTACGCTTTTCGCCCAAACTCATCTGTTTGGTGGATACGGCGGGATTTAGGTCGAACTTTTTAAGTAGATAAACAAGCCTATCCTTGTCGCGCGTCTTTCTAAGGTCGCCCATCATTTTGATGAACTCCCAGCCGGTCAGCCCTTCCGGCAGTGCAATTTCACCCGGCAGATAGCCGACGTTAGAGAGGATTTTATAATAATTATGGAAACTCTCCATGTTAAAAACACGCGTTTCGCCCTTTTGCGGACGCGAAAAGCCCATTATATGGCGAATAGTTGTTGATTTCCCGGCGCCGTTAGGACCCAAAAAGCCGAAAACCTCGCCCTCGCTTATGGCAAAAGACACATCAAACACGCCTCTGCCGTGGCCATAGTCTTGCGTTAAATTATCAACCTCAATTATGTTCATGTGCCCTCCTTCACTTAATATGCATTTATATTAGATATGATTTATTATGTAAAAAGCAATCATAAACTTCAAAACGATTTTAGTTAATTTTATTATAACCTAATAATAATAAAAAAGCAAATATTATGGTTAACATTTGTTAAATCTTTTTATTTTTTATTATAATACGAATATTTGAATTTATAATAATATGATAATTCTTGTTACACAATTTAGTTTACAGCGCTTTTTATAAACAAGGAAAAGAAAAAATAATGCAACACTATATTGTGACAAAAAAAGCTGTGCCATTTAAGCACAGCTTATATTTTAACATTAAAAATCGTCATCGTCGTCATCGTCTAAATCGTCGTCGAGGTCATCATCGTCGTCGTCAAGTTCGTCATAATCGTCATCATCGTCCTCATTCTCATCGTCCTCGTCGTCAAATTCATCGTCAAGGTCGATATCTTCGTCTAACGAATCGTCAAAGCCGATGTCGGTGTCAATTTCCTCGTCTAAGATGTCAGAATCGTCAAGGTCGGTGACGCTTGCCATGTCGCCCGTCTCTTCGTCCTCGTCGATAACTTCATCCTCGTCGCGGTTGAGGTAATCTTCCCAATCGGAATTCAGTTCGCCGTCCTCACTCTGATGCTCTTTAAGGCAAGTTGAGCACATAATCTCATCTGGCGAAATATAATTCGTCTTGCAAATTGGGCAAAGTTCAAGGTCTAGGTCGCTGGTGTACTCGTCCTTCTTCGCGGAAAGTTCTGCCTTGCAAACGCTACAAAGTTTTTCCTTCTTTTCGATATAGTTAAGTTCACATCTAGGGCATCTAATGTAAACAGGTTTTTTCATGTTGCCTCCTAACCTCATTTATCGCTACTTATTCTACATTTTATATTTTGCAATGTCAACTAAATTAAACATTTTTTTTGACAGATTTTAAGTTTGCCTCTGCTTGCGACGGTCTTATGTAAAGCGGTTCCACGTTTTCGGACGAAATACCGTCATTTTCGCCCACTATGGTTGTGACATAATCTAAGAGATTCTCGCTTGTTATTTCCACTCTCTCGGCGTTTTCAAGGTTTAAATCACCCTCTAAAATCACCAGCCTTTTGTCTTTTGGCAAAACGTCCACCATTTTTTCCGCTCCCACCTTGTTGCCATTTTCGTCAAATTCGGCAATAAAAAATAGGTTTGACAGCGCATTAAGCACGCAACATATCTTTTCATGGCGATTTTGTAGATAAATATATGCCATAAGTTCCAAGGACGTTATAGGCAACACCTTTAAATTTTCCTTGACCGCGCCAAGCGCCTTAACAATAGCAACCCCTATCCTTATTCCGGTGAAAGAGCCGGGGCCTATGACTATCGCCACTTTGTCGATGTTTTTAAAGATAACGCCCGCCTCTTCGCACATCTCGTCTATCGTTTTCAGCACATTTTCCGAGTGCTTACTTTTGGCGTCAATCGTACGCATAAATCTTTCGCCGTTATCGAGGATTAGCCCTAAGTTCGCGTTTAGAAACGCCGTGTTAATTGCAAGTAACATCTTTGCCCTCCGTTACAGTGATTTTCCTCAAGCGGTCATTCACCTTTTCGATTTTTATCACAAAATCAACCTCTTTAAAAAGCCCATCGACATTTTCCGGCCATTCCACAATGGAAACGCCGTCAAGAGAGGACTTATCGAAATACTCCTCAAAGCCAACCGCCACCGCCTCTTCCATGGACGAAAGGCGATACATATCAAAATGATAGATAGGAAATTTCCCCTCATAGACATTTAAAAGGGTAAAAGTTGGACTGGTCACCTCGCCGTCGAAGCCCAAGTATTTCCCTAAACTTTTCACAAGCGTTGTTTTGCCACTTCCGAGGTCGCCCTCGAGCAAAATAACCATAGGCGGTTTAATAAGTTTACTAAATGCCCGCGCAAAATAGTCAATTTGTCTTAAATTATAAATTTCCATTTGAATTTTCATAACTTTTCCTTTATATAATTGTTTATTTTATTATAGGTCTACTGGGCATAAAAAGCAAGGGTTAAGAAAATTTTCAATTTTTCGCGTTAATGACAAGCGGAGTTGGTGTCTGCTTTTTTGTAAAAGAGCATAAGCACAACTCCCAACGCGCCAATGACAAGCGACACTCCCGCGCCCGCCAGCACATCGGTCAAGAAGTGTTTGCCAAGGTACATTCGCGAAAGCATAACAAGTCCCACATATAGAGCAAGCGCAAGCACAATCATCACGCGCATACCTTTTTTCTTATACTCCGAAAACAAGAATGCGCCCAAGAATATCGCTATCATTGTGGCACACACAACATGACCGCTCGGCATACTAAAACTTGTCACTGTGTCGCCAATGTTCGCAATCGTGTCGGTCACATTGAAAGGTCTTTCGCGCATAATCGTACTTTTCATAATCGACTGCACAAGGTACGCAAAGCCGTAGGTTAGAAGGAAGAAGAAAGCATATCGTTTTTTTGTGAATAGGAAAAATATAACAAGCGCCACCGCACCAATATAACTACCCACAAGCGAAATAACTTGAAAGGATGCGTCAAAGAAAGGTGTTCTGCCTCCTTGCAAAAATTCAATTATCTTTATTTCAAATTCCATGACTATATTTTACCAAATATGACATAAAAAAACAAATTATATATAAAAAAGTTGAAAATTTTTAGAGTTTGCCTAAAAAAATCGCAATAAAAGTGACATTTCGGCAAAAAAAGTCAAGAAAATAGTTTTCGCCTCGCAAATTCCGTCTTCTATTTTTTAAATGTACGCAAAAGGAAAGAGGTTCTCTAGAGTAAAATCTCTCTTAAAAATCATGGCGCTCCTCAAAAATCCCTACCAAAGCACAAAAGTTAGCGCCCTACTCATCATAACCAATCTTAACTTTCTTGGCCACATTCTTCCTCAAATCGTCGCTGATTGCGGCGTAGTGCTTTTTGGTGGTGTTCACATCTTTATGCCCCAAAACATCAGCAACAATGTAGATATCGTTTGTTTCATGATAGAGGTTTGTGCCAAAGGTGGAGCGAAGTTTGTGCGGAGAAATCTTTTTTAGTGGCGCGCTTTCGTAAGCAAACTTTTTGACAATTTTTTCCACCGCGCGCGTGCAAATGCGCCTATTTTGCAAGGATAGAAACAGCGCCTTTTCCTCCTTATCAATAGGCAGGGTCTTTCTAACTTCCAGCCACTCACCCACGGCATACTTGACCTCGTTTGGATAGTATAAAACAGTTTGATTTCCGCCCTTTCTTGTTACAGTGAAGGCATTTTGAGAAAAATCGAAATCTTCCACATTAAGTCCCACAAGTTCGCTAACTCTTATTCCCGTGCCTAAAAAAAGCGTGACAATGGCGTTATCGCGAATACGCGTGTTTTTATTGTAATTTTTCTGGCGCTCGGTGAAAGTTGTAGGCGCATTCACCGCGTCAAGCATACGCTCCACCTCATCATTTTCAAGGCGGATAATCCCTTTTGTGTGGAGTTTCGGCGTTGGCACCTTGCTTACAACATTTTTCGACACCAAATCGTGATTGAAAAGATACTTGAAAAAACTTCGCACGCTGGCAAGTTTGCGCGCTTTGCCGTTTTCGGTGTTGCGATAAACCTTGTCGCCCACCGTGTAATAACTTAAATAGGAAAGATAACTTTCAATGTGCTTCGCCTCAAGACTATCTAGGTCCTTTAAGGAAATTTCTTCTTTTTTTTTGTGAAAAAGGTAGCACGAAAGGTAGTCGTAAAAGATAGATAGGTCCATGGCATAGTTTAAGCGCGTCAGCGATGAGGTGTTAAGTTCAATGCCGGTGAAAAAGTCGTAACAATACTCTGGCATATCGCTTAAATATCCGCCTATCCTTTGCATATTGTTTAAATCGCGTTTTTCAAAGTACGAAAGCGTTTTCATGTTTTCATTATAACAACTTAACAAAAAAAAGTAAAATAAAGACAAACAAAAATCAGAGATTTTTGAAATAAAAAAGAAAAGTTGTGGAAGATTTTTAGCAATATGATGTTGTAAATTAAAAATAATTTAATGGCAATTTCGAAAATCAGACGGGCGCTAGAAAGAAATTTTGAACCAAAATTTCTTTAGTGGGCTTGCCTTTTTCTCTTTTTTGCACGAAAAACATTTGTAGTGGCAAGCCCACAGCGCGCTTCGCGCGCCTAGCGCCCACCCAGCAAAAACCAAATTTTTTGAAATAAGAAAGAAAAATAAAAATTGTGGAAGATTTTTAAAGTTACACCATAAAATCTACCACAACTGAAAGGCTTTGCCTTTCCTTCACTAGAAGTCGACATACTTCTCTTCACTGTGAGCCATTGGCTCACCTTCACTGGAAAGCAACGCTTTCCCTTCACTCAAACGCTCTGCGTTTGCTCGCCCCACCTTCACTTTCGCTCTCTAAATCAATTTTCGATTTTGCGTGGGGAAGGGCTTTGCCCGGCGCGCACAAATCGAAAATCACCTACAGAGCGAACCTGTAAAACGAAGAACAAAAAGTTAAAAGTTAAGAGTTGTGGATAGGTTTGATAATAGTTTGCTCGATATATAATCAAAACCTCTTTAAGTCGCGACAAATCGCCAATGAGCGTAGCGAATGCGATTTCGTTTGGTCGCGAGATAGGCGAAAACAAGCGTAAACGCGATGCTTTTCGAACTCGTTTCGAAAACGAGCAAAAGCGCAGTTTTCGCCATTACATCATCCAATCCGCATACACCCCATACCCCTTCGTTGGATCGGAGAGGAAAACGTGCGTCACGGCGCCGACAATTTTGCCGTTTTGCATAATTGGCGAACCGCTCATGCCCTGCACAATACCGCCAGTGAGCGAGAGGAGCCTTTTATCTTTCACTCTGAACACCAAACTTTTATCGTTGGCTTTTTTCTGATAATTCGCCTTGATAATTTCAATCTCATATTCCTCTTTAATGCCACTAATATCCGACACAATGGTTGCCTTGCCCGGCGTCACAGCCAGTCTCCCGCCAATTTTAGCGGTCAAATTTTCATCAACAAGCCCGTCCACATTTTTCAACACGCCGTTTATACCAAACTTGCCATTACTTTCGATGTCGCCCTTGTTTTTGGAATTTTGAAGGAAAAGGCACCTCAGTTGCCCCGGGTTATTCTTCTGCCCTTTATTTATGCCAATCAAGTTACAACTGTAAACCTTGCCTTCCTTTACCGGCACAATATTTCCGCCCGCTTCATCCACAACAGCATGACCAAGCGCACCATACTCGCCCGTTTTGGTATTGACAAAAGTGAGTGTTCCCACGCCCGTGATGTTATCCTTCACAACAAGCCCCAGTTTTTCGCCGCTATCGTCCTTTAAAACTTTAACAAGCGCCCGCGTTTCCTTATTTTTTCTTAAATAGGTGACCTCTGCCTCGTCACAGTCAGCAAGCGCCACGGCGATATCGTCCACATCGTCAATCTTTTCGCCGTTAATCTTTGTGATGATGTCGCCCTCTTTCAAACAACTCTTTGCCTCATCGCTGACAACAATAACACCGTCGGTGGAAATGGCAAGTCCAATTGGCGACCCACCTATGTAATAGTCGTCATCGTTTGCCATAACAACCGAAACTTTTCTAATAGGAATAAAGCCGAACAACTTGAAAACCACCTCGCCGTTTTTGGCGCTCTGCGAGTCGACACTCTTTTCGCCCTCTTTCAGTTCTCCGGTGATATACGACCCAAAAAGCCCATTTTTATTCGCTGAGGCAATGTCCTCATAACTTGCCAAAAAGTTATCCTCTATTTGAAAGATATTAACAATTGGCATAATGATAAGAAGAAGTAATGTCAGCCATAAAAAAGTGTATGTTATCCAAAAATTTTTCTTTTTCATTTGTATAGTATCTATCAAAACGAAAAAAATATGTTTAAAATTTGGTTTTTAGGACAAAAGAATACAATTTCATTTCGTTGCGCGCCTTTTTATAGTCAGGATAAAACCTTTCCACCTCTCGCCAAAACTGAGGTTTGTGGTTCATGTGCCTAATATGGCAAAGTTCATGCACAATGACGTAGTCCACCAAATCTTGTGGCAAAATGATAATCTTATAATTTAGTTTCAACTCGCCTGTTGAAGAATAAGAGCCCCATTTGACAGTGGAAGAGCACGGCAAAATCTTATCCACCTTAAACCTAAATTTTTCGGCAAGTTGAAGAGTGCGCTCTTTCAAAACGGAGAACATCGAAAGGTATTGATTTTTTATCGACTTTAATCTCGTTCGCTCCGACAGCCTTTCATAGTCAAGCCTCAAACTTTTTGTTTCCATGATTGGAATGGCGTTTTCGTAGATTAAATTATCAAAATCAAAACTATTGGCAAAGTTTGCTAGCATTTTCATTTTTTTAAGATGTCTATCTATCCAACCGCGCTTAGAGTCAATAAACTTTTGTATGGCGCTATCCGCACTTCTTAACGGCGCTTTCACAAGAATGGCGTCCTCGGAAAGAATTTTAAGCATAAGCGATTTTCTTTGTTCCTTAACAATTTTAATTTCCATGCCCTATATTTTAGCACTCCTTTCAAAATTATGCAAACAAATATTAGAAAATAAATCAAATAATTGATAATCTATATATTGATTTTAATCACGGCATACTACACTATATGTTGTGGTATTATGCAATAAAAAAATTTTGCATAATACTATGAATTTTTGTTTGACAATTTTTAAATTAAGTTTTATAATTTTAAATATATGGGAGGATTCTATGGCATTTACTTCCAACGGACAAGTTCAGTACCTTATCTTAGACTCGCTTTCCGAAGGGGCTAAATATGGGCTGGAAATCATCGAATATATCACCAAAAAAACAGAGGGTAACTACATTTTAAAAAAGCCAACCCTATATTCTTGCCTCACTCGCCTTGAAAAGAAAGGATACATCTCTTCTTCCTTTTGGGGCGAAAGTGAGTTCGGTGGTAAAAGGCATTACTATGCCCTTACAAAGGAGGGCAAGGAAAATTTGGAATTACTCCGCAAGGAGTTCGCCGGCATAAACTTTGCCGTGCTAGCGCAAGAGGAAAATGAGGCAAGTGAGCCCGAGGAAACAGTTGAACCTCTAGAAACTGAAAAACCAATATTTTTGGAACAGAAAAATCTTTTCGATTTAAGTAAGCAAGCGGAGCCTGCCCCCGCTAAAATAGAGAACGAAGAAGAAAAGAGCGAAGTTGTTGACAACCAAATTGATTTTTTCACCTTTCAGCATGAAGTGGAGGAAAAGGAAAAAGATGACGGAAGATTTCTTGACGCCAACGAAACTTTGACCCCTATTCAAAAGGAACAAAATAAGAAGATATACGATTCGTCAAGCGAACTTAAGAAATATCGAAATAGGCGCAGCTTTTCGGATAACCAAATTGAAATGCCGGTTGTATATGAGAAAGAGGATGACCATTTTAGCGAAAATGTGGCAAGATTAAAAGAATCGCTTTTAGCAAGCAAACAAAAGCACTATGAAAATGTCGACTATTCTAATTATGTCAACAAGTCTACCGAAAAAGATATCTACTCCAAAGAAATTAATCAAGAAATTCTTCCAGCCGACGAAGAAGTGAAGGATGACGCCAAATTCATTACCGAAAAATTGGAGTATATCCCTTATCAAAAGCGTATCACCCCACCGAACATTGAGATAAACGTTTCCGACGAAAATCTGCCAGCTCCGATGAGAGATAGCAAACTTGAGCCAACCTACAACGATATGGTCTCAAAGGTCATGGAAAAGAAAGAGGAAAATAAAGTTACAAAAGAGGAAAAAGTTGTTGAGCGTTCTGTGAAGGTTGAGCGTCCAACAAATAACTTTGCCGACTACGAAAGTTTAAAGGAATATTACAGTAGTCATGGCTTGGAGTTCAAGGAATACAAGCACACCGTGGTTGAGCGTATGCACAACACAAACTTTTTAAAGTTCTTTGCCTCCCTCATTCTGTTTGCTCTTTCCGGCATGGGCTGTGGACTTATCTATGTTTTAACGCTTGCAACCAATAATCTTATGCCAACCTCGAACTTTCTATACTACACCGTGCCCGCCCTATTCGCCGTTTACGCCATTGTTTTATTCATCAAATACACCTGTGCGGTCAGCCGAAAGGCAACTTTGAAATATAATGCAATCGTCAATTGGGTGGTCTTCCTTTTGGCGAGTGTGGTGGTGTTTGTGGTGAACATTTGCTTCGGCATGACTGCGGAAACCATGGCAAGTTACCTCACCTCACTGCTCGTTCCAATCCTTGCAATGTTCTTGATATTTCCAGCAAACTACTATATAACCAAACTAATTTTTAAAAAGTACGCAAAATAACACAGTGCACAAATTTCGATAAATAACAACTTTTTAAAACAAAGCACGTAAAAAATGTAGCAAAATAATGTGTAAGCCTTAGTTTTAAAATGACCACCGCCCTTAAAGTAAAGCACATAAAAAACATATCTACGCCAGCGAGATATGTTTTTTCATATACATTTTTTGTGTAAAATTTGGTATAAAGGATAATTACAAAATTTGAAAATAATACGCCGTTTACGCGTCAGCATTAACAGCACTTTGAGCGTTAGGTTTGTCAACCTTTTGAGTTGTGTTTTCTAGGCGCGCTTCGCAATCTCTAAAATACCTTTTATACGCCTTTTTGCAATATTTTTTATGCTTATCTTCGCTTGTGTCACCTGGGTTGTTGAAATTGTAAACACCATTGACTTTCCACTTGTTGAAAAAGCCTATTTTTATGGCGTTCTTTTGGCAAAGGAAGGAACATCGCATGCACATTATGCAATTCTTTCCAAAGTGTAGTTCGCCGTCTTTCACTGTGATATTCTTGGTTGGACAGATATTTACACAGCAGTTGCAATTAATACACTCTGGCAACGCCTTGTAGTGTTTGCCATTAAATTTTCCGCCCCAATGTTCGATGCGGAAGATGTAAGCGATAAATCTTCCCATAAACACCTTTTTAAGTTTAGCAGGCTTTTTCTCCAACAACTCTTTAACATCAAGCGGAATGATTTTCTTCGCCGTCTCCCACATGCGATAAGCCATTCGGTCGGTGTGGCGAAAGATGATGTTGTATGGCATTACATAGTGATATTCATATTTCACAATCATATTCTTTTTCTTTAAAAGGCTGGTAAGTTTAATAGACGAAATGTTGTTTAGTTTTAATGGCTCGCCAGAGGTGTTGATGATAAAAACATCCTTTTTGTTTTCTAGTTTTTTCAGTTGTTTAACAAAATCTAAGATAATCTCAGGTGCGTTAAAGGCGTGAACAGGGTATGCGAAACCGATTAAATCAAAGTCCTCAAGGTTTAAATTAAACTCGTGCTCCACGCGTTGCAAGGTGACCTCGTTTTCGTTTTCCTCTAAACACTCCGCAAATTTATCAACCACACGCTTTGTGTTGCCAGTTCCAGAAAAGTAGCAAATTAAAATTTTCATTGTTTCCCCTCAGTTTTCATATGTGCGTTAAATTCCTCATCGAAATAATAGAAATGATTTTCCTTCTCGTCGTGAGAATCATGCCAAATCTGCGCAAAAATCTTATCCTTTTTCGCCAGCCTATCAAAATCCCAAACATTCTTTTTGTAGGTTGGATTGAACCAGTGACCGCAGTATAATACAGTGTAGGCATTTGCCGAGAAAGTTTCGCCGTCTTGCGTTTTCCAGTTTAATTTTTCATATAAATTTCCGCCGTATTTCTTAGAAACAAGTTCTCCGCCATGCATCTTCGCCACATTTTGCAAATCTTTAAGCGCAACATTGTCCTTATCTATATCAAAGCCATAATCGATGAGTTTAGCATTCTTAATATCATGCAGTTTCGCATAATCGATAGCGTTGCCCTCTTCATCTTTATTCTCAATTAAAAGAGGAAAATCTTTCCATTTTTTAGGCATAGCAAGATATCTTCCAACGCTTCCAAAGTACGCAGTGAGGCGCGCAGTGTCCTTATGGTCAAACCAATATTTAGGCGCATTTGAGTCTTTGCGTAACTTGTCAATCACAAACTTCCTGATAAAATACTTCGGCACAACCCTGCCTGCCTGAAAGATTTTGTGAGTTTTTTTAACCTCTTTCCAATACTCACGCGTATCTTGATGTTGATAGTCGAACATCTTATCGAGTACATCGCTATCATAGAACCACATTCCATGAAAATTGCGAAGAGAGTTGTAATATGGCTTAAAGAAGTCTTTGCAAGTGCCACCGATAATTTTAAAACCGTCGTTCAGCGTATCAAAGCCAGTTAAACGATTTTCATTTCCTCCACCGATATTAAAACACTTTCGCCAAAACTTGTCGCCAAGGTCAGATTGCATATCCTGTTTTAAAATGCTTGCCACAAGCACTCCGCTATCATGCGCAGTCACCCATTCAAGTGGCGCATTAAAGCAAGTATGAAACATCAGTCCGTCACTCATATTGTCAGATAGCATATTTTTATGTAACACCGCGGTTTCACGGAGTACCGCCCACTTTTCAATCTTACTTTCCAAAACTCTAAACTCTCCACGCAGTTTGGTCGCTGAATATATATCGAACGGACTGACAAGTAGTGGGTCACCAATTCTGCCATAAGGATGTTTACTATTTCTGTTGCCATAGAGCGCCACCGTGGAAAAATGGATAAGCTTAGGTTGTTTCTTTTGAGATTCAATAACACTGACCAAATTGTCAACACCTATCTCATTACACTCCACCGCCTTGCGTGGAAACTTGTCGCTATGTGGCGGAATGACTGCTGCCAAGTTCACAACATAGTCAACTCCCTCCACAAGTTTTTTGCAAATCGCTTTGTCGCCGATATTTCCTAGAATTATCTCCCAATTTCCAGTCTTACCCTTATATTCTTTTTGTAACTTTTTTATTCTCTTATCATCAGGAAGCACCAAAAGTTTAATCTTCTCTACTCCCTCTAATTTCATAACTTCGCTTAAAACCTCTTGCCCAACATTGCCAGTTATTCCAGTAAAAGCAATTTTCATAAATTTCCTCCACTTTTTAAGTTTATCACAAATGAAAAAATTTACCAAATAAAAAAAGAAGAATTTAAAAATTTTTAACTATTTAAATTCTTCTTGATTTCATATATCTTTCTTTTTTCTCATAACATCATTATACCACACTCCCGCCCAAACTCAAAATGATAGAAAAACAAAATGATTTTCATAACAAAAAAGTGGAAAAATCCACTTAAATTTCCTTTTGGCGTTGCTCGCGATAGTTGATAGATTTATTATTCCAAAGTTTAACCTTACCACCAGTCAACGATTTTGAATAAATAACAATTTTGCCTATATCTTCTGTTATATCGTC
>CALVNE010000020.1 GCA_944349515.1 uncultured Clostridia bacterium | reverse complement strand
CCGTTATAAACTTTAGTTTCAACGTCATCTATGTAACCAACTCCGCCCAAAGAATAAGTCGAGCCTTTTTCCAATGTACTCCAACTTGTTTGCAGGGTGGTTTTAAGAGTACCACTCACCCGCGTCTGTGGCAAACGCCCATTCTCAACATACCAATACCCGCCCTCTTCGTCGTAGTAGGCTGGATTTCTAGTGTCCCACTGCGCGTAGAGCGTGGCATCATCTGTGAAGTAGGTGGTTGTGAAAGCGTCGGTGAAATTACCATTCACAACGCCTCCGCCCATGTCTGTTGCCGTGATAAGACAGGTCGACATCGTGCTGTTCGCGGTGTAATATCCAACAAGATAGAACCCCTGACGCCGTGGTAAATTGCTAGTTGACAGCGACGTCAAAGGTGTGGTAGCAGAGGCATTGGAATAAACACCCTCGCCGTATTTCACATATATTTCCGTCAGCGCGTTTTGGTTATTCTCTCCGCCGTTCCAATCAAGCGTGACTTTATACACCGCCGGCTCCCACACGGCGTAGAGTGTGATGTCGGCGTCTTCGCTATAAGTTGCACCATCCGCATACACCACACTGCCAGTCGGAGCAGCCGACCAACCTTGAAAAGTATAGCCAGTCCGCGTAAAAGTGTTAATTGAAAGCACTAAATCTATTCCTCCCGTTTTTGTTTGACTTTTCATACTTCCCGTTCCACCATTTGGTTCATAGGTGATGGTAAATTGAATCATAGGTATCAAAACCGGATACCCATCATTCATCCCACTAACAAAACCCCAAGTATTTTCAAAGTCCCAAGGATAAGAACTAGACCACCTAGAAGTATCTTGATACCAACTTAAACTTTTGGCGTTGGCAATTAACTCATTGTCTTTTGAGGTACCTTGATTAGAAGGTTCACTACTATTATAGAAACCTCCAATACCATACGAAAGTGTGCAGTTTCCACCATAGTAACAGTTGGTGATGGTGAAATAATAAGTAGTACATCCCACCACTCCGCCAACATATGTACCTCCATCAACAGAGCCGGTGTTATAGCAGTTGATGATGTCGACCGAATCATAAGCAAATCCCAACACTCCGCCAGCATAGTTGCCACCTCCAGTTACATCTCCGGTGTTATAGCAGTTCTCGATCGTGGAATCATAATCAGCACTTGCCACCACTCCGCCAACATTGTGATATCCACCAACAGACCCGGTGTTATAGCAGTCCTCTATTGTGGAGGAATCATTAGCAATTCCCAACACTCCGCCAACATAATAACCTCCAGTTACAGAGCCAGTGTTATAGCAGTTCTCGATGTTTCCGCTAGTTTCCCCCACCACTCCGCCAACATACATATCAATTCCAGTTACAGAGCCAATGTTATAGCAGTTTGTGATGGTGGAATCATAACCAGCAACTCCCACAACTCCGCCAACATATCCCCTTCCAGTTACAGAGCCGGTGTTATAGCAGTTGGTGATTGTGGAATAATCAGCTTGCCCCACAACTCCGCCAATATAATTATATCCTTGCACATGTGAGTCGATTATGCCAACATTCTCTATAACCGCTTTATTTGTTGCTGACTGCCCTCTAATATATCCAAAAAGCCCTTGATATGAATAAGAACTACTATATCCATTTTCGGTGTATAACCCAGAGATTGTATATCCTCTGCCGTCATAACTACCACGAAAATAATAGGAAGATGTTCCAATCGCATCCCAATAATGCAATGATAAATCTATGTCCGCGGTTTGAACATAGTATAAATCTCGATATGTAGAATTTGTGGATGAAGTGTTTATTCGATATGCAAGTAAGGCTAATTGTTCGGCAGTGCGGATTTCGTAAGCGGTTTCCTTGGTGGTGCCGTCAATTCCAGCCTCGCCTTCATTATCAAAGGCGTCGGCGTAGTGCCCGTCCGTCCAAAGGTCGGTGTTGTCCGGCGCCGAGGCGGTTATGCTGTTTTGCGGGGTGTCAAATCCCCCCCCCCGGTTTGTCGCTGTACGAGAGGTTACTGAAAAGCACGGCGCCACCAGCAGCGGAACCAATAATAAGAAATGCCAAAAGGCAATATAGAAATTTTTTCATCTATCCACCCCTTAAAGCAACGATAAATATCGCCAATTTTTAGCCAAATATTTACCAAATAAGAATGTTTCATTTATAGTATAACAAAAAATCAACATTTCACCAAATGTTTTTAAAAAAAATTCCGCCACACGCGGAACTATTTTTTCGTCATATCCAAATCTAATTTTTCAAACACGTCAAGTGCCTCGCTGTCGTAAGCCGTCACAAACCGTTCGCGCACGCTTCGCTCTTTCCCCTCCTCGATGAGGCAGTTCAATAAATCCTTGAAGGACAAATCTTTGAAAAGATAAAAGGCGAGCGAGCCGGGAATGGAGTTCAACTCATTGACAAAAAGTTTTTGATTTTTCCTATCATATATGAAGTCCACACGAACCACGCCGAAGCAGTTGAAAATTTTGTAAACTTGAATTGCGAGCGTTTTTAACTGTTTTTTTAAGTTTTTTTCAATTTTTTCGTCATTTTTTGCGTTATTTTCAAGATATTTTTCTTCAAAGGTGAAAATTTGCGATTTGTTTGCCACCTTAACCGGGTCCGAAATTAGCACCTCGCCGTTCATATAAACGCACGCCGTGTTATACTCGCCAGCGTCCTCAACAAACCTCTCAACGAGTATGCGATTGTCAAATTTCGCGCAAAACTCTATCCCCTCCACAAGTTCGCTCTTCGTTTTGCAAACCACAATACCGATAGAACTTCCAAGTCGCGCCGGCTTTAAAATGAGTGGAAACTTAATTTCCTTCACAACCTCTTTAAGCACCCTTTCTTTGTTTGAAAGATAGTCCTCGTAAACAAGCGGATACCCTTTCACCGTTGGCACCCCGCGCGAAGAAAGCACATCTTTCATAAAAATCTTATCCATGCAAAGCGCGCTTGAAATGTGGTTGGAACTTGAGTATGGAATGTGGCAACTTTCAAGAATGCCTTGGAGTGCGCCGTCCTCGCCGAAGCGCCCGTGCGTGCAAAGAAGCGCAAAGTTTACCGGCAAGAATTTAGCATACTTTCTGCCCTTTTTTACCGCCAAATACGGCTTGCCACTGACGAAAGTGACATCTTTCACACCCCTTGCCAGCCTGTCGAAATCGGAATATATTTTAACATCTTTTAGATTCTCCGCCATGTACATAACGCCGTTGCGCCCGATATATACCGGCACAAGTTCCGGCATAACGCGCATAACCTGCAAAGCGGTGATTATGGAAATATCATGCTCCACGCTCTCGCCACCGTAAAAGATATATAAATTTTCCTTCATACAAACCTCTTATATCCTATATGAGAAAATTAAAATTTTGGTGAAAATGTGATAAAAAAATTAAAAAAACGCACTTTTTTGCAATTTTTTCTTATTTTTTGCAATTTTTAATTAATTTTTATGATTTTCATAAGTATTATATTGCTTCAACTATTCGTCGTTTTTAATTACAAAACTTCACTTATCTGCTCAATAAAAACTTACCGGTAATTATCCGGCAAGTCATTTTCAAAGAGGATCACGCTGTTTTTGTTTATCAATTTTTTTAGCACCTCTTTCTGTTCCTTGCGGTTACGCGCAAAGAAGATATCTTCCTTTTTAAACTTCGCCGAATTAAGCCCGTCAACTAGCGCCTTTTTGTTAATCTCGTTCATAACAACCACCTTGTCACACACCTTAGCAATTTCTTTTGCGATATCGAAGTTCACCTTGTATTGCTCCTTGCCCAGTTCCACCATGCCCGGCGTTACCAAAATTTTTTCGCCCGAAAAGGAGTTCAAAACCTCAAGCGCCTGCTTAAACCCCTCAAAGTTGCTGTTGTACGAATCGTCAATCACCCGCGCGTAGCCTTTTATAAGTTCCAAGCGGTGAGGAGTTGGCAACAGTCCTTCAATTCCCTTTTTGATATCCAAAAGGTTAACGCCAAGCAGGTACGCCAAACTCGACGCCACAACAACATTGTCTACATTCGCCTTCCCGAGAAGTTTTGTGGAAACATTCACACTCTTTCCGTCCACCGTCAGCCGAAATTTCGTCAGCCCTTCAGCAACTTTTATATCGCTGGCGTAAGCAAAGGAATTTTCCTTGCAGATGAGATACTTTTCCCGCTCGCACCTTTCGTAAAGCCGTAAGTTAGACTCACTTTTGCCGTTTATGACCATAAAGTCTTTGACATTTTGGCAGAGTTCGAACTTAGTGTTCTCCACATTAGCAAGTGTCTTAAACGTTTCAATGTGGCATTTGCCAACCGGCGTCAGTATGCCATAATCGGCGCCTATCAACTTGCACAAAAAGGCGATGTCGCCCCTGTGTCTGGCTCCCATTTCCACAATAAAGAAGTCGTCAAGCGGACTGAGTTTCTCTAGAATCGTCTTACACACACCCATGGGAGTGTTGTAACTTTTGGACGTGGCGCAGGTGCGATACTTTTCGCTCAAAATACTGAGGAGGATATTTTTTGTGCTGGTCTTGCCAAAACTACCGGTGATAGCAATCTTTCGGCACGGCATATTTTTAAGTTTCTTTTTCGCCTTAAATAAAAAGTAAAGCATGATAAGTTTTTCAATTGGATAGATGATAAAATGCGCCAAACTCAGTATCAATGGCAATAAAATTATCTCCGCTAGTATTAGCGCAAGTTCAACGTAAACATTATCTAGAAGATAAAAAATCAATAAAAATAGCGTAAAAATCAGAAAAAAAGTGCAAAAAAGCATTCTAATCATGCGTTTTGTGTATTTTAACTCGTTTTTATCGCCAAACGCCAACTGAAATTTCACTGCGCGTTTTAAGAAGTTCGCTATGCGATAATTTTCAAGTTGATAAATTTTAAATAGTGGCAAACTTAGCCCCGTCAGCCCCACCGCCACCAAAAAGGCAAAAAGAAAATTCATACCTACCCTCCTAAAAATTCCTTCAAAGTTTTCACAAACAGATACCTATTGTCATTAAAACAAAAATGCCCCGCATTCTTAATCACCACAAGTTCGCTATCCTTAATTTTACGCTTCAGCGTCCTTGCCATATATATCGGCGTAACTTCGTCCTTCTCGCCAAAGATGATAAGCGTTTTCGCTTTGATGTCCGGCAAAAAATCGTTAAGGTGAGTGTTGACGATGTTTTTGAAGGTTTTTTGCATATCATAACTTAAGTTTCGATAATCCTCACTTCCCATATTCGAGGTGTCAAGTTTCAGCCTTTTTCTTATGCGATATTTCCAGACATTATAGCGATAGCGAACCCCATGCTTCGGCTTGACCCCGGCGCTGTCAACAAGCACGAGCCTTTTAACGCGAGTTGGGCAGAACACCGACACAAGTATCGCCACCCGCCCGCCAAATGAATGCCCAATAAGGTTGATTTTTCGGATATTCAGTTTTTCACACAGCGACACCACCATTGTGGCATAGGAAAAAATCGTCCAGCTCTTTATATTTTTATCGCTCTTGCCAAACGGCGGAAAATCGATAAAAAGCGAGGGCGACTTAATATGCTCATGGCAAAAATAGAGCGACTTGTAACTCATGCCCCAGCCGTGAAGATAGACATTGCAAACCTTGCCCTTGCCCTTTATGTACCTATAAAAAATTGGACTATTTTTATAAATAAATTTCATATATTCTCATTTTATGTTTAATCCCCTTTTAGGTTACATCTGTTAGTTTTTAAATTTAACGCGCATCTTCGCTGATATTTCTTCTCATTATAAAGGCGAATATTTTTTTAAATTACCACTGCTATAAAAATTTTAAATTTTGACTAAATCTACAAAAACACAAAAAAATAGGTAAATTTTTGATAAAAAACTTGAAAAAAAGTGTAAATTTCGTTAATTTTTTAAAAATTTTATCTCTTCTAAGATTTTAGGGAGGTCGCCGGCACCGATAAAAATTGGCACAAAATTCACATATTTTTCCTTCAAACACTCCACTAAATTTTTGGCGTCATCGAAATATTTGCACCCTAAAACACCCGCAAGTTCTTCGCCCGTCATGCCGTCCTCCTCTTTTTCGCGAGCCGGAAAGGTTTTGTAAATTATAAGATTTTTTTCGTCTTTAAAGGCCTCTACAAAGTCCGTTAGTAATTCCTTGGTGCGTGAGTAGGTGTGAGGTTGAAAGATAAAGACCATTTTTTTAAAAATCTTCTTCGCCGTTTCTATTGCACCTTTTATTTCCGTTGGATGATGAGCGTAGTCCACCACTACCTCTTTAAAATATGGCGACTTGACACTTTCAAACCTTCTTTTAACACCTCTAAAATTTTCTAAGCCCCGCTTGATTTCTTCGTCGCCAAGCCCTAATAGTTTGCAAGTGCGATAAGTTATTATTGCGTTATTCACATTCACCTCTTCGCATATGCGCATTTTAAGCGACATAACCTTTTTGCCGTCACGGACGATATCGAAACACAGGCGTCCTTCATTATGCCGAATATTCTCAGCATAAAATTCTCCCATCCCTTCCACCACAAAACGGCAATTATGGCGAAACTTCTCAAACGAGCATAGTTCATTTTCAAAGGTCTTAAAGTAGTCCAAATGTTCCTTCTCAATGTTCGTTATAACGCCGATATACGGTTTGAGATACAAAAAATTATCGTGATACTCGCACGCTTCCGTGATAAAAAACTCTTTGCCTCCATAAACAAAACAAGAATTTTCCTCCACAAGCACACCACCTAAGTGCAAGGTCGGTTTTTTATCTTTTAGGACGTTATAGATAAGCGCCGTGGTGGTTGTCTTTCCATGCGCTCCCGCAACCGCAATCACCTTTTCGTAGTCCTCCGAAATCTCGCCCAAAAGTTCCCCGCGCGAAAGCATCTTCTTTCCCAGCCTTTTCGCTGTGGAATAGTCTAAATCGTCCTCGCCTATCGCCGACGAGTACACCACCACGTCCGCCTTTTCCACATCCTCCGGCGCATTACCACTAAACACCTCAATGTTGTATTCTTCAAAAAAATCAAGGTCCTCTAGTGCCCGGTCACTCCCCGCCACCTCGTGCCCCATAAGGCGCAACATAACCGCCAGCGAGCGCATGGAAATTCCACAAATGCCAATAAAAAAGTATTTCATATATATAGATATGTTTTCTTTTTTAGGTTTGCTAAATAAAAAACGCCCAGCGCTTAGAAAAAATGCGCTTATGAAAAAATCGCCTATCATATAGAATAATCGCCCAAGCCTAAAAAAAGCCGGACACTTATAAAAATATACATCTGTGAAAATTCACCGCGCTTAAAAAACTTTCGCATAGAATAACCGCCCGACACCCACATAAAAATACGCCTAACACATAAAAACACCTCGCACCTATAAAAATTGCTTGCCAAGCGAGTTTAAGGCAAAGGTCTTTAAACAAATCTTATAAAAATTTTTATAAATAATGCGATTTTGTTTGTAATATTTTGAAAATGTGATATAATTATCATGACCTAGCAAGGTTAATCTAAAAAAGGAAGGTATAAACATTTGAAAATCACAGACATTAGAGTAAGGCTTGTAAACAACAATGACAAACTCAAGGCGGTTGCTTCCATCACAATCGACGACGAACTTGTTGTTCACGACATCAAAGTCATCAACGGCAAAGACGGATATTTCCTTTCAATGCCAAGCAGAAAATCTGACGATGGAAAATTTAAGGACATTGTTCACCCAATCAAAACAGAAGTTAGAGAAAGTTTGAAGGAACAAATCCTTGCCGAATACGAAAAAGCACTTGCAAGCGAACAAGAATAAGTGTGATTTCAAAAAAGTATGCCTAAACCGCATACTTTTATTTTTTCTTTTTTAAAAGCAAGATAGAGATTAAAAAATCACACTTTTTTTCACTTTTTTTACATTTTTTAAGGTTATTTTTCGCGTTTTTAAATTTTCCTTATATTTCCATGTTGTGATTTTCTTAAATTTTCACTCGCTAAAAAACTTTCACAAATTTTTTATTTTAAAATTCCTGTTAAAAGTAATTTGCGCTATTTTTCAAATCTTGCATAGGTGCTTTACATTGCTTTATTATTTTATAAGTTTTTAAAAACAACATCTTTTTTGTTTTACATCAACTTTGAAGAGTCGGTAGTTTCCACAACCTTTAAGATATTCTCCTCTTCGCCGGTTTTGGCGTTAAAGTAGAAGTAGTAGGTTATCCCCTCTTTTTCGCATTGATATTCATAGCATAGCACTTCACGGTTATAGTCGAGTGGCGCCAGCACCAGCCTTACAAGTTTAACAGTGAAACCGCTTGGAATGCTTGGGTTTATATCGCTCTTCGAGCCGAGCGAGCGAGTGGTGTGGTTCGTGTAATAGGAAATAGCGTCGTAGCCGATGACGTTGCCATATTCAAGATCCACCTTCACTTTCACAAGGTCAGGATAGAGAATAACACCACTTTCCTTTGGCGCGATATTGAAGTAGGCTTGATTATTGAGTTCCTCGCTCCACACAACCTCCGCGTTTTCAATGCCGTTATTCTTAGCAAATTCAAGGGCAATTTTCTCACCCGTAGTCATGTCAACATTCTTGACATCGCTCACGTTTTGCCCGCTAACTGTGAGAAGGCGCCCGCCCTTCATGGTCACTTGCGCAAATAGGTCTTGCTCGTCCGAAGTTTCGATGTCGAAGTTGTAGGTTTGAAATCTGCCATTGGTTTGCCCAGTGTAAGAATAGGAAGTGATATCCTTAAACACCTTGTTTAATATTTCTCCCGCTTCCTCTTCAGTAACCTCACTGCCCGTCAAGCCAACCACCTTTTTGTTGACAATCGAGTCAGAGAAAGGTCCGTCATAAATCATGGTAGGGTAGTCCACATCGTTCGCCTTGATTTGATTGAAATTAATGGTAAAGGCATTTAGTTCTCCCTCCATTTCATTGCTGGCAACCAAAATGCTGTAACCATTTCGCATATCCATGGAGATTCTATTTAAGTTATCCTTCATGCTGATAAGCGCCTTGTGAAGTTCTTGCAAGGTACTTAGTTCCTCTACGGTCAAACTTTCGCCATTGGCAAGTTTTTCTTCCAGCACGGTGGTGTAGCCAGAAAGTTGATTGACAAACCTGACGCTTTCCAAAACGTCCTCACCGGTGAGTGGCAAAAGGGCGATATTGTTTTGCATATTTTTCGTGGCGGAGTTAATTTCGGTGAGCATCTTTTTTTGGTAGGTGGAATTTGTGGCATTCAAAAGTTTACTCATTTCCATATCGGCGTTATTGACATTATCGACAAGTTCGTAGTAGTTCTTTTGATAGACGCTTTCAAGTTGTGTGCCGTATGCGTCCGCCTTGTCTTGCGTCACGCCGTAGGCTACGCCAAGCCCGAGCGTCGTTGCGCCAAGGATAGCAACGGCAAGCGACAAGCCAACAACCGCACTCTTAAATCCGCGTATTTTATTCGACTTTTTTTCATTCTCATTTTTACATCTTAAATTTGTTTTTTTAGAAGAATCCAAACTTTTTTGCGTTTTTTCTAACTTTTTTTGCGTTTTTTTGAGATTATATTCCATTTTTTCTACATTTTCCATTTTTCACCTCCTTATATAGCAAACACGTGTTTGCCGATTGTAACCACCGTTTGCCTCGACCATATCCACGAACTTGTGGCAGTGGCAGGGTTGTAGTAATAAAGACTGCCATATGTAGGGTCCCAGCCATTCAAAGCATCGCGCGCCGCATTGTACGCCGTTTGGTCTGGCTCCAAATTTATCTGTCCGTCGCTAACCGCCGTGAAAGCGTACGGCTGATAAATAACACCCGCTATGGTGTTTGGAAATTTTTCACTTTCCACTCTGTTTAAGATGACTGCCGCAACAGCAACCTGCCCCACATAACTTTCGCCACGCGCCTCGGCGTACACGCACTTTGCTAAGAGATAGAGGTCGTTATTTGAAGTTGACGCGCTATCGCTTTTGATAGAAAAACCTATTGCCGCTGCCGTTTGCGGACCTACTATACCATCCACTTGAAGCCCGTTATTTTGTTGAAATTTTCGAACGGCACTGCGCGTTAAACTGCCATAAATGCCGTCTACGCTGCCCGTGTAATATCCCCAATTTTTAAGGCGCCGCTGCACAAGCCTAATCTCGCTTGTTGAAAGCGACGTGGCAGCAGAAACGCTTTCGCATGGGTATGTAAGAAACGAGATAGTTGTTATGCCAAATCCAGCAATCAAAAAAACAAATGCTGAGATTAGTGCAAAAATTCTTTTTTTCATTTTTCCCTCCATTTTTATTCTTTTATCGAAAAATTTTAAGGCTTCTACCGTTATCGCAAAAGTGCCACTTCTAATTTCGAGTAAATGTGATAGTAGTGCAAGTCGCAATATCTTTGTCATAAGCAACCTAATTTCCGATTACACTATTTATAATTTCCCAAATTTTTGAAATATACACATAATTTTCCGATTTTTTTGATTCAAGAAAGCAAAAAGGTGGATAGACAACACACCACCAATTATCCCCTTCGCCTGTGCCAAGCGCTAAAATAAGTGCATCGTAGAACCCCTCATCTAGCACCAAATCGCCATATTCGCGCGTAGGAAATTCTTCGAACGAGATATAGGCTCGCGACTTATAATTAAACCCACGCGTGCTTAAAACCTCATCTGCCACCCTCTCGACATTCTCTAAATTTTCTTGCAAAACCTCTTCCGCCTCTTCCTTCGTCTCGACCTCCGACAAAAGAGGAATGAGATATTCCACGACCTCATCTTTGACCTCATACTTGACATTTTGGTCCTCAGCCGAATTAGAATTTGCGCGTATGTGAATACGAAAATACTCCGCGTTTGCACTCCCGCCCATATTGCCACAAAAGACAATTATAAGCGTTATTGCCACCACACAAACAAAACTTATAGCATATTTCATACCCACCTCACATTTTAACTTTTGCCTTAAAAAATAAATTAAATTAAGACAAAAAGCAAGAAAATTGCAAAAAAAGTAGGAAAAAATGCGTTTTTTTCTTAAAAGCGATGTCTTTTTTTTGATTTTTTAATTTAAAAAATTTTATTCCCTATTTTGAGATAACAAAAATCGCCTGAGATTACTCAAAATTATTTGCGAAAATACTCGAATAAGTCTTAGACAAACAGCACCATACACCTTATAACAGTTACAACTTTTTATATAAAAAATAAGACTGCAAAGTGCAATCTTATCTTCGAAAACTTTTGGATTAATCAAGTCTACTAAATTATTTAATTGGTCTTTTGAAAATATATAACAATATTGGCATCTTCGGCAAGCGGGAAGGAGAGTTCCGGATTTTGTATCATTAAAATTTCCTCGCGAACCTTGAACTGCTTAGCGATATCCCACGCTTCCATGCCCGACTTTGCGTAAATAAGTTCAATTGAACAATCCCGCTCAACTAGCTCGCCGGATAAATTCGCCGAAGATATCACGGCGCATACCTCGTCGCAATCATAGCGCGCGTGAATTTTGAGTTTGCCGTCAAAGAAGAGGTCGCGCCCCTTTTTGGCAATAACATCAACATCGTACAGCACAGCACTAACCATGATTTGCGGATTTTCGCAAGTGACGCTTGACTTGTCGCTGACCACAAACGGCACTTCCATTGTCACCGAATGAAGGGCATTTTCTTCGTCGTTAAGATATACCACATTCGCTTTTGCCACGCCCTCAACAAAAAGTTCGCCGTTTTGGATATAGGAATTTGAAATTGTGAGATTAGTGCCAGCCACAAACAAAAGTTTGTCAATGCGTGGATGCTCGTCGCTCAAATTGAGGGTGCCGTCGATTTTAGACTCAAAGAAATCTTGGTTTAACTCCCGCGTCATATCAAAAGATTCGGTGGAAACTTCGATATCTTCGTTGCAACTATAAATATCCTTAATCACACTACACGGCTTCTCTTCAAAAGCACAAACTTTAAGGCAGATAGGTATGTTGATTTTTGCCTCCACACCTCTATCCTGTTGTTCCACATTGCACGTCACAAGCGCACGTTTAACAAGCGCCTCCACCTCTGCTATTGAATCTCGACTCGCGCCTTCCAGTTCTACCTCTTCCTTGAAGTTTTCATTTAAATAGGAGGTCTCATATCTATCGTTTTCGGTGAGATATAACAGTCTACCTATAACCTCGCCAGAAACGGATACGAAATTGTTGCCACATTCCACATTTTTTACCGATACAGAAGTGTCGCAAAGTATAACCTTTTTAACTGGCTCTCTTATCGAAACCTCGCTCTCAACATTAAAGACTTCCGACGCTTCGCCGATATAAGTGGAAATAAATATTTCTTCTTTTTTGAGGCAAATGTTATCGTCGGAGGAATCGATCGTGTTCACGTCTTTGCACGAAATTATAACTCCGGACTGCGCCAACAAACAATTTATCTTCACATTGGAATTATTTGCGCTGTCAATAGAAAAGTCAACTACTTCTGCATTTACCTTCACCTTGTCGCCAACCGAAATTTGCTCGCTTTCTATCTTAGACGAAAACGGACAACTGTAGTTATTAGTTAAAATCTCACCGCCGGTCGACTCATAGAGCAAACAAAAATCTATGTTGCCGGTGTAATTAATAGCCCCGCTCAGTACCTCAACATTTTCCACTTCCACCGTGTGACACGCGGAAAATATCTTGCTTATCTCGCCCTCCACAGGCACATTGCACTCCACATTAAACTCACTCTTTTGTAGCCTTGTTTTTTTCACCACCTTAAAGGAATTTTTTTCGAAAGACATAACACCTCCTATCCTCACACTTGTTCGATATCCTAATATATTTTGGCAAGCGTAAACTTAGAACAAAAAAGTTTAAAAAATGTTATTTTGGCAAAAATCCTTAGGAGGATATTATGAGAAAAGCAATTTATGGATTAACAGAAATAAAAGATAAGATTAAAAATTTGAAAGGGCAAAGCGTGACGCTTTCAATAAATCGCGGGCGAAAAAAAATTGACACCGTTACCGCAACGATTAACGATGTCTATCCCAGCGTTTTTACAATTAAAGTTGACGAAAAGTTGCAAACTTTTTCCTATTTCGATGTGCTTTGTGGCGATGTGGTGTTTGATAATTAGGTTCTTTCGTTTGCCCAGTGCTCCGCCCGAAAAGAAAATTTTAACCAAGTTAAAATTTTTGGCTCATTTCATGAGCCTGCGCGCGGGGGCGCCTTTTCGGGCACCAACCATAGGCAACAACCCGCCTTTTTCAGCAACATATTGCCTTAGCACCCGCCTTCCTTGTTAACATATTGAGTAATAGTAAGCCTTCTCCGCCAACATTTTTACACAAATAGCCCACTTTTTAACCAACTTTCTCTCTGCAAAATAGCAATTTAAGTTAAGAATGTGTCCGCTATAGATAACACCTATAACATTATCAATTTTTATAGTTAATATGAAATCGGAATTTCTAACACACAACACCCTATCTACTTCTATCAAAGTCAGGGTAACGCTTATGCACTCCTCTTTCTTTATCTACATCAAAATCATCTTGCCTATGGTGATTTTTATTTTCTCCACTTTCGCCACTTGCGCCACCGGCATCGCGCTTCGATGTGGAATTATTTGTAGGTTCTATATCGTCAAGCCCGTCGTCTAAAAAGTCATCCTCGTCAAAAATATCCGCAAAACTTTTACCCTTACTATACCAATCATCAGACTTTTTCTCTGCCATAGCAACCTTTTTCTCGGCTAGGGCAGGCTTTTGCGACTTAACGATTAATTGTCTTGTATCTTCATTGATGACATTTCCGAATTTATCGCGCTTTATGCCATATTTCTCCTCAATTAGTCGCCTCATTTCGGCAACCAACTCTTGCATATTTGCAATCTGAGTTCCTGCATGATTATGCTTAAAAGTTGTGAAGTCAAGATATGTATCTATCAAATCTTTCACAAACCTCTCATTCAAAAACACCTCAGGGCAAGCATTAAAAAGCCTACGAATTGCCGTCACGTCGTGTTTTTTCGAAAGCGTCCAATATTTAAGAGTTGCGTTTTTAACCGCTTCATCGCGCTTCTTCTCATCAACTAATGGTTGCCAATTTTTAGGCATATTCACTTTGATTCCTTCTGGCATGGTACCCTCCTAATGTACTATTTAAATATATTATTATCAAAATTTATTTGGCAGAATATGCGTCACTTTAAAGCAGTCTACTAAATTTTGAATGTATGATTTTTCACAAAGCAAACCCGCTTGTTATAATTTCAATGCTACATAAATTGCTTAAAATGTTGACGGAATTTATCTACCTATTTATTATTATAACATATAAATAAAAATTTATCTAGTAAATTAAAAAATGTGAGCGTATTTTTTTATTCGCCCACATCGCTTTTATCTAAAAACAAGGCTTGCAAGTTAAAAGCGCCTTTCCGCCGTGTTATTTTTTCTATCTTCAGCACTTTTATCGTCTAGTAGCACAACTTTTTCTTGCAATTCATTTGGCAAATTCCCCTTCATGTCCTTTGCAACATAGATTTTCTCAATATTTTTGCAGCCAGCAAAAGCGTTAGGAGCAACAGTGGTGTTTTCGCCAAGAAAGACAATTTTCCTTAAATATTTGCAACCGCTGAAAGCATATTCGCCCAACAAGGTTAAACTTTTCGGCAAAGCCACACTTTCCAACGCCTTACAATGGGTAAACGCCGAACGATTTATTCTTAAAACGCCCTCAGAAATTTGCAAGTCTGATAGCGAAAAGCAACGCGCAAACGCCTCTTGCTCAATCACTCTCACCGTTTCAGGAATTTTAATTTGCCAAAGATTGTAACAGTCAGAAAACACTCCTTCGCTTAAAATCCCAACTTTCGGCAAGTTGATTTTTTCCAAACTTTTGCATCCGGCGAAGGCATATCGCTTAATTTTTTGCACACTCTCAGGGAGCCTTGCCTCTCTAAGGTCAGCGCAATCCAAAAAGGCATACGTCCCAATCGACGTGATGCCCTCCGGAATGTTTATTTCCTCAATCTTCTTTGCGTTTGTAAAGGCATAATCACCAATTTTGGAAACTCCCTCCCAAGCAAGATTTGAAAAATGCTTAAAACACATCAAATCTTTATCCAACACATTCATCAGCGTCACCTCTGTAACTTTTTCCATAACACTCTCCTTATGCGCCAATTATACCACGCCCGCACCCGCGTGTCAATACTAAAAACGTCGATAATTTGGCTAAAATCACCCTGAATAACAAAAAAAATCTCCACAATCGGCAATCATAATCACGCAATGCCACATATTTTCAAAAACTCCTTGACAATTTCCCCTTTTGATGTTACAATAAGACTGAAATCAAGGAGGAAAATTATGAACTACACAATCTATCAAAAAACACCAAAGGAAATAAAAGATGAAAAACAAGATTATGATTTAGGCGCTGCACTTTTGAAACAAAGCAAAGGCTGGGATGTCTGCCCTACATATATCATTGATAAAAACGGAAATAAGCGTGACACTTGGTCGCTAACACCAGCCGAACTCTATGATTTTTGCATGGTAAGAGGTGATTTAAATATTTTAAAATATACAAACAAAGGACATAGCTCGCGATATTTTTCACAAGAGATAAGAGATTACACCACTTTAAGTGAAATTCTTAAAAAGGTTAATAGTATTTCCGACCCAAAACTTCATGAACTAGGCAGAGATTTCATAGGCTCTGTTAGAGGCAACACTCTATTAGATAAGGCTAGAACAATTGCAGCCTACAAAACCGATATTGAAGGTGTTAAATGCACGCCAGAGCAAATTGTTGAAGCATACGCAAGATTGGAGCAAAAGCAAAAACTTAGAACAAAATAAAATGAGAAAAAATATGGAAAATAATGAAAATAATAATAAACTTGCTAGTGAAGCAAAAGAACCAAATGATGCAATATTGCAAGAACTTAAAACATTAAATCGAAATGTTAAAAATCTTCAAGCAACTGTCAAAAGTTTGTTAGAAGTAATTTATCATTCAACAGACTATCTTGCTGATTTAATGGTTGCGCCAACACGATATAATCGGTCAGTTAGAAGCTCTAATTACGACAGCACAATTGAAAAAATACTTCAAGAAAATAAAAATCAAGAAAATCCTAGAGATAAGTAAAAATTAAATTATATTAATAATCAAAAAAGTCGAACAAAATGTTCGACTTTTTTGTTATATTGAAATAACTTTTTATTCACAAATATACAAAATTTGTTTGCTTATTTCTTTCTTGGATATTTGATGTTTGCTTGCGCTGCTGCAAGGCGTGCGATTGGCACACGATATGGCGAGCAAGAAACATAGTTAAGTCCAATTCTATGGCAGAACTCAACGGACGATGGATCTCCACCGTGCTCACCGCAGATACCAAGTTTGATGTCTGGACGAGTGCTCCTTCCAAGTTCAGCGGCAATTCTCACAAGTTTACCAACGCCATTTTGGTCAAGACGAGCAAATGGATCACTTTCAAAAATCTTCTTTTCGTAGTAAACATCTAAGAATTTAGCGGCATCATCACGAGAAAAACCATAGGTCATTTGAGTTAAATCGTTTGTTCCGAATGAGAAGAATTCAGCATATTTTGCAATTTGGTCAGCAGTGATTGCGGCTCTTGGAATTTCAATCATAGTGCCGACTTTATACTGCATTTCCACTTTCTTTTCTGCAAGAATCTTATCAGCAGTGTCAGTTACGATGTCCTTAACATACTTAAATTCTTTGCTGTCGCAAGTGAGAGGAATCATAATTTCAGGAACAACCTTGAATCCCTCTTCCTTTTCCACTTCAATAGCAGCGGAGATGACAGCCTCGGTCTGCATTCTTGCAATTTCTGGATAGGTAACAGCAAGTCTAAGTCCGCGGTGTCCCATCATTGGGTTGAATTCGTGTAAACTTTCAACAGTCGCCTTCAAACTTTCGAACGAGAGTTTCATTTCTTTTGCAAGAGCTCTAATCTCGTCATCTTCGTGTGGCAAGAACTCATGAAGAGGTGGATCTAGGAAACGAATGGTCACTGGGCGACCTTTCATAGCCTTAAATATTCCCTTAAAGTCTTTCTTCTGCATTGGAAGAAGTTTTTTAAGAGCCTTTTCTCTTTCAACAGTTGTGGAAGATACTATCATTTCTCTAACAGCTGGAATTCTGTCTGCCTCAAAGAACATATGTTCCGTTCTGCATAGTCCCACGCCCTCAGCGCCGAATGAGAAAGCAACGGACGCGTCACGAGGATTGTCAGCGTTTGTTCTTATGTTTAACTTTCTATATTTATCAGCCCACTCCATGATTGTGGCAAATTCGCCGGAGATTTTAGCGGATTCTGTTTCGATGGCGCCGTCATAGATTTTACCTGTGGAGCCGTCGAAGGAGATAACATCGCCTTCCTTATATTTCTTTCCGCCAAGTTCAAAACTCTTTCCGTCGTCGGCAAATTTAATAGCGGAGCAACCTGCAACACAGCAAGTTCCCATACCACGCGCAACAACGGCAGCGTGAGAGGTCATGCCACCACGAGCGGTCAAAATACCCTGACTTGCTGCCATACCCTCAATATCTTCTGGGCTTGTTTCAAGACGAACGAGAACAACCTTTTCTTTCTTTCCTTGCTCTTTTGCCTTTTCAGCGGTGAAGCAAATCTTACCACTTGCAGCACCAGGAGATGCTGGAAGAGCCTCGCCTATAACCTTAGCCTTTTTGAGTGCGTCAGCGTTAAAGGTTGGGTGCAAAAGAGCGTCAAGTTGCTTAGGGTCAAGCATAAGAAGGGCGTCTTTTTCGGAGATTTTGCCCTCTTTCACAAGGTCAACAGCAATTTTGAGTGCAGCTTTTGCTGTTCTCTTACCATTTCTTGTTTGAAGCATATAGAGTTTGCCTCTTTCGATTGTGAACTCCATATCTTGCATATCTTTATAGTGGTCTTCAAGTTTTGTGGCAATGGCAACAAATTCCTTGTAAACCTCTGGGTTGGTTTCTTCAAGTTTAGCGATAGGTTGTGGTGTTCTAATACCAGCAACAACATCCTCACCCTGTGCGTTCATAAGATATTCGCCATATAGTATGTTCTCGCCAGTTGCAGGGTTTCTTGTGAAAGCAACGCCCGTGCCGGAGTCCTCGCCCATATTTCCGAACACCATCGATTGAACGTTGACAGCGGTACCCCAACTGTATGGAATGTCGTGCATTCTTCTATATACGTTTGCTCTTTCGTTATCCCACGACCTAAACACGGCCTTAACAGCCTCGATAAGTTGCACTCTTGGCTCTTGTGGGAATTCCTCTTTCTGCCCCTCTTTGTAGAGTTTCTTGAAGAGTTTAACAATTTCTTTTAAGTCCTCAGCTGTTAAATCTTTGTCGTATTTAACGCCCTTTTTCTCTTTGATTTGGTCGAGAATTCTTTCATATTTAGACTTGTCCTGTTGCATAACAACATCGCTGAACATCTGTATGAAACGGCGATAGGAATCGTATGCGAAACGAGGGTTGTTGGTGAGTTTTGCTAAGCCCTCAACCACCTCATCGTTAAGACCAAGGTTCAAAATGGTATCCATCATACCCGGCATAGAAACGCGTGCGCCAGAACGAACAGAGACAAGAAGAGGATTTGTAGGATCGCCAAACTTCTTTCCTGTCATCTTTTCGATTTGAGCAAGTTTTTGATAAATTTGAGCCATAATGCCTTCATTTATTTTCTTACCATCTTCATAATATTTTGTGCAAGCTTCGGTTGTGATGGTAAAGCCCTGAGGAACAGGAAGCCCGATTCTTGTCATTTCAGCAAGGTTAGCACCCTTTCCGCCGAACAGCGCTTTGTTGCCACCTTTTGCTTCTTTAAAAAGATAAACATATTTTTTCATAAAATCTCCTTTATTTGTATCGACTTAATTATACAAAAAAATATAACGAAAAGGCAAACATTTTCGCCATATTTTTTAAATTTTTTATAGTAAAATGTTTTTTTCCTATATTCAACTTATTTTAGCAAAAAATTTTAATACAAAAAAAGGTTTTATTAGATAAATAATATGATTAAATCTTACCACAATATTTCACGTTTCACTTTTTTAACCTTCGCTTTCTATCACTGTTTCCACGTATTCTAAAATCTTTTCTTTTCCATAGAGCGTAATGCTTGAAAATGGCAAAATGATTTCTCGGCGGATGTTTAAGGTTTTGGCAATCTTCGATAGACTTTGCGGAATTTTGCTTTTGGCAAGTTTATCCACCTTTGTAGCAATCACCATGAAAGGAATTTGATAATGCATCAAAAATTCTATCATCATTTTATCAAGTTCAGATGGCTCATGCCTGCTGTCCACCAAAACAAACACCGTTTTAAGCGAAGTGGAAGAAATGAGATATTTTTCCATTAAGTGCGCCCAGTTTGCAAGGTGTTTCTGCCCAGTCTTTGCGTAGCCATAGCCCGGAAGGTCCACAAAGCGAAAACTATTGTTTATTAAAAAGTAGTTTATCATCTTTGTCAGCCCCGGCGTTGAAGAGGTCTTTGCCAAATTTTTTACGCCTGTGAGAGCGTTGATAAAAGATGACTTGCCAACGTTGCTTCTTCCAACAAAGGCAAACTCGACAACATCATCATTTAATATCTTTTCTTCACTTACAACGCTTGTTAAATATTTCGCACTTATAATTTTCATAATTTAATTATATCATAAAATTTTTCACTATTAAAGTGATTTAAAGGAAAATACCCATTTAAATTTCTTAATTCACATATTAAGCGGACTTTTTTTATTTAAAAAAGAATTTATTTTGTAATTTTATCAATTTAGTTGTTAAAATTTTTTAAGTATTGTATAATGTAAGCATGCAGAATTTTAAGCAAGTTATCAAATTTACACTTTTTTCTATCTCGGCTGGCGTCATCCAAATTGGAACATTCTCGCTGTTCGACTATGTCTTTCATTGGAACTACTGGGTTGCCTATCTCATTTCCTTGGTGCTGTCGGTGGTTTGGAATTTCACATTCAATAGGCGTTACACCTTTAAAAGTGCGAAAAACATTCCGCTTGCGATGTCACTTGTCTTTCTATACTACCTTGTCTTCACTCCTCTTTCAACTTGGTGGGGTCACGCCCTTGAAAGTGCCGGCGTGGAAGACATCTTAGTCACCGCAATTTCCATGATAATCAACTTTGTCACTGAATTTTTATATCAAAAGTTTGTGGTCTACCGCCACAGCGAAAACACCAACAGTTTAGCGCAAGAAGACAGTTTTAAAATCATTATGAAAACGCTTAAAACGCCTCTATAAAAGCAAGAGGATAATTTAATAAGCGGAATAATTAACAATAAAAATTATAATCTCATATCTAATTAGATAGGAGATTTTTTTATGGGGAATTTTTTTGGAACGGATGGCATCCGTGGAATATTTGGTCAGACGCTGACGCCTAAACTTGCCGAAAATGTGGGAAACGCGCTTTGCCAAGTTAAAGCAAAGCCTAAAATTTTGATAGGCTCTGACACACGCCTATCGTCCGACATTTTAAAATGCGCGCTCGGTGTTGGCGTTATGCTTGGTGGCGGAGAAGTGGTGGACGTGGGAATTATGCCCACCGCGTCGATATCCTACCTCACCGAAACACTTTGCTATGATTACGGAGTGATGATTTCCGCCTCGCACAACCCGCCCGAGTACAACGGAATTAAGATTTTTAAAAGCAACGGGCGAAAGATGAACGACGACGAGGAAACGCACCTTGAAACCTTCTTTTCCACAACCATTGAAGCGCCGAAACAAGGCGGATATCATCAAAAAAATTTGTCGCGAAGATACATAAACTTCCTCTTGTCCTGCGCCGAGAGGCTGGACGGGTATAAAATTTGCCTTGACCTAAGTAACGGCTCAGCCTACCGCATTGCGCCGAAGATGTTTAAAAGTTTGGGCGCCACAGTTTTTGTCACTGGCGGAAAAAAGAGAGGTGACCTTATCAATGAAAGGTGTGGAAGTTTACACATCGAAAACTTGGTGGGTTTTGTGAAACGCAAAAAAGCGGACTTCGGCTTTGCCTTTGACGGCGACGCGGATAGACTCATCGCAGTGGACGGCAACGGCGAAATATTTGACGGTGATAAAATCTTGTATATCCTAGCAAAGCAGATGAAGAAGGAAGGCAAACTCTACGCAAGCACTGTGGTCGGCACAAGCCACACAAATAGTGGCATTATGACGGCGCTAAACAAGCATAAAATCAACCTTATCCGCACCGACATCGGCGACAAATATGTTATCGACGCCATGGAAAAGATGAACTTGTCGCTCGGCGGAGAGCAGTCTGGGCATATTATTCTGCGCGATAAAATTCGCACCGGCGACGGCATTTTAACCGCGATAACCTTAGCAAATGTCATCGCCAAAGAAAAAAAGACAATGGCGGAACTTTTTGATGCACATATGCTTCCGCAGGCAAATATAGACTGCATAGTTCACGACAAAATGAAGGTTATGAACAATGAAGAATTGAGACTTCTGCTTTCAAACATCTCCTGTGCCATCACACCCGCAGGAAGAGTTCTTGTTAGAGCCAGCGGAACGGAAAACAAGATTAGAATTATGGTGGAGCATATGAGTCAGACAAAAGCTAAAAAACTTGCAAAGGAAATTAAAAATTTGGTGATGAAAATATGAAAAAACAAAGTTAAAAACATTAATATCAAGAAAACAACCAAAATTCATTATAAATTTTAATAAAATAAAAGACTTCGCGAATTTAAAACACTCTCTTTCGCAAAGTCTTTTTTGTAGGTTTGTCTTTTACGCTCTTGCCTTCTTTTTTCTTCGTGGCTTAAAGACCTTGTCGATTAAAACATCTAGCACCTTGTCAATCTTTTTCACCTCGTCCTTTTCCAGCGATTTTTCAAGGTTATCCAAAATAACCTCGCCGTAATTTGCCTTTTGACCATAAAATTCATAGAATTTTTCGGTTGGAACAATTCTAAACTCGCGCCTATCGTGATTGCTCTTTTCCTTCTTAATAAAGCCCTTTTTGATAAGTTGTTTAACTTTGTAAGTGGCGTTAGGTGACGAAATATCGAGGAAGTTAGCAAATTCGGTTATGGTTGGATTGTCGAGAAGATAGATGCATTCAAGGCAGAAAAACTCCGACGACGAAAGTTCCTCGCCTTCTCTTTCTTTCAGTTTTTTGAAGATGTTTTGATAGACCATAAGTTTAAAATTTTTATAGATAGTGTCAATTTTATTTTTCGTTCTCATACACGCCTCACTTTCTCATATATTTTAACATAAATGATAAATAAAACACAAGTATTTTTGTTATGCTTTTACAAAATCTTATAATAATACTTAAATTATTTTAACTAAATATAAACTATGTGATGTTAAAATTTAAACAAGTTAAATTTTAAATTTTGTTAACGCAAAAACACAATAAATTGT
>CALVNE010000019.1 GCA_944349515.1 uncultured Clostridia bacterium | reverse complement strand
CGCGTTTACGCGTCCGCTAGAACAAAGGGTTTTACCCTTACTTGAAAAACCACGGGTTTTACCCGTGGATTTTTATTCAATATTTACAATTCAAGTCTACTTCTAAATATGCCGGAGAACACGGCGTCGCAGGCGGTGAGGTAGATGCCGAGCGCGGAGAGAACGAAGCCGATATCGAACGTTGCCAAAAAGTCGACAAAATCGCCGGTGATGTTGAAGGTGGTAAGCCAACCGAAGTTGAAGGCGTAGAAAATGGCGCCGGCAGCAGCCAAAAGAATTCCGATAACGCTAAGGTAGTGCGTTTTTATATGGCAGGATAACGACACAATCGAGATAAGTGCGTTGACGAGATACACCATGAAAAGCGCGTTTTTGAAGTCAAAATACTGTGGCAAAGTTTCGGTGAGCACGAAGTATGCGGTTAAACTTAGCGCCACGCGAACGGCAATCTCCAAAACTTTCAGCCCAGCGCCGTTCGCGAGCGACACCGAGTAGATTGCAAGGATAAGTTGGTGGGCGAGGAGGCTGTAAAACATCACATCGAGCGCCGTTTCTGCGTCGCTATCACCGGACGACAAACTGATAAAGAAGTAGCACGCCACGCAGTAAGCAATAAGCGATATTGTGATAAATATGCTCTTTTTGTTGATTTTAAGAAGGCAAAGGCTCATCAAAAAAGTGAGCCCAATGGCAATGGCACGAAAGAGATTGATGTTGAACCATTCGGCGCCCGTGATGTTAATATCAGGCTCGACAGCAACAACAATTATTGAGCCAATGATTAAAATCGAAAAAATGACGAAAAAAGTCAATCTAACCTTACTTACAACTCTACCACTTGAATTACTCATACCATTATTATAGCAATTTTTTTTATAATTACAAATAAAAAGCGGGATTATTCCATTATTTTTATAATTTTTTTCATAAAAAAGCGTTATTTTAAATATTTTCTCCATTTTTTTAGAAAAAAGCAGTTTATTTAATTTTTTACGTTAAAAAGAAAATATTTTGGCACAATTTTAGCGTTTATAAGAGGTTTATTTGATATTTTAGGCATAATTTTTTGACAAAAGATGAATTTATAAAATATTTTTCCATTTTCTATATTTACGAAAGTTTTGCTTATTATTTTCGTAAATTTTTTGATTTTTTTAATTTTATTTATTATAATAATGTAAATTTACACATTTTAAAGGTGAACTATGTTGGGAAAGAAGAATTTTGGCGAGCGCTGGGTGCATGACCCGAGCATTATCCACGCGGGTGACGCCTTCTACACCGTTTCCACGCACGGGTACTATCAGTTTCGAAAGTCCTATGACCTCATCTCGTGGGAGGACGAGGGGAAGAGTTGTTTTGACAAAGAGTCCATTGCGCGCGAACTTAAAGAGGGAATTGAGTATTGTAAGGCTAGCGTGCCAAAAACGCGTGAGGAGGGTAGTAATTTTTGGGCGCCGGATATCATAAAGGTGGGCGATAAGTACCGCCTATACCACGCCATTTCCTCGTTCGGCAGTCCCTTAAGTTACATCGGCATGGCGGAGAGCGACAAGATAGACGGCGAGTATCACCAAAAGGGCTGTGTAGTAAAGTCGAAGGAGGGCGTGCCGTTCCCCAACGCCATTGACCCGTCGGCTATACGTGACGAAAACGGGAAATTTTACCTTGTGTATGGCAGTTTTTTCGGCGGTATCTTCCTAAAGGAATTGAAAAAGAATGGGCTTGCTGTAGATGAGGGCTATGGCATAAAACTTGCTGGCGGTGATATGGAGGCAATTGAGGGACCGTGCCTTCTCTTTAACAAAGAAAATGGATATTACTACCTTTTTCTCTCCTATGGCAGTTTGGTGGATAGTTACAACGTGCGGGTGGCGCGCGCAAAAAAGATAACGGGGCCTTATATCGACCCGCAGGGCAGGCGACTTGATAAAGTAAAGGACGGCGGGGCGATTATTCTTACAAGCTACCACTTTTCTCACCAAAAAGACACTTTCACTGCGCCGGGGCATAATGATGTTTTGAAGTTTCGGAAAAATTATTTCCTCGCGCATCACACTCGGCTCAACAATGACCCTAGCGTTTCTTACCTCAACATCAGGCAGTTTGCGTTTAATAAATTTGGGTGGCCGGTAGTGTTTCCAAGCCTTTATGACGGCGAAAAATTAAGGACGGTGAGCGAGGATATAAGCGGAAAGTATAACGTTATAAAACTTAACACGCATACCACGGTGGCGACGGCAGAAAGTAAACTTATCGACCTAAAAATTAAGGTTGACGGCTATTTCGTGGAAGTTGAGGTGGAAGGAGAGAAATATTACGGCGTGGCTGTGAAGGTTCTAGACGCCGGAAACGAAAGATATGCGTTTAGTGCTATGAACAAAAAGGGCTATTGCGTTTGGGGAATAAAGTCACCTTTTTAAACCATGGCGCATAACAAATACTATGGAAAAAGAAAAGAAGAACATTCGCATAATTTGCATTAAGGCACCGCGCTTTTTGGCTAAGTTTCTAAAGATGTTTTTGAAAGATAAAGAGATAAAATGAGTTTTTTTCGATAAATCTTTCTAATTTTGGCAATTTTTCGGCAGGATATGGCATTTTTGCCGTCATTTTGCCGTCACATTTTTTGTAATTTGTAAAATATTGTAAAAATCATAAAAAAATCGGTGGCATAAAGTTTGACTATGCCTTTTTAATTTCTTTATAATCTTTCATGTTTACAAAGGAGTTAATATGAAAGAAAATATTTGGTCAAAAACATTGCTTGGCGTTTATAGGCACTTGGAGGCGGTGGCTGACGCCATAGACAAAATAACTTTAAAAACCGCGCTGAATTCCTATCATTTTTCGATGTCGAATAACGACATTTTAAAAACATCGAATAGACTTATTGACCTCGGCGAGCGCAAGGTGACGCTTATTAACTTAAAGGTGTTAATTGAAGATATCCTTTCTTCCATGCAAGAGAAGGACGCCGACATTCTCATTTGCAGGTACATTGAAAACATTAAGTTTAAAGATATTGCTTTAGAAAAAAATATTGGGCTTAGAACGGTGTTTAGGCGTGTGGAACGTGCTGAGGATATGTTCAGTAAGAAACTTGAGGCGAGAGGTTATTCCGACTTGAAACTTATAAATATGCTCAAAAATGAAAAGTGGATAATGAATTACTACGACGATATTGCCTATTCGAAATCTGATGAGGTGGCAGTGAGAGGCATTGCGCTATAAATCGGTGTCGTCAAACTCAAAATAGTCGCCATGATGGACTTTGCGCACTTTTTTTTCTGGCTTTGCCACGCTTTTTAATAGTTTATTTGGTTTAATCAAAAAGAAAAGTATGAAGGCGCTGGGAACGGTTATGGCAACAATTAGCAGAACCTTCGTGCCAGTGGAAAGGGAACTAAATTCGGGCGTGGAACTATATAGCGCGCTCTCGTCAACCTCTGGGAAAGTTTCGCTGTTTTGAGGTATGGTTAAGATGTCCGTTACTTCCGAGAAAATGTAGCCGTGATGTACTACGCCGTCCACCGCCGCCGAAACATAGTGCCACTCGTCGCCGCGATTGCTTATCTCTTCGCCGTTTATCGAGCCGTAATAGGAAAGCGTGGAGTTTTCGGCAAGTTCGCAAAAGGCGCTGGAATTGGTGCTTGGCTTTTCATATAGGCAATAAGAGGTGTAATTTGTGACGGATAGATTGAGGTACGGCGTGTTTGGCGAGCCTTCCATAAGGCGGACTTCGCTTTTTAAAACATACCCGGTTAGGTCTTTGTAATTTACTTCATAAAAATCATCTTCCACATCTAAAATTTTCACGAAATAGGTGTTAGGAAGAAGAAAGAGGAGGCTAGCGGTGTCGGGCGACGAAAAAAGATAGGCGTCTGTGGAGTTTATTTTGCCATAGAACTCACCATCCACTTCGGCGCTTGCGCTTTTGGCGCTAAAAGTGGAAAGAAGAAGTAAAAGAATAAGGACAATTTTTTTCATGCTTAAATTATAATGCTTGCGTCAAAAAGAGGGAAAAAGAAATTTGTCGCAATTTTCATTTTCCTAAACTTTTTTGTTAAAAGGTTTACGCGCATTTTAAAGTTTTATGTTAGGCGCTGAAGAAGGGTAAAAAAGAAATGCTTGTGCGCATTAAATTTTAGCGCAATTGTTTTCAAGTGGAAATATGAGGCGACAACTTTGTCAATCTTACGGACGTAAGAAAAAAGGAGCGGATATGGAAGATGATATCGTTTTAAATATATTAAAGGTGGAAAGAGAGATTAAATATAGGAAAAATTTACCAATCTACCGCTACAATAAGGGCAAATTTGTGCATGAAAAGCAACTTTTGTTTCATAGGTGCCCTAAAAGAAACAGGTGGGTGTTTGGCGGGAATCGTACGGGCAAAACGGAGTGCGGTGCGGTGGAGGTCGTGTATTTAGCGCTGGGCATTCACCCGTATAAGAAAAACAAACTGACGGAAGGGTGGGTGGTGTCGCTTTCACGGCAGGTTCAACGTGATGTTGCTCAGCAGAAGATTCTGCACTACCTACCGCCCGAATCGGTGGAAAAAGTGGTCATGGTGTCGGGCGCGCAAGACAGCAAGGACAACGGTATTATCGACTTCATTTTGGTGAAAAGCGAGTGTGGAGGTCTCAGCAAAATTGGCTTTAAATCGTGCGACCAAGGGCGAGAAAAATTCCAAGGCGCAAGTTTAGACTATGTTTGGTTCGATGAGGAACCGCCTTATGACATCTACCAAGAGTGCCGAATGAGGGTGCTGGATAGGCGCGGGGAAATCTTTGGCACCATGACACCGCTTAAAGGGCTAACGTGGGTGTATAACACAATCTACCTTAACGAAAGTGGCGATAATGAGGTGTGGTATGAGATGATTGAGTGGGCGGATAACCCATTTTTAGATAAAGAGGAGATTGAGGGCATGACAAAGTCGATGTCGGCGGAAGAAGTGGAGGCGAGGCGCTATGGCAAATTCACCTTCACAAGCGGGCTTGTTTACACCGAATTCGACGAAAATGTGCACGTGATTGAACCCTTTGAGGTGCCTAAGGAATGGCAGGACAATATCTCTATCGACCCGGGGCTACACAACCCGCTTTCCGCACACTTTTATGCTGTGGACTATGACGGAAATGTGTATGTTGTTGCCGAGCATTTCGAGAGCGAACGAGATGTTTCTTACCACGCCGAGTGCATAAAAAAGATAGCGGACGGATTGGATTGGAAAAGGAACAGCGCGGGCAAACTTTCGGCGCTCATCGACCCTGCGGCGAACCAAAAGACTCTTTCGGGCGTTAAAACGGTGGTGGAACTATTTAGCGAGAACGGCATAAATGTCAGCACAAAAGTGAACAAGGATATGTTCTCTGGCATTGCGACTGTGAAGAGTTATTTAAGAACGGCGGACGGGCGAGTGCGCCTTTATATCTTCAAAAATTGTGTTAATTTGATACGCGAATTTAAGTCCTATTGGTGGGGCGACGGCGACAATCCGATAAAGAAGGACGATCACGCGCTGGACGAACTTAGGTACTACCTTATGACCAAACCAAGGAACGAGCCGAAAGAGAAAAAGACGGAAATCCAAAAGGATAAGGAGCGACTAATGAAAAGGCTTAAATTTAGAAATCAGTGAAGACAATTGGTGCGGACACCAACTCCGCTTAACGCGGACACGGAAAATTAGAAATTTCCCTAACCGCTACTCCGTCGGTTTCGCAAGCCTCTTCCCTGTAGGTGATTTTTGATTTGTGCGCGCCGGGCAAAGCCCTTCCCCACGCAAAATCAAAAATTGATTTAGAGCGTGCAAGTGTGGCGTTGCGAGTGCGAGGGCGAACCTTTGGTTCGCAGTAGTGGAAAGATTATAGAAGTGAAAAATGGGCGGAAAGATAGTCAGAATTATACATTTATCTACTCGATAGATGTATAATTTTTTCGTGTAAAAAAAATTGCATACTACGCAACATATGGTGTGGTATGCAACAAAATTAAAGTATTATGCTACAAAATATTGTTTAAGTGTGGGCATGTAAAAAAGACGCGCTTTGTTAAAAAGGACCTTTTAAATTCAAGCGAAAATTTTTAATTGCGACAATGTGATGACAAGGGTGACCAAACTTACGCTTTCAACGCCGTCGCTTGATGTTTCTGTGATGCTGTAAACGTCATAACTTAGCAAGATGTCGCCGTTACTGTTAAAGGTGATTATTACACCGTCTTGCACTTTCGATTCGCCGTAGTATAGGGTGACATACTTTGTTACGTTTTGCGCATTTTCTGTTGAAAAGGTGAACCTTAGGTGGTACGGCGTGGCGATTGGGCTTTGGTAGTCGCTGAGTTTTAAAACTTGCCTTACGTCTGAAAAATTCGTTCTGACATTGGTGAAAGTTTGATTTGTTAAGTTCACAGCATTACGATAACTTAGCGTATTTTCGCCGATTTCAATGGAAAGGTTACCAGTGCAAATTTGCACCGAATTATCTTCCGTGCCTTCAATTATCTCTCCACCCACTTCGCGCTCGACCATGAACACGGAGGCAGGGAGGTAGTACATTTGGCTATCGTCCTCAAAAACGGCGGTGTAGTTGTCGCTGGTGTAGGAGGTTGCGTTGAAAGAAAGGGTGCTTGTAAGATTATCGTCGGAGGTGGTGATGGTGTAAGCGTTGTCGTTTGGCGAAATAATCTGCTTGTTTTGATACACCCACGCCACAAACCTATGGTTGTTTATCCCGCGCGCGGTGAGGGTGACCCTAGAACCCTCGTTATACATACCCATTCCGGTCACATAGCCGTACTGCGAGTAACTTGAGGTGGCGGTGATGTTGTAAGTTGCCATTTCCCCACAGCCATATAGCAAAAAGATTGGCACGATAAGCACAAAAATAAGTAAAAAAAGATTTTTTTTCGAGGACAAAACTTTCTTCATATTCCCTCCTTTATTTCTCATGTGAATTAAATTTTTACTGTGACATTTTAGTTGTTTTTGTAAGCAATCTTGCGCGAGTAACATTGGCTTATAATGCTGGCACCAAATATCCGCTTGAAAATCTGTTGAAAAGTGTGACGGAAACGCCTTTGTCGTAGTCGCTGTCACCACGATTATGTATTTTACAAATATATAATATCGCAAATTTAAAATTAAAGTCAAATATTTGGAATAATTTAAAAATTTTGAGAGTATTTTTATTTTCCTTGCATAAAATAGTGGAGTAAGGAGTTTTTATGTGGGAATTTTGCCTTTCGATATCCAAACTTGATGTGGCGAAAAATGCCTATGAAACCGTGAAGGGCGAGTTAAAGGATTTAGAGACCGTTTTGACGTGCTATGAAAAGCACGGCAATTTTAACATCATGTTCGCGTGCCCGGACGAAGAGAAAAATCGCCTAACAAATTTGCTGGAAAGGACTATTATTAGGCTTATATGCTCGTTCTATAAAGACGCTTTTTTAAGTGAAAATCTCACTCTTCCAAAGCATGAAAAGATAAGTGTTATGGCGTTTAAAAAGGCGCTAATGAACTTTGATAGAGAAACCGACCTTTTCATAATCAGCAAAAATTTGGACCTTAAAAGCACGCTGAACCTTGACTCTTTCTACAACTTCAAACTGAAAGCCCTTCGCGATAAGTGGGAGGAACTTGTGCTTCTTGCCAACGAGAACAGCGACTATCTTATAGGCGACGAGGCGTTCTATGACTTACTCAAATTTTTGGTGGATAATTTGGAGATTAAGGAAAATGAAATTTCGGTGTTTGAGCGCGAAAATGGATATAGCATTTTGGCGGATGAGTGCTTTGATAGTTTGTCTAACGAGGCGCTTGTGTCAACCTTAATCGAACTTTCGCCAAAGAAAATCAACTTCTATTGCGACAAGGAAGATTCGACCGTCAACTTTTTAACGAAGATTTTTTCGGAGCGAATAAACGTGAGCTACAATAAGAGCATGGAAAAGATTTTTTCTTAAATTTAGTTGTAAAGCATACAAAAAAGTTTTATCTTTTACGCAAACAAGCATAAAACTCCACACGGTAAAAAATAAGGCAAAGAAAATCTATAAAATGCTTGACAATATTTTGAAAGTGGAATATAATGAAAGTGCATTTAGTGAAAGACAAGTAGTTTTAAGTTGTCATGCTTAGAGAAGAGTTGTTTGGTGAAAAACTTTGATGAGGCTTAAAAATGAAACCACTTTTGCGCTTGAAGATGCTTTAAAAGAGTGGCACGAATTTCGTGCAATTAAGGTGGAACCACGGTTATTTAATCGTCCTTAAGTTGTTAGGGCGATTTTTTGTTTTAAATTGCCCTATAAGCGAAATTTTTGCAAGACTAGAGTTTTTTAAAATTTACGCCTCTTAGCGCCAAAAGAGGGCGGGCGAAAGAGTAAAAAACTATTTGCAAAAACGCCTCGTTTAGTAATTAAAAGGAGATAAATATGGAAAAAGATAAGAAACAAGAAGAAATACAAAAAGCAAGACACTCGCTTGCTCACATTTTAGCAAAGGCACTCACTAGCCTCTATCCAAACACAAAACTGACCATAGGACCAAGCATTGATGACGGCTTTTATTACGACATCGACCTTGACATCAATCTTACGCCTGACCACTTTCCTGAGATTGAAAAGAAGATGAAGGAGATAATTAATAAGGGCGAAGATTTCACGCGCAAAGTTGTTTCAAAAGAAGAGGCGCTTAAACTTTTTAAAGGGAATGAGTATAAGACCGAGATTATCAGCGAACTGCCAGAGAATGAAGAGGTGTCTTTATATTACACTGGCGATGACTTTTTCGACCTTTGTCGAGGACCTCATGTTGAGAGTGCGAAGAACCTTCAAAACTATGCCTACAAAATTCACGCTGTGAACGGCGCATATTGGAGAGGGAGCGAGAAGAACAAGATGCTTCAACGCGTCTATGTCTATGCGTATCCAGATAAAAAGCAACTTGCTGAGCATATCAACATGATTGAAGAAGCCAAAAAGCGTGACCATAGAAAGTTGGGCAAGGAACTTAAACTATTTATGATTTCGCCAGAAGGACCAGGCTTTCCTTTCTATCTTCCAAAGGGTATGATTATTAGAAATGAACTTATCGACTATTGGCGTCAAATTCACACAAAAGCGGGATATAAGGAAATTATGACACCAATCATGCTCAACCGACACCTTTGGGAAACATCAGGACATTGGGACCACTATAAAGACAATATGTATCTCTCGACCATCGACGATGAAACATATGCCATTAAGCCTATGAACTGCCCGGGCGGAGTGCTTGTATATAAAAGCGAACCTCACTCATATAAGGAGCTACCACTAAGGCTTGGTGAGCTTGGAATTGTGCATAGATATGAAAAGTCGGGCGAACTTGGAGGACTTCTTAGAGTTAGGAGTTTCACACAGGATGATGCTCACATCTTTATGACGCCGTCACAGATTAAGGATGAAATCAAAAATGTTGTGGCACTAATTGATGAAGTTTACAAGGTTTTCAATTTTACCTACCACGTTGAACTTTCCACGCGCCCAGAAAATAGCATGGGTAGTGATGAAGATTGGGAACTTGCGACCAATGCTCTAAAAAATGCGCTTGATGAACTTAAACTTGACTACATCATAAACGAGGGCGATGGAGCGTTCTATGGACCTAAGATTGATTTCCACTTAACAGACACCATAGGCAGAACTTGGCAGTGCGGAACAATTCAACTTGATTTCCAACTCCCTCAGCGCTTTGAACTTGATTATGTCGGCGAGGACGGAGAAAAACATCGCCCTATCATGATACACAGAGTTATCTATGGCTCAATCGACCGCTTTATCGGCTTGCTCATCGAGAACTTTGCCGGCGCGTTTCCGCTTTGGCTTTCGCCAGAGCAGGTTAGGGTGCTATCATTGACAGAGCGAAATAGCGACTATGTCAATGAGATTGTTTCAACGCTTCGTGAAAATGGTTTAAGAGCGGAGAGTGATAACCGAAACGAGAAGATAGGTTATAAAATACGTGAGGCGTTAAACGAAAAAGTGCCATATCTTATCATTGTCGGCGATGAAGAAGAGAAAAATAAGACAATTTCCATTCGTGGACGCGGATATGAAAATAAGAGCGGACTTAATCTAAACGACTTTATTGCTCGTTTAAAAGAAGAGATAAGAACAAAGAAAATTTAGCAATATTTTTATTGCTATTTTTTCTCAATTAGAGTAGTTTTAGAGTGGTTGTTTTGAACAAATAAAATTGCCTAAATTTCACTCTTGACAGGGTCGAGGTTTTGTGGTAAAATTTTCATTGAAAAGGTCGAACTAGAGCGAATTTTTAAGGCGAATTTTTAAAATATTTTAGCGAATTGCTAAGAAAATTCTAAAAATTTCATTTTTCGCTTAATTTCGTTTGGAAAATTTTAGTAAACTATGTTACTATTAAAAGGAGAAAATTTCATGGGCATCAACGAACTAGCCATTCCGCTTTGTGTGATTTTCTTAGTCCTTTTAATGGGGTTCTATTTTAAATAAAGGAGAATATTATGGAAAATGTCATCAACTATGTTTTAATAGGTATCGTTGTTTTGATGTTAATCGCGCTTCCTATCATGATGAACAGCAAAAACAAAAAGGAAACACAAAAAATTCAAGAGCAAACAAATTCACTTAAAGTTGGCGATAAGGTGCTGACAACAAGCGGTGTTTATGGAACAATCACCGAACTTAAATTTGACGAAACTCAAAAACTTGTTGTTATCGAAACAGGCGGAAAGGAAAAGAGTTATTTAACCGTTGACGCTTATGCTATCTACACCGTTTTCAAGAGCGAAGAGGAACTTAAAGCCGAAGCCTTAAAGAAAGAGGAAGAAGAAAAGGCTAAACTTGAAAAGAAAGAGGCTAAAAAAGAAAGTAAAGAGAAACTGGTTGAAGTAAAAGAAGAAATGGTCGCTGCTGAAATTCCTTCAAAGGAAGAAAGCGCTGAGGCAGAAGTGGTTGAAGCTAACGACACAAAAAAGTCAAAGAAATCTAAAAAATAATGAACGAGAAATTTATAGGCTAAGGCTTATAAATTTTTTTATGCCATTTTATGTGATTTTATTGAAAGTTTTTCTAATTATACATAATTTTCTAATAGAACTTTTTTATTTTTAAAATTATATTTTTTTAGTAAACATACCTTTTTGTTTTGTCTTTTTGGGCGGATTTGATATAATACATTCTATGAAAATAATTCATTGTGCGGATATTCATATTGATATTAAAGAATTGAAAGGGCTGGGCGCGGATGAGAGAAAGTTGAAGAGAAATCAACTTCTTCAAAACTTTTTCGATTTGGTGCAGTATGCTGAAACAAATGGCGTGGGTGCGATTCTTCTATGTGGAGATACCTTTGATGTGCCTTCGCCGAGTAAAAATTCGGTAAATTTGTTTAAAAAGGCGGTGTTAAGTCATCCTAGCATCAAATTTTTCTATATTTGGGGTAATCATGACGCCAACTTTTGCCCTTTTGCAGACGACGAAATGCCGAAAAATTTTATCCTATTCAAAGAGAATTTTTCGAAAGTTGATTTAGGCGAAAATGTTGTAGTGGGTGGGGCGTCGCTTCCAAGGTACTTGCCCTCAAATTTCTATTATTCGATAGATTTTCAAAAGGATAGGTTCAATATCTTAATGCTTCACCAGCCGATAAATGCCACGGATGAATATTTTAACGGCGTTTACACGAACAACTTGCAGGGGAGAAATATCGACTATCTGGCGCTTGGTCACATTCACTTAAGACAAGACGGAAAGATTGACAATCGTGGAATATGGCAGTATAGCGGATGTTTGGAAGGTAAAAGTTTTAACGATACAGTGAAAATCGGAGAGAAAAAAGGCTTCTATCTTTTGGATGTCGAAAACGGGAATTTTAAACGCGAGTTTATCCCTTTCAGCAGGTATGATTATAGGAAGATTGAACTTACCATCACGCCAGATGTCAATCATTTTCAAGTTATGCAAAAGGTGGAAGAAATTGCTTCAAACCTTTCTAAAACCGACCTTGTGAAGATTATATTAAAGGGCAAGCATACAGAAGATAACCCTGTGCAAGTGGAATTAATTAAGCAAAACCTGTATGGAAAATTTTTCTATTTGGAGGTTGTGGACGAAACAACCACGCTTTTTGACTTTGTAAAGTATAAGGAGGACAAACTTTCCTTAAAAAGCGAGTTTTTGAAAGAAGTGTTCGAAAGCAATCTCTCCGATTTAGAAAAAGAAAAAATTGCCACGATTGGGCTGTCGGCGCTTAAAGGGGAGGATATACTGCTATGAAATTGATATCTTGCCACATAGACGCGTTTGGGAAATTAAAAAATGTTGATGTGTCCTTTAATGAAAATATAACTTCAATTTGCGAGAAAAATGGCTATGGGAAAACCACGCTTGCCTCTTTTATTAAGGCGATGTTTTATGGGCTGGGCGCAAACGCAAGGAAGAACAGTAAACTTACAGACCGCACAAAATATCAACCTTTCGACGGCGGAAAATTCGGCGGAGAGTTGGTGTTTGAGTGTCAAAAAGGCAAGTTTAAAATTAGGCGGGTGTTCAACCGTACTCAGACGACGGACGAGTTCGCGCTTTACGATGCGGAAAGCAACCTTGTAAGCAATGCCTTTTCGCAAAATATTGGACGCGAACTTTTCGGGGTGGGGAAGGAGACTTTCGACGCCACTGTCTTTTTCGGGCAAAAGGAACTTCCGAGCGAAATCAATGACGACATTAAAGCGTCACTCTCGACAGGCAAACTTTATGGAGATGATGTTGACGCGCTTAGTAAGGCGATTGAGAGGATTAAGCAAAAAATTAGAGATTTAAAGAGTGAACTTAAAACCGTGAACCTAGACGGCGACAAGACGAGACTTAGAGAGTTGACCATGAAAGAGAGCGCGCTTACTGATAAGATGGCGCTTGCGAAAAATAACCTTGCGGAGTACGAGCAAAAACTGAGCGAATTAAAGCGCATTAAAAATGACATGGACTTAAAGCAAAAAGGATACGAGAAATTGCAAGCGGAAAAAAGCGCCAAAGAGTTTTATCTAAATGACACCTTAAAAAACATTGAAAAAAATAAACTGCAAGAAAATGCTTTGAAAGATGATGTGTCTTTCGCCGAGGAAAATATTGCAGAGCGCAAAGGCAAGTCGAAGAAAATTCTTTTAAGTTTATCCCTTGTGATGTTTTTAGTCACAGTTGTTATGGCAGTTTGTATTTTTGCGATAGATAGGCTTATTTTCAGCATGCTTACAGCGGTGTTTTTTGTGGGATTTGCTATATTACTATTTTTCGCCTTAAAACAAAAAACGCAAAAAAATGCCTTAAAAAACGCAAAAAATGTGAAAAAAAGTGAATTTTTTGATAAAAATCACTTAAAAAGCGACATAAACGTGAAAAATTCAAGTGTTGGCGAAGTTGAGAGCGATGGTGGACTGGTATACCAAAATCAAAACGTTGAAGGGAATTTAAACGAGGAAAATTACTTAAAAGTAAGGGAAATTAGAGCGGAGATAACCGAGATTGAAAATGAAATAACCAATCTCTTTGGTGGCTCGATTGAGAAGTTTGTGGCTCGCTATGAAGATGTTGCTAATAAGATTAACAGTATTGAAAGGTTGCGCGTTGAAAGGCAAAACGATTTAAAACACTATCAAAATGAAATAGAAAGCCTTCCGCTTTCGGAATGCAACGATAGGCTAGAGACCGACAAAGAAAGGGTGGAGGAATTAGAACAAAAAATCGGCATTTTAGAAAAAACAGGAACCTTTCTTATGTCCTCTTCGCAAAACCTCTCAAAGCGGTATGTTGAGCCTGTTCAGCAGAAGTTTAACGAGGTGTATAAAAGGTTTGTTGTGGACGATGAAATTATAGTCGATGCCAACCTTGATGTTCACCTTGGTCGCAATATGGCAGAGGAGGGGTATCTTAGCGCCGGCTTGCAAGACTTGGTGGCGATTTGTAAACGATTTGCGCTTATTGACCTGTTGTTTGAAAACGAAAAACCCTTTGTCATTTTAGACGACCCGTTTGTGAATTTAGACGATAAGAACCTTTCTTTGGCAAGAGAGTTGGTGAAGGAGGTTTCTAAGCGCTATCAAGTGATATTTTTGACCTGTCATTCATCTAGAAAAATTTGAAATGTCTTTAACCGCAGGTATTTAAAATTTTTTAAGTTTCTTTTTTCTTATATTGTAGCGCAGTCAGTTATATAGTTAAAATTTTTTAAGCATAATTTTAAGAAATATTTTTAATAATTTTTGAAAATTGTTTGGAATATAATAGAAAATAGTGTATAATCCTCATTGGATAAAATTAAAAGGAGATTTTATGAAAAAGATTGCTATCGTTGTTGACAGTAACAGCGGAATTACGCCGAAGGAAGGTAAGCACCTTGGGATAAGTGTTGTGCCTATGCCGTTTATCATCGGCGAGGACGTTCTATATGAAGAAGTGGACCTTAAGCAAGAGGAATTCTATAGGCTTCAAAGAGAGGGCGTGAGGATAACAACTTCTCAACCTAATATCAACGAAATCGTGGACCTTTGGGCAGAACTTTTAAAAACCCATGACCAAATTCTACATTTCCCTATGTCAAGTGCGTTAAGTCAGTCTTGTGAAACGGCTCAAAAATTTGCCGAAGAACAGTTTCCGGGCAGGGTGTTTGTGGTTGATAATAAACGCATTTCTATCACCTCAAAAGCCTCAATTTTTGACGCCATTAAACTTGTGCAAGAGGGGTGGGATGCCAAAGAAATTAAAGACTATCTTGAAAATGACGGGCTCAATTCCACAATCTACCTTGTTGTTGACACGCTTAAATATCTTAAACAAGGCGGACGCGTGACGCCAGCAGCGGCAGCGATTGGTACCGTTTTAAACATCAAGCCGATTTTGACCATTCAAGGTGGAAAACTTGATAAATTTGCCATGGTGACTAACATCAAAGCGGCTAAGAAGAAGATGATTTCTGCGCTGAAGAAAGACTTAGAGGGTCGCTTTGCAAAATATGTTCAAAATGGTGAGTTTGCTATTGCAGTTGCTCATACAACAAATGATGAAAACGCTGAAATTTTTAAGCAAGAGTTAATCAAAGAATTTCCAAACATTCCTTTCACCTATGTTGACCCATTGTCACTTTCAATCGCTACGCACACCGGTCCAAGAGTGCTTGCAGTCGGCGGATATCATTTCTATAAGAAAGATTAGGTTAAAAGCATTTTTGTGTAATTTTATGAAAAAATTTGTTATGTTAATATAGCAGTATGGTTTTGATAAATATATTAAAATTATTATAGTAGAAATAAGACGGTGCCGAGTGTCATTGTCTTTTTTTCATTTTTTACATTAACACAAGCACCATAATTGTTGAGATGAGGGCGGAGAGAAGAGCGTGTGTGAATTTTTGAAGGGCGAAAAGTTTGACCGGCATTTTCACCTGTTGAAGCATGGTTAAGGATTGAAGAAGGGTGGATATTCCGCCAAAACCTATCACGAAGCTTGCTAGAACCACGGCGAGTTTGATGTTGGCAAGTTCCGATAAACTCAAACAGCCCTTTGTTATTTCTATAGCTCCTTCAAGGAAGGCGGAGATATTTTCTGGAAAAAGGCTAAAGATAGGCGAAAGGCATTCGATTACTATAAAAAATATGGCAATTATGCAACCGACCGATAGTATGGCAGTGGTGGAAGAGAGCACAATTTCGCTGATGTCGACATTGTTATTTTCTCTCTTTTCTTCGGTGATTTTCTTATCAATTTTTAGCGCTATATCGCTAGACTTTTGCAAACTATTTTTCTCTATATTTTCACTTTTAAGCGCCACGTTTTGCTCAGATTTGTGAGCGGTTTGCTCCTTTTCTTTCTTTTTGCTATTTCCGCTTTTTAGAAAATTCTTATTCCAAATTGACAAAAAAGTTACTTTTTTACGCTTTTTTTCACTTTTTTTGCGTTTTTTGAGGTGATTTCTTACGTTTTTTGAATTTTCTAAATTTTTAACGCCTATCTTTCTGTAAATAAGTCCGTTTAAAAAGGCGGATAGTATATGTGATAGGAAAAGGATATATCCAATGCTTGCGCTTTTAAACATGGAGGCTCCCACGGCGCCAACAATGAACATAGGTCCCGAGGTCGAGCAAAAGGCGAACATTCTGTAGGCTTCCTCTTTGTTGATTTTGCCTTGCGTGAAGAGGTCGGCAATCATTTTCGAGCCAACGGGATAGCCAGAGAGAATTGCCATGAGAAAGGTGTATAATGAAATGGGCGGGGTGTTAAAGAGTGTTTTTGTCACACGCTGAAAAGGGCGAGTGAGTTTTTCCATTTGCCCGAGTGAGGAGAGCGCTTTTGTGAAGAACATAAAGGGGAGCACGCTTGGCAGAACATTGAACGCCCACGCGCTTATGCCGTTTAAGCCCTCCTTGATGTACTTTGCTGGGCTTATTATGATGTTTGCAATGAAAAAGATAATGAGAGTTGTAAGCAAAATTTTCACAAGCGTGTTTTTATCTTGCACAGCGCTATTAGCCACTACGGCGCTTGCATCTTTATTTGTAAGGCTCGCTTTCTTTTCCTTTTTTACAAAAATATTTTTCAAAACCACTCCTTTTTATTTGACAATCTCGCCGTTTGCCTCTATAATGTAAAGATATATTTAGACAATATATTCTATTTTTCCTAATCATAAAAAAGAAGTGGAGTTTAAGATGTTTAAGATAAAAGATTTAGTGAAAGAGGCAAAACGTAAGCAAAAAACCATCGTCTTTCCCGAGGTAAGTTTTTCGGATAGAACACTTGAAGCGGTTAAAATTTTGCAAAAGAAGAAGATTTGTAAAGTTTTACTTGTGGGCGACGCTAGCGCGCTTATCCTTCGCGATAAAAGTTTGGAAAAATTTGAAATTGTCAACCCTGTCACCTTTCCAGACAGAAAAAAACTTGTGAAAACGCTCTATGAAAAGAGAAAGAAAAAGGGCATGACAATGGAAGAGGCTGACGAACTGGAAAAGGACCCTTACTATTTTGCCACGCTCCTTGTGGAATGCGGATACGCCGACGGCATGGTGGCTGGAGCGGAGGCGCCAACGGCGAACACTGTGAGGCCGGCACTTCAAATTATCAAAGCGAAGAATAAAAACCCGGTTTCCTCGTGCTTTCTCGTCTATGGTGACAACAAGTTTTTGAAAGGCAAGGCGCTTATCCTGTCCGACTGTGGCGTCATTGAAAAACCGGATGCTGAAACGCTGTCGGCAATTGCGGAGGCTAGTGTGGAGAGCGCGAGGGCGTTTAAAATCGGCACGCCAAAGGTGGCGTTTTTGTCCTACTCCACAAAGGGTAGCGCGAAGAGCGACGATGTGACCAAGGTTCGCGAGGCTTTCGAAATTTTCAAAAAGAAAAATAAAGACGTGCTTGCTGACGGCGAACTGCAATTTGATGCGGCAATGGTGAAGTCGGTTGCCGACCACAAGGCGCCAAACAGCCCTATCGGTGGCGACGCGAATGTGCTTATCTTCCCCGATATCAACGCAGGGAATATCTGCTATAAGGTCACGCAATATATCGGCGGGCTGAATGCAGTTGGACCTATCCTACAAAATCTCAAAAAGCCGGTTAACGACTTGTCGCGCGGGTGCAATGTCAACGACATCGTCATGCTCAGCGTGATAACAGCGCTTCAATGCGACGAGGAAAAAAAGTGAGTTTTTGCGTAAGTCGATTAATTTTAGGCGCGGCGTAAAATTTATAAGGGGAAATTTTTAAGAAAACTTAGGAATATTTAAGAAATCTTCCTCTCGATATTTTTTAGGTAGATAACAAAAAATCACAAAAAAAATGATAAATTTATAGAAAAAATTTAAAAAAAGCGTAAAAAAAAGGAGAAATTATGAAAATTTTAATTATCAATGCGGGAAGTTCTTCCTTAAAATATCAACTTTTGGATATGAAAACAGAAACACTTATCGCCAAGGGCAATTGCGAGAAAATCGGGCTTGCTGACCCTGTCATTTCCTATAAGCATGACGGCAAAGAGGATGTTTTTAAGGGCGCTAAAAATCACGAAGAGGCGATTAAGAAGGTTCTTGACATTTTGGTAGACAAGGATAACGGCGTCATCAAAAGTTTTGACGAAATCGACGCTATCGGTCACCGCGTGGTTATGGGCGGGTGGATTTTTAAGGAATCTACGCTTATCGACGATAAGGTCATCGAGCAAATCGAAAAACTTTCCGAAATGGCTCCACTTCATAACCCTGCCAACGCTATGGGGATGCGCGCGTGCAAAAAGGTGATGCCAAATATTCCTCAAGTTGCCATATTCGACACCGCTTTTCACGCTACCATGCCAGAAAAGGCATATATGTATGCGATTAAGTATGAGGACTATGAAAAATATCGTATAAGAAGATATGGCGCGCACGGCACAAGCCACCGTTATGTTGTGCAAGAGCTTGCAAGAGTGCTAAATAAAGATGTAAAATCTGTCAATGCTGTCACTTGCCATATCGGCAATGGCTCGTCAATTACTGCAATCAAAAATGGCGAAAGCGTAGACACTTCCATGGGACTCACACCTCTTCAAGGCGTCGTTATGGGAACGCGCTCGGGCGATATCGACCCAAGCGTTGTGCAGTTTTTATGCTCACATAAGAATCAAACCGTTGATGAGGTTTTAAATTATCTCAATAAGGAATGCGGACTTTTGGGCGTTTCGGGTGTTTCAAGTGACCATAGAGAAACCACAAAGGCGGCTGTGGGCGGAAATAAAAGGGCTAAGCTTGCACTTGACCTTCTTGCATACTCGGTGAAAAAATATATCGGCTCATATCTTGCTGTTTTAAACGGCACTGATGCGATTGTGTTCACAGGCGGCATTGGTGAGAACAGTGCAGAGGCGCGCGAACAGATACTAGAGAACATGGAAAACTTGGGCGTTGTGCTTGATAAAGAGAAGAATAACAACTTTAAACGCGGACAGGTGGAACTCATTTCTGCCGATAACTCTAAGATTAAAATCTACGTCATTCCAACCGACGAGGAACTTATGATGGCGCGTGACACTGTTCAAATTGTAAAAAAATTAAAAAAGTCTAAATAAAACTTGACAAATCTAGTTTTATGATGTAAAATAACTTAGCAAAATCAAGAAATTTACTAAAAGGAGAAGAAAAATGGCTGTTCCAAAGGGTAAGGTTTCAAAACAGAGAAGAAATACGCGCAATTCCGCAAACTTCAAGGCGGAGGCAGTTACGCTTGTTGAGTGCCCAAAATGTCATGAACTAAAAGCACCTCACAAGGTATGCAAAAACTGCGGAACGTATAAGAACGAAACTGTTGTTGAAGATAAGAAAAAGAAAAACTAAAATCACGGCACCGCCGTGATTTTTTATATTGTATCTTTATTGTTGCTTAATGCATCTTCATAAAAATCTAACCATTGTGCTCTATTTAAATATACTTTTTTTAATTCTACCCTATCTTCATCTAAAGAATCATACACTTCTATAATAGCGTTCATTGCATGGTTTAAATATTTCACAGTTTCTTTTTCTTGAGTTTTATGTTGTTTTATATATTCTTTTAATGACTGTAAATATTCATTAGCCTTTACTTCATCTATATTTTGTAAAAAACTATGAATATATTTGCGATATAAATATGTTTGCTTTGGCAAAAATTCGGCTTCAGTATGTTCATCAAAATAATATACTGAAAAATCATTGTATATGATTGAAGTGGAAGGCGTAATCTCATTTTTGTAATAACCTTTAACTTCTTCAAAATTATTAAATAAATTGATTAGATTTCTAGAACTTGTTGGTTTTGAATTGTTCTTTAAAGTTAACAAATTAAGATAAATAAAAGGCATTTTTTCATAGTCTCTTTTATCAGAAGTTTTATAAATACGTCTAGTATGAGCGTTTTTATTTAATCTTTCAAGTTCACTTATATTTTCTCTTAAAAATTTTAAATTATCCATTTCTATCTCTCCTTAAACGTATTATAACATAAAACTATCAAGTTTTCAATACCAAATTTTAAATTTTCTTTTTTTCTAAAACTTTACCACTTTCTTCAAGGGCGTCGAAGAGGTCGTATTTGAACTTAAGGATATCCATATCCACACATATTGTGGCGTTTGGGGTTTTGTCGTAAGAGGTGTCGATGTAGCCGAACTCTTCTTTCTCGTCTTTATAATATTTAATTTCAACATGACCTTTTTCCATTTTCATGTTCTCTGGGCGGGTGAGGTAGTAAAACGCACAAACGTCATGCACGGCGGCACCACGATTCCCAACATGATAGTCGCGATATTTTGTGAACATTTTGGCAAAAATTTTGCCGATTTTGTTGGTATGCTTGAAAAGTTTGATATCGTCTTTGTTTAGGTACGCAAAATGCCCAAGTTCCATAGGCACCATAACAAGAGGCGCGCCACTTTTGATGACGATATCCACGCACTCAGGGTCAAAACTGATGTTGAACTCGCGATACGGTTTGCCGTAAATTTTTTCCTTCGTTCCGCCCATAAAGATGATTTCTTTGATGTACTTTGCGCTGTCTGGGTACTTCAAAAGCATTTCTGCCACGCTCGTCATTGGACCTATCGCCACGATAGGCAGTTTTTTTCTGCTTTTTTTCAGTGTTTCATACATGGCATCACAGGCTGGGGTTTCGATAGGTTTTGTTTGTAATTTTTTGGAATTAACTTTGTAACCACCAAGTCCGCCTTTGCCTTGCGCACTTTTGGCATAAACCGGCTCGCGGTTAAGTGGGTGATTAGGTCCCACTGCCACGGGTGCGTCGCACTTAAAGAGTTCCTTTAAAAAGAGCGTGTTGTTTGTGGTGTTTTTAATGGCGCCATTTCCGCCAGCAACGCAGAGTAGTTTTATGTTTATCTCGTCGGAAAAAATGGCGTACATGAGCGCAATAGCGTCGTCCACGCCCGGGTCGGTTACAACAATAATGTCCGTTTTTTTAGCCATAATAAATAATTCCTTTTTTAACTATCTTATTCATTATAGCATTAAATTAACATTTTTACAAAATTTTTTTGTGTTTTAAAGGAAAATTTTTGCATTTTTTCAGAAATAAAATTTTATTCTTGGGTTTTTGTTCTTCAAAAACAGTCTTTTTTCGATAAAGGCTGTCAAATTTTATTATTTTTCGTATGCTATCATCTTTCCGTGAGGAGGAAAGTATGCAAATTAAAAGTCGCATATCAAACGGCACGCTCTATGTCCTTCTTTGCGGGGAACTTGATGAACATACGGCGAATTACACAAAACTGACGCTTGACGAACTCTTTTCAAAGCCGAATTTTCAAAAGATTGTTATCGATTTAAGCGAACTAGCGTTCATGGATTCCACCGGCATTGGCGTGCTTATCGGGCGCTACAAAAAGATGAAAGACAAAAATATTCCAATCTATATCTGCAATCCGTCGAGTCACGCGGAGAAGATTTTTAAAATGACAGGGCTTTATGAAATCATGCCAAAAATTGTTTAAGGAGTAAGTATGAAATATTCAAATTTTATGGAAGTGACCTTTAAAGCGCTTTCAATCAATGAGGGGTTTGCACGTGTGTGCGTGGCGTCATTTTGCGTGCAACTCAATCCGTCGGTGGACGAAATAACCGACATCAAAACTGCCGTCAGTGAGGCGGTGACTAACTGCGTGGTACACGCCTATCCTAACGCCATAAAAGGGGACATTACGCTTAGGTGCGAACTTGAGGATGATGTTATCACCATTACCGTTATCGACAAGGGCGTGGGGATAAAGGACGTCGAGAAGGCGCGCGAGCCTTTCTATACCTCAAAGCCCGGCGAGGACCGCTCCGGCATGGGCTTTACCGTTATGGAAAGTTTTATGGACGAGGTGGAGGTGACCTCAAATTCTTTCGGCACAACCGTCAAAATGACCAAAAAGATTGTCAATACCATGAGCGAAGTGAGATGCTAAGTCAACAAGAGACGATATCCTTAATTAAAGAAGCGCAAAACGGCAATCTGGACGCTAAAGAGCGTCTTGTCAAGGAAAACTCACCTCTTATCAAAAGCGTGGTGAAGTGGTTTCGCGGTAAGGGGATTGAAAGCGACGACCTCTACCAACTTGGCTGTTTGGGCTTTTTGAAGGCGATAAATAACTTTGACTGCTCCTTTAATGTCAAATTCTCCACCTATGTTGTGCCAATGGTGATTGGAGAAATCAAGCGCTTTATGCGTGATGACGGAGCGGTTAAGGTTTCGCGCGCCATAAAAACTTTGAATTTAAAGGTCAACAAATTTTTGGACGAATTTTTCGCCATAAATAACCGTAAGCCAAGCATCGCCGAGATTGCCAAGGCGTTCAACATCACCGAGCAGGACGTTGTGCTTGTGATGGACTCCGCCAAAATGCCGGTGTCACTTTTTGCGCCATACGAAGACGGCGAGGAGGAGGGGCTCACCATGATTGACCGATATGACGGCGAGACGGGCGGGTCGGACTTTGTTGACAATATCGCGCTCAAAGAGGTTATTGAGAAACTTGATGAGCGGGACAAAAAAATCATACTTATGCGCTATTTTAACGACAAAACTCAAAGCGAGATTGCCAAAGAGCTTGGCGTGTCTCAGGTGCAGGTCAGTCGCCTAGAAAACAAAATCCTTGAAACGCTCAGAAAAAAACTTTCCAATTAATCATTTAGATTTTTGTTTTATGTTTTTATAAATCAAATTTAGTCAGTAAAATTCTGACTTTTTTATTTTATCAAAGAAAATATAATTTTTTTTGCGTTTTTCCTTGACTTTTTTCGGAAATTATCATAAAATAACAGAGCAAGTGTTGTTCTGACGGGGTGTGGCTCAGTTGGTAGAGCGCGCGGTTTGGGACCGTGAGGTCGGGGGTTCGAGACCCTCCACCCCGACCA